>JBFFXF010000457.1:0-2322 GCA_041569895.1 Planctomycetota bacterium | reverse complement strand
TGTCACGATCACAAGTTCGATCCGATCCCGACGGCGGACTACTACGCCCTCGCCGGCATCTTCCGCAGCACCAAGACGCTGACGCCCGGAAACGTCTCCGGCTTCGTCACGCGCCCGCTTCCCCTTCCGTCGGACGAGCAGAAGCGCGTCGACGAGCACCTCGAGCGCGTCGCGCTGCTCGAGAAGGAGCTCAAGGCGGCGAAGGCCGACGTCAAGCGCGTTCAGAAGAAGCTCGACGCGCTGGTCGCGGCCGCGATTCCGGACGACGCGGTGCTGGTGGACGACGCGGAGGCGACCACCGTGGGCGAGTGGAAGCGCTCGACGTTCCACCCGCGCTTCATCGGCGCCGGATACATCCACGACGATCGCAAAGGGAAGGGCGAGAAGTCGGTGACCTTCGAGCCGGAGCTTCCCGCCGAGGGTGTCTACGACGTGCTCCTCGCCTCGACGCCCGGGACGAATCGCGACGTCAGCGTGCCGGTGACCGTGCGCCACGCCGAGGGCGAGTTGATCGTCAAGGTCGATCAGCGCCCCGAGCCGCCGATCCGCGGACAGTTCATCTCGCTCGGCCGGTTCCGCTTCGGCAAGGGGCGCGGCGCCTCGGTGACCGTCTCGAACCTCGGCACGACGGGCCATGTGATCGCCGACGCGGTGCAGTTCATTCCGGTCGATCGCGAGCGGGGCGCCGTCGGCGCCGAGAGCGAGGCCAGCGCGCAGCGCGAGTCGCTGCAAAAGCGTCTCAAGGAGGCGAAGGATCTCGCCGCCGCCGCGGAGAAGACACTCGCGAGGGAGAAGAAGGCCGCGCCGCCGCGGCCGACGACGATGTCGGTCGTCGACGAGAAGGAGCCCGCCGACTGCCCGATCCACCTTCGCGGCCAGATCCGGCAGCACGGCGAGGTGGTCGAGCGCGGGTTCCTGTCGGTGATCTCGCCCGGGCGGCCCGAGATCGCGGCGGAGGAGAGCGGACGGCGGGAGCTCGCCGCGTGGCTGGCGAGCGCCGAGAACCCGCTGACCTCGAGAGTGCTCGTCAATCGCGTCTGGCACTGGCTGCTCGGCGCGGGGATCGTGCGCACCGTCGACAACTTCGGTCTCACCGGCGAGCGTCCGTCGCACCCACAGCTCCTCGACATGCTGGCGCTCCGGTTCGACGATCGCGGCCGGTCGGTCAAGGAGATCGTCCGCGAGATCGTCCTGTCGCGGACCTACCGCCAGGCGAGCGCGCCCCGCGCCGGACCGGCGCGCATCGATCCCGAGAACCGGCTGCTCTGGCGCGCCGCGCGTCGACGTCTCGACGCCGAGTCGACCCGTGACGCCATGCTCGTCATCAGCGATTCGATCGACTGGCGCGCCGGCGGACCGTCGATCGATCCCGCCGGCAAGGGCGACGGCGGCAAGATCGAGTACGGCTACCGATACACGACGCGTCGGCGCAGCGTCTACGTGCCGATCTTCCGCAACGGGCTCCTCGATGTCTTCGACGTCTTCGACTTCGCCGACCCGAACCTGCCGACGGGACGGCGCGCCGTGACCACGAGGCCGACGCAGGCCCTGTGGCTGCTGAACAACCCGTTCGTCGCCGAGCAGGCGACGCGGTTCGCGCGGCGGATCCTCGACGAGCCGGCCTCCGGAGACGGCGAGCGCCTCGAGCGCGCCTGCCGTCTGGCGCTGGGCCGTTCGCCGCGGCCCGCAGAGCGCGAGGCGGCGCTCGAGTACCTCGCCGCGGCGGCGGATAATCGCCTGGCGGCGTGGACCGAGGTCTGCCGCACCCTTTTCGCGTGCGTGGATTTCCGCTATCTTGAGTGATCGGCCGTGACGGCGGCCAGCGCCGAAGAAGAGAGAGCAGGATGCGAATCGACTCCATTCCGGGACTGACGACGACTCGCCGCGAGGCGCTCGGCCGCCTGGCGTGCGGCTTCGGCTCGATCGCGCTCGCGGGCCTGCTCGGCGAGCAGGCGCGAGCCGCCCCCGCGCGCGCCGCGACGCCGCATGTCGCACCGCGCGCCAAGCGCATCATCTTCCTCTTCATGCAGGGCGGCCCGAGTCACGTCGACACCTTCGACTTCAAGCCGCGTCTCGAGCGCGACGACGGCAAGGACCTCGAGTTCCGCGTGGCGCGCACGCGCAAGGTGACGCCGGAGCGCGTCATGAAGTCGCCGTGGTCGTTCGCGCGTCACGGCGAGTGCGGCCACTGGGTCTCCGAGCTGTTCCCCAACGTCGCCCGCCACGTCGACGACCTGTGCTTCCTGCACGGCATGCACACCACGGGCGTGGCGCACGGACCGGCGACGCTCTTCCTCCACACCGGCGCGACCAACCTCGTGC
>JBFFXF010000456.1:0-2403 GCA_041569895.1 Planctomycetota bacterium | reverse complement strand
GCCGCAACGGCCTCGACACGGACGGCTCGCTCTGGAAGTGCCGCAACTCGCTGAGGGGAAGCGCCGGCGGCGGATTCGAGAAGCGCGCGGGCGAGGAGAACGGCGAGGACTGGCGGACCATCTCGGAGCTCGCGCGACAGCTGAACGAGCTGCGCGGGCAGGAGCTGATCGATTCTATTCTCGAGAACGTCGACGTCGAGTCGACGATCGAGTACCAGACGGTGAAGTGCCTGATCTCCGACGAGGACGGCTTCTCGAAGAACTGGCTCCTCTACCACGGGACGATCGAGGACGACTCCGGCGGCGTCATCCACCGATGGGCGCCGCACGCGTGGGACCTCGACCTGAGCTTCGGACAGATCGACCTCGGCAGCGACCGCGTCTACACGCGCAAGCACCCGCTCGTCGGCACGCGCGACCATCCGCGCCACGGCAGCAGCTGGAACGGTTTCCTCGAGGCGGTCTTCGGACGCGAGACGGGCGACTACTTCGTCAAGGCGCTCTACGGGCGCATCTGGCGCATGCTCGAGGAGAAACTGCATCCCGACGTCATCCTGGCCGAGATCGACAGGCTGGACGCCAACACGAACGCCGAGGCGCGCCAGGACATGCGACGCTGGCCGCGCTGGGGCGTCGAGTACAACAACGCCGACTTCCACCGCGATCGCCTCCGCGACTACGTCCGGGCGCGCTGGGAGCACCTCAGGCGGCTGCTCCTGCGATCCGAGGACACGTCCCGCACGACGGCGAGCGGCGCGGTCGTCGAGACACGCGGCGGCACGCGACGCGTCTTCTACGGCGACGGCGCCATGCGGCAGTTCCGTTACACGCCGGCGCCGCGACTGAAGATCACCGAGATCCACTTCGACCCCGAGGAGGACAGCCGGCTCGAGTTCATCGAGATCCGCAACCTCGAGAAGACCGATGTCGACCTCTCCGGCTGGAGCATCCCCGCCGTCGACCACGTCTTCCCTGCCGGCAGCACGGCCCCTCCGGACGCCCTGATCATCGTCGCGCGCGACCCGGCCGCGTTCGAGGCACGATACGGCGACCGCCCCGACCTCCCCGTCTTCGGCCCCTTCCCCGGCCGCCTCTCCAACTCGGGCGAGGACATCCGCCTGCGCGACAGCGGCCTGCACGACGGCCGGCGCTACTACCCCGAGACCATCGACGTGGTCAAGTACCGCAGCACACCGCCGTGGCCACCGCTCGACTCGAGCCACGGAAGAAGCCTCGAGCTGCGCGACCTGACCGCGGACAACGACCTCGGCGTCAACTGGCGCTTCTCTGCCGGCCGGGGCGGTTCACCGGGCCAGTAACGTCCGCGGTTTTGAAGGTTGCTCGACTCCGCCGGCGAGACCCTGCGACGCATCTATAAGGAAGGCAGGAAGAAGAGGAAGGCAGGAAACGAGGCTGGTCGTGCGTTGCGAGCTTTGTCGACCTCGAGGACGCCGTGGAGAAGCGACAGTCGGGTACGAGTTGAACCACAGAGGCGCACAGAGGACGTTCACGACGCTCCATGCCATCAATCCTTCCGTTTCCTGCTTTCCTGAGTTTCCTGCCTTCCTTATGAATCGTCTGACAGCAAACCTCCGAAGGCGAGGACGAGCGCGCCGGCGGGAGTCAAAAGCGCACGACGATGGTTGATCTCCCTCGCGACGGAAACCTCACCCCGAGCAATCGTCCCTCCGCGTCATGCCGCCACTGATCTCCCCCATCGCCCTCCTCGAGTCGGTGGCCGTCTGCGTTGACCTCTCGCGGTCTCGATGATCGGGTGATGAGCAACTCGCACTCCTCGCCAGCGAGGAACTCGACGGTGATCCGCAGCGTGCGTCCGTCCGCGTCGCTCGTGCACTCGATCGGGCGTCCCCAGCCGTGGAGGACGCGGGCCTCGTCGCCCTCGCCGACGCGGCGCGACCAGGCGGAGAGCTCGCGGGGAAGCCGGCCGTGCGCGCGCAGCGCCCCGGCGATGAGGATCGGCGAGATGAGCGCGCCGCCGGCGCGGTTCTCGAGCAGGTTCCAGACGTCGGGGTAGAGACCGGTCCACGGCGGGCGATCGAACATCTGCTGCAGGCCCGAGCGGATGACGCCTGCGGAGGCGGCGCGCAGCAGCGGGTCGTCGCGCAGCTCGAGAAGCTCCTCGACCTTCCACGCCCACTCGAGACCGCACCACTGCACGAGGACGCCGAACCACCCGACGACGAAGTAGCTGCTGCCGAAGACGGGGATGGCCCCGAACGGATTCACCTGCCGGCGCCCGTCGCGGTAGAGCTCGGCGAGCGGCAGGTCGATCTTCTCCTCGAAGTCGTCTCGGTCGCGTGACGTCCTGACGACGGCGGTCGCGGCGTCGAGCGGCGGGCGCCAGCTGAAGAGGAAGGGCAGGCCGGCGCGCGCCCACGAGAG
>JBFFXF010000455.1:0-2551 GCA_041569895.1 Planctomycetota bacterium | reverse complement strand
GACCGTGACCGTCTTGGCGTCGTCCAACGAGTTTTGTCAATCACGACGGGCGCTTTCGGGAACGGGTACGGGTATGGGTACGGGTACGTTTTTGCAACGATGGGGTCGGAATCGGTCACCGCACTCCCCAACCAGAGCCTTCGAGCACGAGCACGAGGACGAGGACGAGACCGGTCAGATGTCCATCTGCAGCAAGTTGCCGAGGCTCTCCTTGACTCGCTCGAGGTCCCTGGCGGTGAGGTCCGGGTTCTCGATCAGGTAGACGCTGTCGGGGTCGTTCTTGACCGTGAGCTTCAGCCACTCGGCGCCGTCACGCACCGCGGAGGGGCCGAGGACGAGGCGCTTGCCGCGCACGAGGAGGAGGGTGATCAGGAAGAGGAGGCGGACCTTCTCGTCGGGCGAGGGGGGGCGAGGTTCCCGCCCGGCGCTCTCGCCGGTGGCGTCCTCCGACACGGTCTCGTCGGACTCGCCCTCGTCGGCGCCGGCAGTCTCGTCGTCGGCGTCCGGAAAGTCTTCGCGGGCCTCGTCACCCGTGACGTCACCGGCGACATCGTCCTCCGCGAGCTCGTCGGGGGTCTCCTCCCGTGTCTCGTCGGCCACGTCCTCCGCGACGTCGTTCGCCGGGTCGTCCGCCTCCTCGCCGGTCTCGCCCGACGAGACGTCGCCGTGGAGACGGGTGAAGAACTGCCAGAGGAGCTCGATGTCGAAGCGGCGCCGCCGCGGCGTCGCGGGCTCGGCCGGCCTCGGGCGCGATGTCTTCCAGAAGGCGTAGACCGGGCAGTCGTCGTCGGCGCGCCGCCCCCAGCACGCCGGGCAGTGCTCGGTGCGCACGAACCTCTCGTCGGTGAAGAGCACCGCGGAGAAGTACGGCGCGCCCGGTGCCACCTCCTGCTCGCACGTCGAGCACCGGTAGCTCGGGCTCTCGATGGCGTACTTCGATTCGACCGCCTTGTCACTCATGATCTGTCACCGCTCGGGGTCATGCGAGCCGCGTCATGACGAGCCGGATCACTCGACCTCGAAAACGCGCTGCGCCGTCCCGTCGGGCCCGATCGGCACCACGACCTCGCGCAGGCAGCGGGGGCAGCGCCCCTCGTAGCGGTCGCCGTCGCGGTGGCGGTACACCCGCTGATAGACGTTGCAGCAGCGAAAGAGGAGGCTCAGATAGGGCCGTCCCCGGAGCGTGTCGTCTCGTTCCTTCACCTCTGGCACACCGTCCCGACGCTCTCTCCGCCGCCCGTCCGGGGCGAAAGCCCGAGTATCTCGCCGGAGGCGAGAAAAATCCAGGTCCGGGTCCGGGATCGGATACGGACGTTCACGAACACCTCCCGTACCGCCGCCCGGCACACCGCGGGTGCCGGATTGTCGCCGCCGGGCGATCGACCTATAATCCCCGCGGGTCGCTCTCCGGAAGGAGCGCGATCCGGGGAAGACACGCACCGGGCAACGAGAAGCGTGAAGAGAGAGGGGTCCACAATGCCCGCCGCCGGCACGTTCGTCCATCTCCACGTTCACAGTCACTTCAGCCTGCTCGACGGCGCCAACACCATTCCGGGCCTGGTCGGCGCGGCGGTCGAGAACCGCATGAAGGCGCTCGCCCTCACCGACCACGGCAACGTCTTCGGCGCCGTGCAGTTCTACCGGGCGTGCGCCGCCGCGGGGGTCAAGCCGATCCTCGGCATGGAGGCGTACGTCGCGCCGGGGAGCCGGTTCGACCGCAAGAAGGCCGCGGGGAGCCCCTACTACCACTTCATCCTGCTGGCCCGCAACGCCGAGGGTTACCGGAACCTCATCAGGCTGTCGACGCTCGCGTACCTCGAGGGCTTCTACTACAAGCCGCGCATCGACCGTGAGATCCTCGCCCAGCACTCGCGCGGGCTGATCGGCATGAGCGCGTGCCTCTCGAGCGAGATCAACCGCGCCGCGCTCGGCGCGTCGGACGATGACCTTCGCGGGGCCATCGAGCAGCACCGCGACATGTTCGAGCCGGGCTGCTTCTTCCTCGAGCTCCAGCGCAACGGCATCCCCGAGCAGGAGCGCGTCCTCGAGCGCATCCCGTCGATGTCGCGCGCGCTCGGCATCCCGCTCGTCGCCTCGAACGACATCCACTACCTCGCGCGCGAGGACCATCGCGCTCAGGAGATCCACCTCTGCATCAACACCGGCACGACGCTCGAGGACGGCGACCGCATGCAGTTCGGCAGCGACCAGTTCTACTTCCGCAGCGGCGCGGAGATGGAGCGGGTGCTCGGCGACTTCCCCGAGGCGCTGTCGAACACGCTCCAGGTCGCCGACATGATCGACCTCGAGCTCGACTTCAGCGAGATGCACCTGCCGAAGTTCGAGGCGGACGGCGTTACCGACCTCACCGCCTACTTCAGGTCGCTCTGCGAGGAGGGGTGCCGGCAGCGCTACCCGTCGTTCGACCACAGCCCGGAGATCCGCAAGCGGCTCGAGTACGAGATGAAGGTCATCGAGACGACGGGATACGTCAGCTACTTCCTCATCGTCTGGGACTTCATCCGCTACGCGCGCGAGCATGGCATCCCGG
>JBFFXF010000454.1:0-2591 GCA_041569895.1 Planctomycetota bacterium | reverse complement strand
CCGATGACCGACTCCGACCCCGACTCCGATTCCAATGCCGATCGGGTGGTCTTCCCTTCGTCCCGAAGCCTCTTGCCCGATCCGCGGCTTCGAGGACGAGGACGAGGACGAGGACGAGGAAAGGACCGGAACCCGTGCCGGGGAATCAAATCCGCCCGAGGGTCTCGAAGAGGCCCCAGATCGCGAAGCCGAGCGATACGGCGCACGCGGTCATCGCGAGCCAGGCGGGCACCACCCAGCGGGTCGTCGCGGTGCTCGTGACGTAGCTGGGCACGAAGAGGCCGAAGACGAATCCGGCGACGAGCCCGCCCGCGTGGGCGGCATGGTCGATGAACGGGATGATGATGCTGAAGATCGCCAGGTAGATGACCCATCGAACCATCTGCTCGCGGAGTCTGCGGTCGCGATGGCGGATCGAGAAGCCGAGCAGCACGCCGATGAGGCCGCAGAGCGCTCCGGATGCGCCCGCTGACAGCGCTGGGCCGAAGAGCATCTGCCAACCGACCGATGCGGCGCTGGCGAGGACGCCGCACGCGAGGTACGTCGTGATGAAGCGGTGCAGGCCGAGCATCGGCTCCAGCAGACGGCCGAGGTCCATGAGCACGATGCAGTTGAACAGGATATGGATCGGACCGAAGTGAAGGAAGCAGGCGGCCAGGAGCCGCCAGAGCTGGCGATCCTCGACGACGAGGGACTCGGACAGGCCGCCGAGAGGAATGACGACTCGAGGGTCACCGATGAGCACGTGGCTCCAGAGCCCCTTCGTCGGATCATCACTCAGCTTGTACCCGAGCACGATCTCGAGGAGATAGAACCCGAAGACCGTCAGCAGGAGGCCCGCCGTCGCGGGAAAAGCGTCGTAAAACCTGCCCGTGGCGTGTCGTTGCATATCGGCAGCGCACTATACCAGGAGCGTCCCGGAGCCGATATCATTTCTCCTCATGTCGACGGTCACGACGCCATCCGGAGCGCGATCCGCGCCGCTGCCGCGTCGGCTCGACGCCATCCTCCGCGACACGAGCCGCTCGATCTACCTGACGCTCTCGGTCGTGCCGCGCTCGATGCGTCCGGCGGTGATGCTCGGCTACCTCTTCTGTCGCGCCGCGGACACCATCGCCGACACGCGCGCGTTGCCCCGCGAGGAGCGCCGGCGGATGCTGTCGCTCTACCGCGAGCAGTTCGAGTCGGCGCGACCGAGTCCGGAGTCGCTCGATCGCATCCGCGACCTCGTCGCGAGCGGCGGCGATGCGGTCTCCTCCGGCGTCGCCACGCGTGACGGGTTCACCGCGTCGGAGGGCGCGTTGCTCAGAAACCTCGACGCGTGTTTCGAGGTCTACGGCGAGCTCATCGACGAGGACCGGCGCGCGCTGCGCACGCTGCTGGGAACGTTGACGCGCGGCATGGAGATCGACCTCGAGAGTTTCCCTCCGGAGGAGCGCGCGAGCGAGAGCGGCGAGGTGGGGGTCCTCGAGACCGACGCGGATCTCGATCGCTACTGCTACCACGTCGCCGGCTGCGTCGGCGAGTTCTGGACCGACGTCCAGGCCGCGCACGCCCCGGCGCTGAAGCGGCTCGATCACGACCGCATGCGCGAGCTCGGCGTGCGCTTCGGCAAGGGGCTGCAGCTCACCAACGTGCTGCGCGACATGCCCGCGGACCTGCGCATCGGCCGCTGCTACATTCCCCGGCCGCGCCTCGAGCACCACGGCGTCGAGGCGGGCGAGCTCCTCGCCGCGGTGACCGGGGACGACACCGCCGGCGTCGACGCGATCGCCGGGCGCATCGGACCGATCGTCGACGACCTGCTCGACCTGACGCTCGAGCACCTGCGCGCCGGTCGCGACTACCTCCTGTCGATCCCGCGCCGCCTCGTGCGGCTCCGGCTCGCCAGCGCGTGGCCACTGCTGATCGGGCTGCGCACCGTGGCGCTGCTGCGCGGCCGCAAGCGCCAGCTCCTCTCGGGGGAGCGCCTGAAGATCTCGCGCCGCGAGGTCCGGGGGCTGATCATCGCGTCGGCGCTGCGCGCGCCGTCGAACCGGGCGATGCGACGCCTCTGCGGGCGGCTGGAGAGAGAGGCCGCCCGCGACGCCGGCGACACGGGCTGAGACGGTCCGAAACGGCTTCGAGCGGCGCTCGACAGGCCTGCAGGCCCGCGGGGGTGTCGCGCACGGGCTCCGGGATTTACTTTTGACGCCGGCATTCGGTACACTTGGAGTCTTCCCAGCATCCGAAATAGACGGAAGAACGAACTCCACCGGAGAACACAAGAGAGACGCCGGCGCCCTCCGAGCGCCCGACGAGGAGCCCCCGATGACATATCGCCAGCGAGAGGCATTCTGGATCGAATTGACCGTGCGCTTTGCGTTCGGGTTCCTGTTCATCATCGCGGCGCTGAACATCTTCACGTACCACGACACCAAGAATCCTCCGCCCGACATCGGGCGCCTGGAGTTCCTGCAGAACAGCCTCACGGGCTTCGCCACCGATCTCAGCAAGCCGTACGAGTACACCTGGTTGAACTTCAAGTGGAGATTCTGGCCCGCCGAGATCAATCCGGAGACCAACGCGCGGGAGACGATCGATCTCGGCAT
>JBFFXF010000453.1:0-2635 GCA_041569895.1 Planctomycetota bacterium | reverse complement strand
CTCCGACCTCTGATCTCCGACCTCTGATCTCCGACCTCTGATCTCCGACCTCTGATCTCCGACCTCTGATCTCTGGTCTCTGTTCTCTGGTCTCTGATCTCTGTCTCCGAGTCAGTCTCGGCCTTCGCCGGTTCTCGAGGACGAGGACGAGGACGAGGACGAGGACGAGCGATCGGCCCCATCTCTGGAGGATCGCTTCCGGCAGCGCGGAGGAGGTGCGCACGGCTCTGCGTGTCGCCATGGCGTGGGGGTATATCGCGGAGCGGCAGGCCGGCCGGGGAAGCGCAGCGTCGGGTCGACCACGTCCTGGCGGTGCTCTGGAAGCTCACGCGGTGACTTCGATGCCCGACGGGTATTCCGGCCGCCTGCGACGTGGATTTCTCGCTCTCGATCACAGACAATACCAGGTCTGTCGTCCGGCTCCCGTCAACCGGACGACCCTCCCGGTCGTGGGCGTGGATCGGGCGGGGAACGGCGAAACAACCGGGTGGAGTTGCATGATGCGATCTTCGATTCTCGTCGTCGCCGCGGCGGCGCTCTGCTGCGGTCAGCTCGTCTCGTGTGCAATCGCCGACAAGGGCGAGACGCGACTCTTCGAGATGCGCACGTACTATACCAACGAGGGACTCCTGGAGCATCTGCACGCGCGGTTTCGCGAGCACACCAACCGGCTCTTCATCAAGCACGGCATGGAGCTGGTCGGGTACTGGACCCCGGTCGACACCGAGGACACGCTGGTCTACGTGCTCGCGTACCCGAGCCGTGAGGCGCGCGAGGCGTCGTGGCGCGCGTTCTTCGAGGATCCGGAGTGGAAGCGCGTCTTCGAGGAGTCGCATCGCGTGGCGGGAGGCCCGATCGTCAAGAGAGTCGAGAATGTCTTCCTGACGCCGACCGACTACTCGTCGATTCGATAAGACGCATCGATCCGTCGAAAATGAAGCCGAGTACCTTTCGCAGTCGTCGCCGCGCCCTCCTCCGTCATGGTGGAAAGAACGGCGTCGACGCGTATCTGATCACCAGGCCCGTCGACGTCAGCTGGCTGAGCGGTTTCAGCGGCGAGGACAGCGCGCTGCTGGCGGCCAACGGCTGGTCGCTGCTGATCACCGACTTCCGATTCCAGGAACAGGCGCCGCAGGAGTGCCCCGGAACGGAGATCCACATCCGTCCCTCCGGAAGGACTCTCGAGCAGGAGGTCGCCCGGGTGATCGGGGAGCGACGCCTGCGCTCGGTCGGCGTCCAGCAGGACCACATGACGATCGGCCAGCAGCAGTCGTTGCGAAAGAGATTGCGCGGGCGCCGCGTCGTCCCGGTCGAGGACGGACTGCCGGAGCTTCGTCGCGTCAAGGACGAGGAGGAGATCCGGCTGACGCGAAAGGCCGTGCGCATCGCGGAACGCGCCTTCGAGGAGCTCATCGCCGGCGGCGCCGCCGCGCTGGTCGGCAAGACGGAGCGCGAGATCGCCGCGAAGCTCGAGTTCAACATGCGCGTCGCCGGGGGCGACGGCCCGGCCTTCGAGACCATCGTCGCGGCCGGCCCGAACTCGTCGATGTGCCATTACCGTCCCGGGGGCCGTCGCGTCCGCAAGGGCGAGGCCGTGCTCATCGACTGGGGCGCCGAGACGGACGGCTACCGCAGCGACATGACGCGCGTCGTCTTCACCGGCAAGCCCTCGGACACGATGCGCGAGATCTACGGCGTCGTCCTCGAGGCCCACGACGCCGCGGTCGCGGCGATCCGACCCGGTGTCCGCTGCACGAAGATCGACACCGTCGCGCGCTCCATCATCGAGCGCGCCGGCCACGGCGAGCGCTTCGGCCACAGCCTCGGCCACGGCATCGGTCGCGAGATCCACGAGAAGCCCCGCCTCGCGCCGACCGGCCGCGAGACCCTCCGCCGCAACATGATCGTCACCGTCGAGCCCGGAATCTACGTCCCCGGCGTCGGCGGCGTGCGCATCGAGGACGATATCCTGGTCACCGCCGCCGGCCGCAAGCGCCTCAACCGCCTCCCGCGATCTCTCGAGCGAATGATTCTTTCTTGATCGGAGCGTGCCCGAAGGACGACGAGAACGGGAACGCAGATTACGCAGATTGCGCAGATTACGCAGATTACGCAGATCGAGGAGTCGGTCATCTGAATCCGATCTCGGTCATCGGAATCGGAATCGGAATCGGTCTCGGTCATCGGTCTCGGAATCGGTCGTCCGACTCGGGGAGCGAGGCGGTTCGAGGACGAGCACGAGGACGAGGACGACGAGAAGCGAGCACGCGTCTGTAACGCCCCCGTAACCCCGCCACACCTCCCTGAATACCCGCCCCTCCCTCCCCGTCGACCCGTTTACACGACGCAGCTGCACGCGCGGCAATGGCGCCGCACGCGACTACTGACCGGGGAACCGAACGGAGGAGCGAGACCATGACCACTCTGACCAGGACGACGACCAGGCTGATCGTCTCGACGATCGGGGCGCTGGCGCTCGGGGCCGGGAGCGTCCGCGCCGCTCACACGCACGATGACCGATGCCGGCGCGACGGGAGCTGCCGCCACGTGCCCCTGCTCGAGCGCGAGCGCCGCGAGGCCGTCGTGCTGCTCGATCGTGCCCGACACGTCGTCTCCGGGCTTCGCGAGGAGCAGG
>JBFFXF010000452.1:0-2872 GCA_041569895.1 Planctomycetota bacterium | reverse complement strand
CGAGGCGGGCTTCGACGCGCACTCGATCGGCTCGACGCCGCTCGACCCCGGACTCGACAATCCGCGATTCGTCGATGTGACCCTCGGCGACTTCCACCTCGCGCCGGGCTCGACGAGCATCGACGCCGGGGATCCGGAGAGCGCCTTCGACCTCGAGCGGGGCTTCAACGGCGGCCGTGTGAACCTCGGCGCGTACGGCAACACCGCCGAGGCGGCGCAGTCGTCGCCGGCGGCGGTTCAGATCCGATTCCCGAGGCTCTACCTCGACTGGGAGGCGACCACGGGACGGGCCATCGTATGGCGCACCTTTAACGTCGAGGGGGACGTCGACATCGACCTCCACCGGCTCGGCGCCGGGAAGATTGCCGACATCGCCCAAGTCCGTGCCTCCCGCGAGTCGCTCATCTGGGCACCGCAGGACAGCGGCATCGCAGGAGACTCCAAGGCGAGGTACTTCGTCCGGATCAGCTCGGTCGACGATCCGGCGGTCTTTGCCGACTCACGCGAGCCCTTCGCGGTGCCGACTGCTGGCGGAGACTACTTCGTCAACGACTCCGCGATCGATGGTGACGAGTACACGACCGATGTCGGCGCCCATCGCAACACCGGCACGACGCCAGCGGACCCGAAGCCGAGCCTGGTTTCCGCGCTCCACTTCCACGACCTCGGCCCCGGCGACGTCGTCCGGGTCGACACCGGTGAGTATCTCGCGGTCAGGAACATCGTCGTCAGCGGCGCCCCTTCGCTCGGAGATGACGAGGGTCTGGAGGTCGCGGGCCCGACCGACCCGGCCCGCGTCGCCCGCATCGACCGCGGCAACCTCCAGCCGTGGACCGTCGCCGCCGACGTCGACGACGGCGACTTCGTCACCCTGAGGAGCCTGACCTTCGAGGGCGCCCACCGCGGCGTCTGGGTCCGAAACGGGAGTGAGAACTTCGGCGGCGAGCGACTCACCGTGAGCGGCATGGTCCTCGACGGCATCCGCGTCGAGAGCGGCTCGATCGGCGCGGCGCTCGGGCGCCTCCACGTCTTCGAGAACGGACGCGACGGCGTCTTCGTCCAGGTGCCGATCGCGAGTCTCTCCGACAGCGTCGCCCGCGACAACGGCGGCGACGGGATCGACCTCAGGGGCCCCGGCGCCGCCATCGTCGAGGGGAACGAGATCTTCGGCAACGACACCGGCATGCGCGTCTCGAACGCCGTGGGGACAGTCGTCGTTGGCAGCGCCGATCTTTCCGCGGGCCGCGGCAACCGGGTCCAGGACAATGCGCGTACCGGCATCTCCGCGAGCGGCAACGTCCTCGTCGCGGGGAACGCCGTCAGCGGCCATACCGCGTCGGGCGGTGCCGGTATCTCGATCTCTTCCGGCGCCGAGGCGCGCTGGAACGTCGTCGACGGGAATCGCAATGGGATCGTCACGTCGGCGTTCGGGAATCCCTCCAGGGTCGTCGAGAACCTTGTCTCCGGAAACAGCGCGGCGGGCATCGTCCTTGCCGGCGGCTCGGACGCGCTCGGGAACGTCGTTCACGGAAACGGCGTCGGCATCCGGGCCTCCGGCTTCTCCGGACGGGCTGCAAACAACGTCATCCACGGCAACGCCGCCGAGGGGCTGTTCATGACGTTTTCCGGGGGCGAGGTCGTCAACAACACGATCCACGAGGTCACGGGCGACGCGGTCCGGATCGAAGGGCGCTCGGGGGGCGTCGAGCTCCGCAACAACATCCTCCACGTCGAGGGCGGCTATGCTCTCAGCGTCGCGAGCGACAGCCAGATGGGATTCTCGAGCGACTACAACCTCTTCGACGTCGCCGGCGAAGGGCAGGTCGCCTTCTGGCAGGCGCTTCCGCGGCCGACGCTCGCGGCCTGGCAGAGCGCCGCGTTCACCGATGCGAACAGCCTGGCGCAGGACCCGCTCTTCGTCGACACCGGCGCCGCCGATTTCCACCTTCGCAGCACCGCGGGCAGCTTCCACGGCGGCTCGCTGGCGCCGGTCGTCGATGGGGGCACGGGACTGCCGGTGCGATCCGCGCCGACCGAGACCGTCGACGCCGAGCACTCGCCGGCGATCGACCGCGGCGCGCCGGACGACGCCTTCGACCAGGAGCCGGCGCCCAACGGCGGCTTCGTGAACATCGGCGCGTACGGGAATACGACGCAGGCGTCAAAGTCGCCGGTCGCCTACGTCCTGGTAACGCGCCCCGACGGCGGTGAGGTCTGGCCGGCCGACCAGACTTTCGCCATCCGATGGAGGAGCCACGACACTGCAGGCACCGCGGACATCGAGCTCCTCGAGGCCGGCGCTCCGGGTCCCGTGCTCGTCATCGCCGACGACACCGAGAACGACGGCGAGTTCGCGTGGGCGATTCCCGCGGCCCTCAAGGCCGGCAGCGACTACGTCGTGCGGGTGACGCGCAACGCGGGCGCCCTCGCGGACGAGAGCAACGCCACGTTCACGATCACCGCGCCGGTGACGGTCTATTACGTCAACGACGACGTCGTCGAGCCCGGAGACTGGACGACGGCGCCCGGAAACGACGCCAACGACGGCCTGACGCCGTCGACGCCGAAGGCGTCGGTGCGAGCGGTGCTCGAGACGTACGATCTCGACCCCGGCGACGTCGTCCGCGTCGACGCCGGCGAGTACCTCCTGAGCGCGACGCTGGTCATCACTGCTGCGGACGCGGGCGTGACGATCGAGGGCTACCACGAAGCGGCCTTCCCGGACCGCAAGGCGGTGCTCGACCGCGGCAACCAGAGCTTCGGGGTGGTCGCGGTGGAGCTCTCCGACGCCGATGGGGTGACGCTTTCTCACCTCGAGGTCACCGGAGCGCAGAGCGGCATCGTGGCGGCGAGCGGCTCGGACTCCGACGGT
>JBFFXF010000451.1:0-2981 GCA_041569895.1 Planctomycetota bacterium | reverse complement strand
TGCGGCGCTGCGCCAGCTCGCGCCGCACCTCTGTGGTTCAGTCCGGCGAAAGCCGACGCTTCTCGGCTCGATTCTTGATCTCCAGCGACGCCCTCGAAGCAGAACTTCCTTTCCTGCCTTCCTGATTTTCCTGCCTTCCTCATGAATCGTCTGACAGCAAACCTCCGCAGTCGAGTCTCCTGCCCGTTCCAGCCCAGCTTCCTCACCGCAGGTCCGCCACCGTCTTCTCGATCAATCTCGGGACGTAGCTCCGCAGGCGGCCCGGGACCGAGGGGTGCTGCTTCGGGAGCTTCTCGATGGCGCTGCGGACGCTGCGAGCGCGGTCGTCGAGGGCATCGAGGGCGTTGAGGGCGAGGACGGAGATGTAGACACCGTTGCGGTCGACCGGCGCGAGCTCCATCAGCTGGTCGAGCGCCGGCTCGAGGTCCGCGTCCTCGCCGAATCGCGCCAGGGCCTCGGCGGCGGTGATGCGGACAGCGGGCGATGTGTCGAGGAGCGCCCGGCGCAGCGCGTCGCGCGTCTTCGAGACCGCGTCACGGCCGCGGGACAGCAGGCCGAGCGCCGCCCACCAGCGCACGGCGCTGTCCGTGTCCTCGAGACCCTCGAGCAGCGGCTTCGTGCTCTGCTCGTCCGACGAGGCGTACTCCGCCATGGCGAGGATGCGCTCGAGTGGGTACCGCTTCGGGTCGTGCCCCATCTCGTACGGCGTCCCCGAGGCCGATCCCGCGGCGCGCGCGTGGATCTCGCCCTCCGGGAGGAAGCCGAGGTCGCGGGTCGCCAGGACGTGCTCGCGCTGCGCGCTCCGGAGTCGCTCGAGGACGTCGCGGTGCTTCGGCGACTTCGCGAGGTTGACGACCTCGTCGGGGTCGGTGCCGAGGTCGTAGAGCTCCTCGGGCGGCTTGCGCTCCCAGAAGTACGTGCGTGGCGGCGCGAGCTTGCCGGCGTCGTACAGTTGCTTCCAGACGCGCGTCGTCGGCGTCTGGAACATGTAGGAGACGTGCTGCCCGTAGATCTCGTGCGGCATGTAGTTCCGGATGTAGACGTACCGCCCGTCCGTCACGCTCCGCACCATGTCGATGCGCTCGTCCATGCGCCCGCGGAAGCCGTGCAGATGCTCCGGCGGGTCGGCGAGGTGCTCGCCGAGAAACGCGTGCCCCTGGAAGTGCGCCGGCGGGCGGATGCCGGCCAGGCTCAGCAGCGTCGGTCCGAGGTCGATGAATCCGACGAGGCGATCGACAGTGCCGCCGGCGCGATAGCCGGGCGGTCGCAGGTGCGCGAACTTCTCCGGTATGACGACGATCAGCGGCACGTGCAGCCCGGAGTTGTACGGCCAGCGCTTGCTCCGCGGCATGCCGGACCCGTGGTCGGCGTAAGAGAAGATGATGGTGTCGTCGGCGAGGCCCGCCGCGCTCAGCTCGTCGAGGATCGCGCCGGCGCGCGTGTCCATCTCCGTCAGCTTGTCGTGGTACTGCGCCCAGTCGAGACGCACCTCCGGCGTGTCCGGGTGGTAGGCCGGCACGCGCACCGTGGCCGGATCGTGAACGGGAGTGTGCGGCCGCCTGCGGATCTGGCTCTCGTGGCTGACGGTGATGTTGAAGATCGCGAAGAAGGGCTGGCCGTCCTTGCGGTTCTTCCAGTGGGCGCGACGGCTCGACTCGTCCCAGACCTTGCCGGGTTTCTCGAGGTTGTAGTCCTCCTTGCTGTTGTTCGTGCAGTAGTAGCCGGCGTCGCGCAGGTACTGCGGGTACATCTTCATGCCGCCGGGCAACCGGGTCATGCTGCGCATGTGCTGCGAGCCCGTGCTGGTCGGGTAGAGCCCCGAGATCAGCGTCGTGCGCGCCGGCGCGCAGACCGGCGCGTTCGACCAGCACCGCGAGTAGATGACGCCGCGAGCGGCCAGCGCGTCGAGTCGCGGCGTCGTGGCGTAGGCGTCGCCGTAGCAGCCGAGGTGCGGCCCGTTGTCCTCGCTGGTGATCCAGAGCACGTTCGGCCGCGATGTCACGGCGGGCGTTTCGTCCGCGTTTGCGGACGGACCGACGACCGGCGCGGACCCGGAGGGGGCGGCGTGGCAGGAGAGGGAGATGGCGATGGTGAGGGACAGGGTGAGCAGCATGGGGGGTTTCATGGTTGTCTCCGGCTGCGATGTGACTTTCGTACCCGATTCCGACACCGACACCGATTCCGATACCGACTCCGATACCGACTCCGATACCGACTCCGATACCGATTCCGATCCCGATTGCGGAGGCGATCGAGGACGAGGACGAGGACGATGGGATCCGGACCGCACATTCTACCGGTTAACGCTCGTTTCTTCTTGACCACTCCCCCGTGTATCGGAGCATTGGTGGTGCTCGGGTCCACTCGGTACACGGAGGTCAGTCATGGGTCGGTACCGATCGTTTCCCGCCGCCGTCTTGTCCCTTCCTCGGCCAGCCCGGCGAGAACGGGCTGCGGATCGGCGAGCCGGGACCCGCGCCTGCCGACGGTCTCGCAGGTCCCCAGCGGTTCCCGACCAGCGACCCGGCGCCGGAGCCGAACGTCCGTCACCTGTTCGCGAGCGCCGTCGAGATGCCCGACGGTCGGATCCTCGCCTCGGCGAAGCAGGATGGCCGGCCGACGTACGGCTTGTGGGTGATGGAGCTGCCGGGACCGGGGCTGGAGCTCCTCCACGATGACCCGGCGACGTCGGTGATTCAACTTCGGCCGCGCCGGCGAGGATTCGAAGTGCGTCGGCTGCCACGCGGGGCACTCGCAGATCGCCGTTCCGGAGGATCCCTCGTGGACGAACATCGCAACCGGGGCGTTCGTCAGGTCCGGTGTCGGGGCCGGGCTCCGGATCGGT
Organism: Planctomycetota bacterium; assembly: GCA_041569895.1. GTDB lineage: Bacteria > Planctomycetota > UBA8108 > UBA8108 > JACQVS01 > JBFFXF01. The sequence goes on along the minus strand of JBFFXF010000451.1, from coordinate 136 downwards.
CATCGGAGTCGGTCATCGGAGTCGGTCATCGGAGTCGGATCTCGGACTCGGAATCGGAATCGGTATCGGAGTCGGTTCTCTGTCGCACGGCGACGGTAACGACAGCGGAGACGGAACACGGATACGGAGCGCGAGC
>JBFFXF010000450.1:0-3043 GCA_041569895.1 Planctomycetota bacterium | reverse complement strand
GGACGGGAACGGGAACGCCGACCTGCCCTCTTCCCTTCAGCGATCCCTCTGGCTATAACCAGGGAATTCCCCGACTCGAAAACAACAGGATCCCGCTCCCATGAACACCACCCCATCCACCGTCCCGTTTCTCGCCTGTCTCCTCGCCTGCGCGATGTCGATTCCCGTCTCCGCGGAAGACTCCTGGGATCGCTTTCGCGGGCCGAACGGCAGCGGGCATGCGGTCGGCGACGGCGAGCTGCCCGCGGAGATCGGTCCCGACAGCCACGTCATCTGGAAGACCGAGCTCTTGCCGGGGCACTCCTCGCCGGTGATTCACGGTGATCGCATCTGGCTGACGGCCGCCGACGGCAGCGCTCTGCTCGTCATCGCGATCGATCGCCAGAGCGGGCGGGTCGTCTGGAAGGAGAAGGCGCCGGAGCGGGAGAGGGAGGAGGTCCACCGGATCGGCAGCCACGCGCAGTCGACCCCGGCGACCGACGGAAAGCTCGTCGTCAGCTTCTTCGGGTCGTACGGCCTCGTCTGCCACGACCGCGACGGCAGGCTGGTGTGGAAGAAGCCGCTCGGGCCGTTCAAGAACAACTTCGGCGCCGGCAGCTCGCCGGTGATCGAGGGCGATGTCCTGCTTCTGGTCCAGGATCACGACACCGACTCGTTCCTGGCGGCGTACGACAAGAAGACCGGCAAGCGACTCTGGAGAGCCGATCGATCGGAGTTCCCGCGCGGGTATTCGACGCCCATCATATGGGAGGTCGATGGCAAGCGGCAGGTCGTCGTCGCGGGGACGCTCAAGGCGATCGGATACGATCTCGAGAACGGCGAGCCGCTCTGGAACGCGAGCGGCCTCTCGCGCATCGTCGTCCCGACGCCGGTGATCGGCGCCGGCAATCGGCTCATCCTGGCGACGTGGTCGCCGGGCGCCGACGCGGATGACCGCATCCGGGCCGAGCCGTTCGACGAGCTCCTCAAGTCACAGGACACCAACCGCAACGAGCTGCTGGAGCGCGACGAGGTCAAGCAGGACGCGCTGCGGCGCCGTTTCAACCAGATCGACCGCAACAAGGACGGCAAGGTGACGCGCGCCGAGTACGACTACATGAAGAACATCTTCGAGAGCGCGCAAAACGTCGTCATGGCGATCGAGCCCGGCGGCTCCGGCGACATCACCACCACCCACGTCGCGTGGAAGCGCTCGCGTTTCACGCCGTATGTGCCATCGCCGATCCACGTCGGGGGCCATGTCTTCGTCGTCAGGAACGGTGGCATCGTCTCCTGCTTCGACGTGGCCACCGGCGAGCGCGGCAAGCGCGGACGCGTCTCCTCGACGGACGACTACTACAGCTCCCCGGTGTACGGCGACGGCAAGATCTACGCGGTCAGCCAGCGCGGCGTCATCAGCGTCATCAGCGCCGTGCCCCAGTGGGAGGAGATCGCCACGTCGCGTCTCGGCGAGGAGGTCTTCGCGACGCCCGCGATCGTCGGCGGGCGCATCTACCTGCGCACGGACGGGCACCTCTACTGCTTCGGCAAGAAGTGAGCACCGAGTGAGCGCCCATGGCCGACGTGATGTCGTGGTGATCGCCGCGTGCATCGCGGCGCTGGTCGTCTCGGCCGGCGACGTCCCGGCCACCGCGCAGGACGAGTCTCCGGACGACGCCGGTCCCCCGCTGACCATCTCCTGGGCCCGGAACTACCTCACCATCCGCGGCGAGCACCTTCCCGGCGAGGAGGTGCGCATCCTCTACATCGAGGCGTACTGTCGCGCCAACTCCCAGACCACCGACTGGGGCAAGCACACCGTCGTCGGTCACCGCACCGAGCTCCTCTCGGCGAGCGAGGACGGCACCCGCATCGAACTGCGCTGCACGCTGCGCGACGGCGTCACCGTGGACCACGTGATCACCGCCGGCGCCGACGAGATCGACTTCCGCCTGACGGCGCGCAATCCGACCATCCGGCGCTCCGAGGCGCACTGGGCGCAGCCCTGCATCCGCGTCGGCGCCTTCACCGGCCTCGGCGATCCGGCGAACCCGCAGACGTACGAGTACATCACGAAGTCGTTCGTCTTCCTCGACGGCGAGCTCTCGCGCATGCCGACGAGGGACTGGGCCACCGAGGCGCGCTACACGCCCGGACAGGTGTGGGCGGCGCCGGGCGTGCCCCGCGCCGACGTCAACCCGCGACCGCTGAGCTCGCACGTGCCGTCGAACGGGCTGATCGGATGCTTCGGCGACGGCGATCGGATGATCCTGGCGACGGCGTGGGAGCCGTGGCAGGAGCTCTTCCAGGGGGTGATCACCTGCCTGCACAGCGATTTTCGCCTCGGGGGACTGCGTCCGGGGGAGACGCGCGAGATCCGCGGCAAGATCTACCTGGTCGCGAACGACGTCGACGCGCTCCTCGATCGCTACCACCGCGACTTCCCCGAGCACCACGCGCGCTCGCGAGCTCTCGCACTCGAGCGCTCCGCGCGACGCCGCGCCTTCGGCGGCATCGAGCCGCGCGTCTCGCCCGACGGCAGCACGATCGCGCTGTCGTTCCAGGGCGCCGTTTGCCGCGTCCCGTCGGGCGGCGGTGCGCTCACTCGCCTGACGCGAGGCGAGGGGTGGGACGTGTCGCCGGCCTGGTCGCCCGCGGGCGATCGGATCGCGTTCGTGCGCACGCGCGATCTGGGCGACGGCGATCTCCTCGTGGTCGACGCCGCCACCGGCGCGCCGGTCGCCCTGCCGGCCGCGATCCGGGCTCGCGGGCCGCTCTTCTTCCACCCGGACGGGCATCGCCTCCTCGGCCGCCTGGCCTCCCCCGGCGGTGGCGCGAGGATCGCCTGGTGCGACCTCGACGACGGCGCCGTGACGCCCGTCGAGGGGATTCCCGACTCGCTCGCGACGCGACGCGCGCCGTTCGCGCTCTCGGCGTACGGACGCTGGATCGCGTGGGCCGAGCATGCGGACCGGCCGGGCGAGCAGTCCGGCAATAATGGACCGGCCGCGGAGCTCTGGCGCGTCCCGGGCGACGGCGGCGCGCCCTCGCGCGTGACCGTCTT
>JBFFXF010000449.1:0-3124 GCA_041569895.1 Planctomycetota bacterium | reverse complement strand
GTGACGCGCGTCGCCGTCTCGACCCCGGAGAGCTCGCCGCGCACCTCGAGCCCTCGCCGGTCCTCGGGATCGACGCCCACACGCCGGTTCGGGTCGGCACGTTCTCGCCGCCGAAACGTGTCGCCCGCCGTGGAGATCGAGGCACGCCGCGCTATTCGGATGCCTCACGGCGTCGCGACAGCTGCGCCCGGACGACCCAGTCGGGCACCTTGCCGTCGCCGGTCGCCTTGCCCGCGAGCAGCCAGCCGAGGTTCAACCGCGCCACGGTCGAGCCGCCCTTCGGGCCGCCCTCGAAGTGGACGTAGATCCACCCCTCGCTGTCGGTCCTCGGCCGGCCGGCGGCGACCGACGCGTAGGCGTAGCGGCCCTCGAATAGCAGTCGCTTCAGCGGCCACGTCTTGCCGCCGTCGAAGCTCGCCCAGAGCGTGCCGTGGTGGCGGCCCCCGGGACTCTCGCAGTTGCTGAAGATCAGGATGTCGCGGCCGCGCACCGGCAGGCGGTCGAGACCGCCCATGAGGCCGTAGTCGGTGTCCTGCGGGCCGTCGGGGAGCGCCTCGCATATCGACAGGTCCTTCCACGTCGCGCCGCCGTCGTCGCTCCGGGCAGTCCATCGCCGCCGCGGGTTGGCGCCCTCCTCGGCCCAGTGACGGCGCGAGTTGTAGTAGATCGTCCCGTCGGAGAGCTCGGCGACCGTCGCCTCGCCGGTGCCGAACGCCGGGAAGGGATCACTCGCCTTCCACGTCTTGCCGCCGTCGTCGCTGTAGATCGCGTTGGTGTAGTGCTTCGGCCAGCGGGCGCGCTCGTTCTTGCCCGCGTACCACCGCGACGGCCGCAGCAACCTGCCCTTGTGCTTCCCGTGACGCAGCGTGATGCCGTGCTCGTTCATGTGCATCGAGGGAAGGTTGCCGTTTTTGTCCTTGCCGATGACGGTCTCCTGCTTCTTCCAGGTGGCGCCGCTGTCGGAGCTGCGGTAGACGGCGATCGGCGCGGGAGGATGGCGCTCCTCGACGAACGCGATGATGTCCCCGCTCCTCTCGTCGACGGTCACTCCGCCGCCCTGGAAGCCGGGCTTGGCGATGATGATCTCGTCGCCCCACGTCTTGCCGCCGTCCGTGCTGCGGCGCGCGCGAACGCTCGAGCTGCCCCACGTCGCCACCACCGTGCCGTCCATGGCGACGACGATGTTGGGGAACCGCTCGCCCCCGAAGAGCTGCTGCATCTCGAGGACCGGCTCGCCGAGAAACGCGTCGATGGTGTGCTCGACGGGGCGATCGTCGGCGACGACCGCGCCGGCCAGAAGAAGCGCCGCGAACAGGCCGAACGCGGACGCCGTCACGGAACCGTGGTGAACCATGCGGCGGACGCCCCGGCGACAGATCGGTGTGAAGCTCATCTGGTCCCTCCCATCTCCCGTACCCTATCCCGTTCCCGTTCCCGTTCCCGTCCCCGTCCCCGTTCCCGGGACGGCGACGCAGCCCACGCATTGTACGCAACCCCCCCGCCGACCGCACGACCCCCTTCCCACGCCAGCCGTGACACGCCGGTGACAGCTCGACGCTACCCTCGGCGACGAGACGCGGACTTCTTCCGACGGCCACGTGGCCGCGACGCCAGCATCGGAACCCGACATGAGGCGAGGTCTTCCGGCCCGTGTGACCGTCCTCCTCCTCGCGCTCGTCGCGACCGGCTCCGCCGCCGAGCCGAGCTCGGGCGAGTCACGATTCATCGAGGGCTCCTGGTTCCAGTTCCTCGGGACCGCCGACACCGGCGAGCGGCTGTGGCTCTATCCCCACCTCGACGGCGTGCACGAGGTCTTCCGCGAGACACCCGGCGTCGCCCGGTGGCACGGAGATCTCGAGAGCGTTTTCTCGAGCCACACCGGCGAGTTCGCCAACCTCTTCAGCGCCGTCGAGGTGCTCAACGAGTTCCTCGATCCCGGCGCCGGCACCTCGCGACGTGACGGGGCCGCGCGACTCCTCGAGCTCTTCGTGATGCTCCATGGCGGCAAGCGCGCGCCGTATTACCTGCGCGGATCCAGGCGAAAGCTGACGGAACGCCTCGGCGAGGCCGACCTGGCGTGGATCGATGCGCGTGTCGAGGCTCATCGCGATGCGCTCGCTCGCGTCGAGACGCCGGGCACGTCGATCGGTCTCGACGCGCTCGACGATTCGACCTCGAGTCCGGAAGACCCGCAGGACTTCTACCGCTGCCTGCTCGCCGACGGCTACCTGGACGTGTCGATCGTAGGCGGCAACAGCAAGGAGAAGAAGGACGACACATACCACTCGTGGCCGTCGTTCGATGAGCTCCAGCGCGAGCTCGAGCGCATGGGCTTCGGCAGGCTGGCGTTTCGCGGCGCCGGGGACGCCGTGCTCAACCGACGCGTGACGTCGTTCCGGGGCAGACCGATCAGCGTCAGGGTGACGCTGACGGCGGGCAGCCGTCGCCGGCACAGGATCCGCCGCGCCGTCGCCAACTTCGTCGAGGGCCTCGCGCACGCCGACATGGTCGTCTATCTCGGCCACTCGAACAAGCTGAGCGGCGCCTACTACCTCTCCGAGACGAAGTCGAGCTTCTCGCGTTTCCGGATCGGCCTCGGGAAGTCGGCGGACCTGCGCGAGAAGTGCCACGACCTCGGCCGCAGGCCGTATCAGATCGTCGCGCTGACGAGCTGCTTCAGCTACGACCGGTACTGCCGGCCGATACGCTGGTTTCTCGAGCGCGAGGTCGAGGCGCCCGGCCGCGGCGTCGGATTCATCGGCACGCCCGATCGCGCGTACTACGCCGACTTCGCGCCACGATTCGCGGCGTTCTTCGAGCTGCTGCTCGAGTACAGGGGCCCGCGGGACATCGTCGAGTCCCTGAATCGCATCCAGCCGACGCCGAGAACGCCGCCGCTGATCGCACGCGGGCTGCTGCAGCCCCGGTTCAGCTTCATCGTTCCCGCGGGCGTCGAGATCGTCGACATCGAGGAGCGTGGCGCAGGAGCGCTGAACGCGGTGTTCGGCACGGGCAGTGACGGCAGGACGTACACGAGCACCGAGCTCTTTCCCCAGAACGAGCCCGGCGAGATCGTCCAGGTGGTGACGCTGTCGAACGCGATCCATGGATTGATGCGAGACGG
>JBFFXF010000448.1:0-3149 GCA_041569895.1 Planctomycetota bacterium | reverse complement strand
TCTCGCCGGCAGCCGCCGCCTCGGCGCTCCGTACGACACGAGTTTCATGGCCGCCGTCGGAGACCGCCTCTACGTCGCGACCGGAGAGGAGTGTCGCGCGCTCGACGCCGCCACCGGCGAGACCGTGGCAACGTACACCGCCCCCGCGGGCGAGGAGACCGAGCAACGCTGGGGTCACGTCGCCGTCATCGACGGACGGCTGATCGGCACGACGCAGCGACCGGGCGCGTCGCGCACTCGCTTCAGCAGGGAGGACGTCGTCGAGCAGTACCGCGAGCTGCGCCCGCTCGTGACCGGCGACGGCATCTTCGCGTTCGACGTCGAGTCGGGCGCGCTCGCGTGGTCACGACGCGCCGGGCTCATCCCGAACACCTCGATCGCGGCGAGCGAGGGGAGCGTGTACTTCCTCGAGAGCCGGTCGGCGGCGGCCCGCGAGAACCGCGACGGACGCGTCACGCTCGACGCCCTGCTCGAGAGGGACGCCCACGTCGTCGCCCTCGACCTCCGCAACGGCGCCGTGCGATGGGAGCGACCCTACCCGGCCGGGACGACCCGTCACATCCTCTACACGTGCGCCACCCGCGGCACCGTCGTCCTCGTCGGATCGAACAACCAGTCCGGTCACGTCTGGTATCACGTCGAGGCGCTCGACGCGCGCGACGGCACGCGCCTCTGGAAACGCGACCATGCCAACAACCGCCCCGGCATCGGCGGCGACCACGGCGAGCAGGTGCACCACCCGGTGATCGCGGGCACCGTCGTCATCGCCGAGCCGCTCGCCTACGACCTCCGCACCGGCGCGCGCGTCGACCGCGACACCGCCGGCGCCGCCTGGGCGATCGCGAGACGTTCCGGCTGCGGCACCATCTCGGCGTCGTCGACGTGCCTCTACTACCGGGACTCGAACCCCACCGCCCTCGACCTCACCCCGGGCCACGCCCCAAAAAAGGTCACCCGCGTCAACCGCCCGGGCTGCTGGATCAGCATCATCCCGGCGGGCGGACTGTTGCTCCTGCCGGAGGCCAGCTCGGGGTGCGTGTGCGGGTATCCGTTGCAGACTTCGATGGCGTTCGGACCGAGGTGACTCCCGTTCCCGGACCCGGTCCCGTGCCCGTACAGCTGCTCGACTCCGCGAGTGAGACTCTGCAACGCATCTATAAGGAAAGCAGGAAGAAGAGGAAGGCAGGAAACGGGGCGATCCGACCAATGAAATCTCGACTCGAGACCGCGAGTTGGTCACAGCTCAGAACCACTCCGGTGAAAGCCGACGCCTCTCGGCTCGCTGTTGACATCGAGCAACATCGTGGAAGCAAAACCCCCCTTTCCTCCCTTCCTGCTTTCCTGCCTTCCTCATGAATCGTCTGCCGGCAAGCCTCCGAAGTGAAGTCTCCCTGCCGAGCTTCAATTTCGGCCGGCGTTCGAGCACAAGGGCAAGGACGGGTGTTTCGGGACCGGGGACGGGAACGCTTAGAAACGCCCATCCCGCACCTCGAAGTGCGTCGGCTTTCCCAGTGAGCTTCCGCCCGCCCTCACCCACTCCGCCGTCCAGCTCACCATCTCATCCAGGGTCACCTCCGGCTTGCCGAGGCGTCGGATGGCCTCCGTGGCGTCGGCGAGGTACGCCGTGCTGCCCTCCTCGCCGGTGAAGGTCACGTCGCGGCCGAGGGCGTCGGCGAGGCGGGTGGCGACGTCGCGGACCGCGATGATGCCGGGGCCGGTGAGGTTGAGAACGGCGGCGGGGGCGCGACACTCCCTGAAGGCGAGGAGCGCCGCGGCGTTGGCGTCTCCCTGCCAGATGCAGTTGAAGTGCGCGACCGAGAGGTCGATCGGCTCGCCCTCGACGATGCGCCGGGCGATGTCGTGGAGGACGCCGTAGCGGAGGTCGATCGCGTAGTTGAGGCGCAGGATGCAGATCGGCGTGCCGTGACGACGACTGGCGTGCTCGAGGACGCGCTCGCGTCCGAGGCAGGACTGGGCGTACTCGCCGATCGGCCCCGGTGGGTCGTCCTCCCGCGATCCGCCGGTCCCGGCAGCGACGAGCGGGTACACGCAGCCCGTCGAGAAGGCGACGATGCGGCTGTCGCGGTAGCGCTCGGCGACGAGCGCGGGGAGCACCGTGTTCGTTGCCCACGTCAGCGCCTCGCCATCGGTGGTGCCGAACTTCTTGCCGGCCATGAAGACGACGTTGGCGGCTTCCGGCAGCGCGCGGACGGCGTCGTGGTCGAGCAGGTCGCAGCGGATGGTCTCGACGCCAGCGCGGTCGAGCTTCGCCCGCGCATCGGCGTCACTGAACCGCGCCACGCCGATGACCCTGGCGGAGCTCCCGGCGGCCTCGAGCGCGCGCCTGGCCAGCATCGCCAGCGTCACGCCCATCTTGCCGGCGACGCCGAGCACGGCGATGTCGCCGTCGAGCCGTCGCAGCGCGTCGACGAGCACGGGCGGGGGTCGCGACAGCAGTTCGTCCAGCTCGTCGTCGGTCCGCGGCACGCTCATCTCCCGTCCGTCCCGTCGCTCTCCTTCCAGTGCGCGATCTTCCAGAGGTAGAGGGAGGCGACGGTGCGGTAGGGCGACCAGCGCCGGGCGACGCTCACGATCTGCTTGTTGTCGAGATCGCGTCTCTCGACGCGCTGGACGCCGGTGCGAAGACCGAGGTCGCCGATGGAGAACACATCGGGGCGGCCGAGCGAGAAGATGAGGAACATCTCCGCCGTCCAGACGCCGATGCCGTCGATGCGCGTCAGGCGCCTGATCACCTCGTCGTCGGAAAGCGCGCCGAGGCGTGCGTTGCGGAGCGCCCCGGAATCGAACTCCGTCGCCAGGCTTCGCAGGAAACGGACCTTCATCCTCGAGAGGCCGCAGCCGCGCAGCGCCGAGTCGGAGAGCGCCAGCAGCGCGTCCGGACGCGGCCGTCCATCGTCGAAGAGCTCGCTGAAGCGCCGGTAGATCGTGCGCGCGGCCTTGCCGGCGAGCTGCTGCGAGATGATCGAGCAGCAGAGCGAGTTGAAGCGCTGGCGCTGGCGCCGCAGCCCGACCGGCCCGACGCGGTCCATCCAGCCGGCGAGCCGGCGGTCACGCTCGCGGAGCGAACGCTCGCCCTCCGCGAGCGTCGCCCGATTCAGGCGGAGGATCGGGGAGCCGTCGGTGACCGG
>JBFFXF010000447.1:0-3164 GCA_041569895.1 Planctomycetota bacterium | reverse complement strand
TCATGCGAACCTCCGGATGAAGGAGAGAAAGGATCTGTGGCCGCCGGCCCGTTGCGGCGGCGCTTTCTCCCCCCACACCCGGAGCGCAGGGCGTGTCAAGAGCGACGCAGTCGCCGAGCGAAGCGAGGGCACTCTTGACTCGACCGAGTACCGGGTACACTCGACTCAGCGACGCCGCCGCCCGCCGCCCGTCTGAAAGCCCCCGCATCGACTCTGCCCTCTGCCCTCTGCCCTCTGCCCTCTGCCCTCTGGTCTCTGGTCTCTGGTCTCTGGTCTCTGATCTCTGATCCCGAGGACGGGACCGGGCACGGGAACGGGAACGGGAACGGGAACGGGAACGGGGACTCAGACCACCGGCGAGGGGTGCTCCTTCCTCGCCCGCAACATCTCCGCCATCGTCTCCGGGATTCCCGACACCACCAGGGCATTCCTGCCCCTCGAGACGCCCGGGGTGCCCTCGAAGGGGCGCTCGTCGCCGACGGCGAGGATCGCCTTCTCGTCGGAGCGCTTGCCGCAGTCGAGGATGTCGCCCGGCTGGATCTCGAGGATGTCGACGACGCGGACGGGGAACTCCGCCAGGATGGCGGCGTACTCGATCTCGGCGAGGCCGACGTTCTCGAGGAGCCCGCTCCTGGCATCCGTCCCCTTCGACTTCCTGAACATCGACCAGTGGGAGTGCGAGAACTTCTCGATCACCGGCTCGACGACCTTGAAGGGGATGCAGAGGTTCACCAGGCCGGAGTGTTCGCCCATGTTGACCTCGAAGCTCAGCAGGATCACGGGCTCGTTCGGCGGCACGATCTGCATCAGCGACGGGTTCGTCTCCATCTCGCCGATGCCGAACTCGATCGGCTGGATCGCCAGCCACGTCTCGCGCAGCTGGTCGAGGAGTTTCAGGATGATCGAGTTGATCAGGCACTGCTCGATGGTCGTGAAGGGGCGGTTCACCGCGTGCGGCTTGACCGTGCCGCCGCCGAGCAGGCGGTCGATGAACGGGTAGATGATCGTCGGGTTCATGTCCAGGATCATGCTGCCGCTCAGCGGGCTGCAGGTGATGCTGGTGAAGATCGTCGGTGTCGGCACCGACATGGTGAACTCGGAGTAGGTGAACTGCTCGACGGAGATCAGCCGGAACTCGACCAGGGTGCGAAGGTAGCCCGACAGCTTCGCGGACACGCTGCGCGCGAACACCTCGTGGAGGGCCTCGAGCGCCGTGACCTGCTCGCGCGAGACACGCTCGGGGCGCTTGAAGTCGAAGACGTAGACGTTGTCCGGCGGGGCGATGTTGTAGCCGCTCGCGGGGTCCTCGACGGCGGCCGGCTCCTCCGGGACCGTGGGCTCCGCCACCTGGGCGCCGCCGCCCTGCTGGACCAGGTTCAGGAGGGCATCGACCTCGTCTTGCTTGAGGACCTTCGCCATCGGTCGGCCGATTCGCTCCGGGGGGTTCAGTCGCCCTGGGAAGCCGTTTCCGTACGCTCTTCTATCTCGGCACGACGCGGTGCCGGGCTGTTGCCGGCGCGAGTCGTTCTCGCTGCCGGCCGCATCAGCGGCTCTGCACAGGTGTTATCGGAAACGGGGGTGGGGGGAGTTCAAGCTTTTCTTCGGATTTTCTCGTCAGCCCGAAACGATTGCGGAGGATGCCGCGACGGTAGAAGGGATCGTTCCGGGCGGCGTCGATCGCCGCGTCGAGCACCTGCTCGCGCTGGCGCAGGTCGTCGACCCGCGTCGCGGTCTCGTGCTCCGTCTCGAGCAGGTCGAAGATCTCCGCCGTCTTCGGGGGAAGGACAGCGGTGCCGATAAGAACGCCGCCGAGCGCGATCACCACGAACCAGTAGATCTCGTCGGCGAACCGCGGCGTGCCGCGTCGATCACCCGATCCCATAGACGGCTCCCGGGCCAAGATCCTCCTCGATTCGGAGCAGCTGGTTGTACTTCGCGACGCGATCGGATCGACACGGCGCGCCCGTCTTGATGAGGCCCGCGCCGGTGGCGACGGCGAGGTCCGAGATGAAGGTGTCCTCGGTCTCCCCCGAGCGGTGCGAGATGACCGCGCGATAGCCGTTTCGCTGCGCCAGCTCGATGGCGTCGAGCGTCTCGCTGAGCGAGCCGATCTGGTTCAGCTTGATCAGGATCGAGTTGCCGATGCCGCCGTCGATGCCGCGCTGCAGGCGCTCGATGTTGGTCACGAAAAGATCATCGCCGACGAGCAGGGTCTTCTCGCCGACGCGCGTCGTCAGCAGCTTCCAGCCGTCCCAGTCGTTCTCGTCGAGGGGGTCCTCGATCGAGAGGATCGGATACTTGCCGACGAGATCCGCGTAGACGCCGACCATCTCCTCGACCGAGAGCGTCCGGCCCTCGCCGGCCAGCACGTACTTGCCGTCCTTGAAGAACTCGCTGGCGGCGACGTCGAGCGACACCTGCACATCGTCGCCGGACCGGTAGCCGGCTCGCTCGACGGCCTCGAGGATGACGGTGATCGCCTCCTCGTTCGACTTCAGGTTCGGCGCGAAGCCACCCTCATCGCCGACGGCGGTCGACAGCTTGCGCTCGCCGAGGACCTTCTTGAGGTGGTGATAGACCTCGGTGCCGACGCGCATCGCCTCGGTGAAGCTCGCGGCGCCGGTCGGCAGGATCATGAACTCCTGGAAGTCGACGGTGTTGTCCGCGTGCGCGCCGCCGTTGATGATGTTCATCATCGGCACGGGGAGGCGCCGTGCGCGGGACCCACCGAGATGCCGGTAGAGCGGCACGCCGAGCTGCGCCGCCACGGCGCGGGCCGTCGCCAACGTCAACGGCGTCCTGCGCGACACGCTGCTGGCCGAGGAGTTCGCGGACCAGCGCGCCGTCGACACGCGCATGATCGAACTGGACGGCAGCGACAACAAGGGCAGGCTCGGTGCCAACGCCTTGCTCGCCATCTCGCTCGCCGTGGCCAAGGCGGAGGCCGCATCGCGGGGCCGTTCGCTGTTCCGGCACCTGGGCACCAGTACGATCATGCCCGAGCCCATGATGAACATCATCAACGGCGGCGCGCACGCGGACAACAGCGTGGACATCCAGGAGTTCATGATCCTGCCTGTCGGCGCGCCGAATTTTGCCGAGGCGTTGCGCTACGGCGCCGAGATCTTCCACAGCCTCAAGAGCGTCCTCAAGGGCATGGGAAT
>JBFFXF010000446.1:0-3202 GCA_041569895.1 Planctomycetota bacterium | reverse complement strand
GAAAAACGCCTGCCCGCCGATCCCCGACCCCGCCGGCTCGGTGACACCGAGCGCGAACGCGACGGCGACCGCCGCGTCGACCGCATTCCCCCCCGCCTCGAGGATCTCGACCCCCGCAAGGCTCGCCTCCTCCGTCGCCGCGGAGACCATCCCGGCCGGCGTCCGGTTCCCCGCCCCGACGCACGAGGTCAGGGCGAGCACGGCGACGGAGAGCAGCACGGCGGAGGCAGGCGCGAGGAAACGCGATAAGCAGAAGACGTGCCGACGGGGCGGCAGGTTTCGAGGACGAGGACGAGGACGAGGACGAGACGCTTGGTTCTGCGAAATCCGCGGACCGTCCCCCCCTGCCCCCCCACTCCGCGAAATCCGCGGACCGCCCCAGAGCAACCCAACGCCCGAAACGCTACGCATCCTCGTCCTTGTCATCACCCTCTCCTTCCGTCGATCCCGGTTCCGGCGCGGGCAGCGCCCCCTCTCCCGTCGCCACCGGCCCCCCCTCGTCCGGGGTCACACGGCCGACCAGGACGAGTGCCGACGCGACGAAGAACTCCACCTCCGGGTAGGAGAGGAAGAGCCACTGCACGCGGTCGACGCTGAAAAGCACATAGCACGCCAGTGCGATGACCAGCGTGCCGGCCAGCCGCTTGAGGGCGACTCTGAGCCCCTTGCGGTCGGTGTCGACGTGGAACCGCTCGAACATCATCGTCAGGCAGACCATCGGCAGCAAGACCGCGCGCGAGCTCGGCGTCAGGTCGAGGTAGTCGAGGAGCGACACGGTGATCGTCAGGCTGACCACGACCAGGATCAGGAGCATGCTCAGCCTCGGGAGCTTGACCAGCTTCATGCGTCCGATGACCAGCCGGCCGGCGAGGCCGATCACGGTGATGACGAGGAAGACCACGATGGCCGTCCTCCACGGCACGTTGACGAAGCTCACCGCCAGCAATGCCGCGGTGAAGTACCCGAAGCTGCGCAGGCCGAGGAAGCGCCGCGCCGCCGAGGTGATCAGCCCGCCGAGCGGCAGCAGCAGGATCAGGACGACGGTCTCCTCGAGCCCGGGCGGCAGCCGGGTGAGGTCGATGATCGACAGGATGCCGTTCTCGTCACCCGGGTCGGTCGACGGCAGCTTCGACTCCACCACGTACCTCGTCCGCCTCTGGCGCGTCGACGTGTACTCGACCAGCCTCGTGGTGTCGCGGACCACCGGCAGGTAGAAGGCCGGCAGCTTGCGAGCGACACTGAACGTCGGATCGAACGGCCGCCAGCGCCCGGCCTCGTACGCCTCGACCCAGAAGTGCGGTTGCGCGTCGCCGCGACCCGAGAGCGTGAAACCGGTGACCACCCGGGCCGGCACTCCGGCGACGCGGCACAGACTCACCATGCGGAGCGCCCGCCGGCGCGGCGTCGTCTGCGCCTCGCGGGCGCAGTGAGCGAGAATCCTGTCGAGGAGCCCGGTCTCTCCCCCGCCACCCGCCCGCAGCTTCTCGACGAGTCCCACCGCCACCGTACGCTCGGATTCGTCGAGGGACCCGAGGTCGAGCGCGCGCTGGCGCTCCTCCGCGGTCACGACGATCGGCGCGCCGCCGGGGACATCGGCGTCGCTGCGCTCGTCACGCGTACGGATGCGCAGGTCGAACTGCGCCCGCACGCGCACGGACCCGTCCGCCTCGCGCGGCTTGACCACCAGCCGGCGCGCCGAGCCGTTGCGCTCGATGAGCGCCTCGGTCTCGCCGAGGGTGAACGTCTCGCGCTGCACCTCGATCGCTGGCACCGGCGCGGGCAGCAGGGCGGCGCACGATGCCTCCGGCCCGTCGGGCGTGAAGCGGAAGTCGTAGAGGACGCTCCAGTGCGGGTCGCCGATCTCGCGCTGCGCCTCGCTCATGAAATTGACGCGAAGCGCGATGCCGATCGTCCCGGCCAGCGCGAGCACCGCGCTCAGAACGCCGGTGTGGAGCACGCGGCCCGTGCCCCCCGCGTTTGGGGGTTTGACATCCTCGGGCCGGACGGAAGAATGGTCAGCGTCCATGCGCGTTTAACCGATGATCAAACTCTACGCCAACCAGGACATGTCGGAGCCCGAGGTCTCCCCCATCGCCGGGGGACGGGCCGCGGTCTTCTCGACGCGCTGTCCCGAGAAGGAGACGCCGAACGAGGACGCGGCGGCGCTCATCCAGTTCGACGAGGCCAGCGGCGTGCTCGCGGTGGCGGACGGGCTCGGCGGCGGCCCTGCCGGCGAACGCGCCGCGCGCACGGCCATCGAGAGCCTCAGCCGCGCCGTCGAGGACGCGATCGGCACCGAAACGCTTCTGCGAGCTGCGATCATCGACGGTTTCGAGAAAGCCAACCTCGCCGTACAGGAGATCGGGGGCGGCGCGGCGACCACGATGGCGGTACTCGAGGTGCGCAACGGCATCGTCCGCCCCTACCACGTCGGCGACTCGATGATCCTGATCACCGGGGGACGTGGCAAGATCAAGCTGCAGACGATCGCGCACTCCCCGCTCGGCTACGCGGTCGAGTCCGGCATCGTCGACGAGCGCGACGCCATGCACCACGAGGAGCGGCACGTGGTCTCGAACGTCGTCGGCGTCCCCGCCATGCGGCTCGAACTCGGCCCCCAGATGGAGCTCTCCGCGCGCGACTCGATCCTGCTCGCCACCGACGGCCTCTTCGACAACCTGCACGTCGAGGAGATCGTCGAACGCCTGCGCAAGGGCCCGCTGCTGGCGGCGACCATGCGGCTGGTGTCCGACTCCCACGCCCGCATGAACCGCGAGGCGGCGGGCCAGCCGTCGAAACCGGACGACCTCACCCTGGTGGCATTCCGGCGCACAAAGGCGTGAGCCGGTCCCCGCAGGCTGCTCGACCTCGCCGGCGAAACCCTGCGACGGATTCAGCAGGAACGCAGGAGGAGGAGGAGGAGGAGGAGGAGAAGAAGAAGAAGAAGAAGAGGAGGAACGCAGATTACGCAGATTCCGCAGATTGAGGCAGATTGGGGAAGAGCGGAATCGCAATCGGCTGAGTCGGAGTCGGTGTCGGAGTCCGAATCGGAGTCGGTATCGGAATCGGAGTCGGAATCGGTATCGGTCCTCTGTCTCGAAACGTGCGTCCGGCCGGGTGAACCGAGGACGAGGACGAGTCGGCACGGAATCCGGCCACAAAACGGGATTCGTAATCACGGCGCGCCGTTTTGCGTCGCCTG
>JBFFXF010000445.1:0-3303 GCA_041569895.1 Planctomycetota bacterium | reverse complement strand
GGCCGAACCGGAGGCCCGGACTCCCGCCCGAGGTCGCTCCCAGGTGGCCCGAGGCCACGACGTCCGAATCCTGCCGTGAGCAGGAGATCAGCAGGGCAAGGCAGCCGAGTTGAATCAGACGCGTCAGTGTCGTGGACATGAGTGGTGGTCCTTCATTTCAGCGATCCGCTCCGATCGATCGATTCGGCATCGTCAAACGCCGCCCGCAGCGCTGCCTCCACCTTGACGCCGTGACTCGACCCCGCGACCGCGAAGACGCGAGCGCCGCGGTCGACCAGGTCGACCATCACGTGCACGAGGTGCTCGTCGCGGAGCGCGTTCGATCTCGCGGACAGCTCGCCCAGGTAGCCCGGCAGTCCGTGCTCGTCCGACGTCTCCCTCCAGTCGGGGAGGCCGGCGAAGTCCCGCCGCCAGATGGCGTCGATCTCCTCGACGCTCCCGAGCGCGTTCTCGAGACCCGGATACCGCGTGCGCTTCCGTCGATACGCCTCGACGAACGCGTCCGGGTCATCGGGGCGGCCGTGGCGCAGGGTGCTGAAGTAGGGGCGGAGGACATAGAAGAGCGCCGCCCGCTGCGCGGGAAACTCCTCGAGCACGCGGGCGATCTCGACCTCTCTCGGCGGCTCCCACGAGTAGACCGGGATCCCGTCGCCGCGGGCGAGCGCGTTGACGGCGCCCGCCTCGCCGAAGCGCCGCACCGGGTCCATGAACGCCGGGACGAGGAAGCCGAGTTGCCCCTCCACCAGCGCGACCGTCGGCCGGAATGTCCGCCAGCGTCGCCCGATGTCCGCGATCTGCGGATCGTCCGGGTCCCGGGTGTGCGTGGCACCGTAGAGGAGCAGCGCGCCGCCGTCCGACTCGACGCTGACCACGTACGGGCGCGGGTGCTCGCGGAAGACCTCGCCGTACTCGGCCATCGTCATGATCGGCGCCGCCAGCGCCCGCGGCGTGAAGTCGGTGTAGAAGGGCGGCGAGCGCCAGGTCGACGCGGCGAGGAAGGCGAGCAGCACGATCACGCCGGCAGTCGCCCAGGCCGCTGGCCCGAGCCACCCCCGCCGTCCGGTCCTCGTCTCGAGCGAGCGCGTGTTGCGGGCGCGGTTCATGCGGTGCGTTGCTCCCCGACGCTTCGGTCACGCCCATTGTCACTCGCCACTGCGCGGGAGTCCACCGACTGACTCGAAGCGCCTTCCAGCCAGCCGATCGCTTCAGGCGCCTCCGTTTGTGGTAAGCTGTCCCCGTCGATTGATCATCGGACCACCCGCGGCAGACAACCGGAGAGACCGATACCATGCGCCAGTACCGCGCCGTCACCTGCTTTCTTCTGGTCGCCCTGCTCGCCGTCGTCGGCCGCGCCGATGCGGAGGAGCGCGAGCGGACGAACGTCCTCTTCCTGATCTGCGACGACCTCAACTGCGACATCGGCTGCTACGGGCACCCGATGGTGAAGACCCCGAACATCGACCGGCTCGCCGCTCGCGGAGTGCGGTTCGACCGCGCGTACTGCCAGTATCCGCTCTGCGGTCCGAGTCGCGCCTCGTTCATGACGGGGCTCTACCCGGACCAGACGCTGGTGCGGCGAAACGCCATCTACATCCGAGAGCACGTCCCGAACGTGCGGACGATGTCGCAGATGTTCCGCGGCAAGGGCTACGTCGCGACGCGCGTCGGCAAGATCTACCACTACAACGTGCCGAAGCACATCGGCACGAGCGGCCATGACGACCCGTACTCCTGGGACTTCACCTTCAACCCCCGCGGGCGGGACGTGGCCGAGGAGGACAAGATCTTCAGCCTGCGTCCCGGCAGCTTCGGCGGCACGCTCAGCTGGCTCGCCGCCGATGGCACCGATGAGGAGCAGACCGACGGCATGGCGGCGATCGAGGCGGCTCGACTGCTGCGCCAGTACGCGCGCGACAAGAAGCCGTTCTTTCTCGCGGTCGGGCTCTACCGGCCACACACTCCGTACGTGGCGCCGAAGAAGTACTTCGAGATGTATCCGCGGGACAGGATCACCGTGCCGACAGTCCCCGACGGCTACCTCGAGACGCTGCCGAGGCCGGCGCGGCAGTCGATCCGGCGCAAGAGGGACCAGATCGACCTCGCCGACGACCTCGCCCGCAAGGCGATCCAGGCCTACTACGCCTCGATCACCTTCGCCGACGCGCAGCTCGGGCGGATCCTCGACGCGCTCGACGAGACCGGCCTCGCGAAGAACACCATCGTCCTCTTCACCTCCGACCACGGCTACCACATGGGCGAGCACGGCCACTGGCAGAAGACGACGCTCTTCGAGAACGCCGCCCGCGTGCCGCTGATCATCGCCGGCCCCGGAGTCACGGCGCGGGGGAAGTCGACGCGCGCCCCGGCGGAGATGACCGACTTCTATCCGACGCTCGCCGAGCTCTGCGGGCTCGAGGCTCCGCCGTACCTCTCGGGCGTCAGCCTCGCCCCGGTGCTGACGGACACCGCGGCGCGGCCGCGGACATCGGCGTTGACGCAGTACGCGACCGGATACAGCATCCGCGTCGACCGGTACCGCTACACCGAGTGGGGAGCGGACGGCAAGGCGGGCAACGAGCTGTACGACCACGAATCGGACCCGCAGGAGATGGTCAACCTCGCCGGCCGAACGGACCGCGCCGATGTCATCAAGCGCCTCTCCGCGCTTCTCCGCAAGCGCATCGCCGATGCCCGCCGCCCGCCGAAGGGCGTCGACCAGATCGTCTTCGACAATCGGCGGCGGGTGAGGAATTAGCGTGGCGCACGCGAGGAACGAACCATGATCAAAAAGGCATCCGGAGTGCCGGAGGACAAGCTCGCGCTCTACGAGAAGCTGGTGGCGACCACGGGGTCGACCTGATCGCCGCACGCTCCGCGTGCGCAGTCATTCCTTTGTTCGGCCTTGAGCCGAACAAAGGGGCGACACCTCTACCCGCCGGTGTCGCCCCTTCGGTCGCTGCGCGACCTACCCCACCGCGGCAACCCACACTGCCTGCCCCTGGGCTGGCGCGACAAGTCGCGGGCCGTCGCTCGAGTCGCAGGCGAGTGGCGCGGAAGAAAAAAACTCGAAATAGAATTTGACAGATTTCGCGACGCGAATCGGGAGCTGTCGAGGTCGCGCGCGCGAGCGCCTCTCAGATGCGCCAGATGGCCGCTGGTCGAACGCAACACACGCGAGATGATGTCGACGTCATCTCGACGCGTTTGTGTCGCGTGTCGGCCATCCTCAGGGACCGATAAACCGGGTGGTATACTCACTCCTCGAAGCAACGGAAGTGTGAGAGAAAGAGGAGTCACCCAATG
>JBFFXF010000444.1:0-3541 GCA_041569895.1 Planctomycetota bacterium | reverse complement strand
GCGCCGCGGCGTCGAAGGCCTTCTCCAGGTATCCCTTCATCGTCTCGGCCGACGAGCCGGCGTCGAAGCTGACCAGGATCGGGAGATCGCCCGGCTTGACGTCCGGCGGACCGCCGACCTGCGCCTGGCTCCTGGCGACCGCGCTGATCACCTTGTCGAGATCGCCGACGGCGAATGCGACCTCGCCCTCGACCTTGCTGACCATGTCCATGAGGTCGAAGCCGAGTTCCTCACGCAGCTTCTTCACCTCGTCGTCCATCTCCTTGCCGAGACGGTCGATGAAGAGCTTCATGCTGGGCTCCTCGCGGAGCGCGTAGAGCGGCGACTCCTTGAACTTCTTCGTGAAGTCCGAGCAACTCCGGACGCGCACCAGCAAGGTCGTGCTCGCCGGCAGCATGTCCAGCGCGGAGCGCTTGACCGCGGTCGTCTGTGCGCTGACGGTGCTCCAGACCAGCGACAGGATCGCGGTGAGGAGAAGGGGTAATCGCGACTTCATCGGGCTCTCCTGTTCAGTGCTCTGCATCCCGGATCATCGGCTCCGGAAGGTCGCTCCCGACGGTCTTTTCCCATTGGGAGCGCTGGACTTCCAGAGGCTGCTCTCACATCGGCCGGCGCCAATTCGAACTGTAGGCGAAACCTCGGCCCGCCCCGCGCCCGGGCGAACGCGTCGGATGGGCCGGTAACTCGGGCGTCCAAGAATGATAGCTGCCGCGCGATCCCAATACAAAGCCTGTTCGGTCCGGTCCGACAGCTTCCGACAATCGGTCGCGCTACTCCGGCGAACCGGGCGTGCGCTTGCGCGGCGGCTGGAAGTAGCGAATGCCGGAGTTCGCGTTGTCCTTGTCGAACGCGAACGCGGCGCGGTTCTTCAGGAAGTCCTTCACCAGGTTGACCGGGATGGCGAAACCGAGCCCCTCGCCGCCGATCACCTTGAGACTGGTGATGCCGATCACCTCGCCGCGGTCGTTGAAGAGCGGACCGCCGCTGTTGCCGGGATTGATCGCCGCCGTCGTCTGGATGTAGATGAGGCCGCTGATCGCCGTGCTGTCGTTGGAGACGATTCCTTCCGAGACCGTGCGCTCGAGACCGAGCGGATTACCGATGGCGAAGACGCCGTCGCCCGGCTTGACGCCCGCGATGTCACCGAGGTAGCACTTCTTCAGCGTCACCGGCTCCTTCGACTCGGAACCCGTCGGCACGCGGTCCTCGATCTTCAGCAGCGCGAGGTCGAAGAACGGGTTGAACGCGACGATGCGCACCTTGTCGAGCGTCACGCGACGCAGCTCGCCGTCGTGCTTCTCATAGATCACCACCGAGATGTCGCGGTCACCCTCGATGACGTGGAAGTTCGTCATCAGGAATCCCTCGCGCTCATCGATGATGAACCCCGACCCGCTCTTTCCCGGACAGACAACCTTGACCACCGCCTCCGCGACGGCGTCCGCCTTCTCCTTCACCGAGCCGGGCTCGAGATCCGCCGTGTAGTAGATCCCGTGACGCCGCTCGCCCGGCGCATCGCCACCGCTCGCGACGCCCTCGGACTCGCCGGCGCCGTCCTTCGCCGCCGGGGCCGACTCGACGATCTCGCGGACGTCCTTCAACGGAATCGAGACGATGGTCGGTCCGATGTCGACGAACACCGTGTCGTCGGTGCGCTTGACGATCTTCGCGGACACCGTCGCGCCGCTCTTCAGCACGATCTCCTCGGCCGCGGCCGGCGCGCCGGCGCCGAGCAGCGCCGCTGTGATCCACAGGCGGATGTTCTCGAATCGAATCATCACGGTACGTTACTCCTGGATGTAGAGCAGCAGTCGATCGTGGATGAGCATGACGAGGTCGTCCTTTCCGTCTCCCGAGACATCCGCCACCGTCATCTCGCGTGGACCATACCCCAGCCCACTGCGCATGTACGACTTCTCCTCGAAGATCTGAAAGCGGAACGGCACGTCGAGCTTGCCGGCGAGCTTGCCGCCGCCCTCCGGCGCCAGCGTGCTCAGGTAGTACTTCGGCTGCGTCGCGAAGATCACCTCGCGCCGTCCGTCCGCGTTGAGGTCGCCGTGGCAGAGCGTCGCCGGCTGACCGAACCGCTTGACGCCCTCATCGTCGTCGCCTCCCGGATCGTAGCTGGCGAACTCGACGAAGCCCATCTCGTCGCGGCCGCGCTCGAACACGGCGAGCGCCTTGTCGCCCACCATGACGAGATCGAGCGCGCCGTCGCCGTCGAGATCGAGCCGCTCGAAGCCCTGCAGCTTGAAACCGGGAAGCTCGATCGAGCTGGCGACGCCGTAGATCCCGCGCTCGCCGCGGTCGAGGACGTCGAGCATGCCGGCGGCCTCGTCGAAGACGACCACCTCGAGATCCGCGTCGTCGTCGAGATCGAGTGCGGTGACCCCGGCGAGGTTCGCTCCCGCCCGTGCCACCGAGAACTGCTCGAGGATCTCGAGGCGGCCCGACGGGTCGAGGCGCAAGGCGCGCGCGTGCGTCTTCGAGCAGACCAGGATGTCGTCCCGCGGCGTCGCATCGGCACCCGCGTCGTCGCCGCGCCCGATCGGGAAGCGGGCGCTGGTGAGCGTCGTGGCGTCGGCCCTGGCGATCTGTCCGGCGCCGAACTCGCTGTGCTTCGCGAGATCGTTCCCGAAGGCGAGCTGCGGCCCCGAGTCCGCGTCACGCTTCTCGAGCGGGATTATCCGCGGACTCTCGTACGGCACGAACAGCGCGCAGTCGAGGAGCCCGTCGCCGTTGATGTCGAGGATCCGCAGCCCGCTCGGCTGGGCGCGCGCGTCGAGCTCCGTGTTCGCGATCACGACCAGCTTGTTCTCGGCGCCGATCCGCACCAGCGCGAGGGAGTACTTCTTCGACTCGACCCCCCTGGCGACGACGAAGAACGCGTCATGGCCGCGGCCCGCCTCGAACCACGACGGAAGCGCGCAGCGCTGGATCAGCACCGGCTCCGACTCGGTGCCGGGGAAGGTCGGGAAGGTGCGCGGGATCGACAGCCGACCGGACTCCAGCCACGAGCTCAGTCCGATCACCTTCTCGTCCCCGCTGACGAATGCGACCTCGGGTCTCTCGTCGCCGTCGAAGTTGCCGATCGCGGCGCCGCGCACGTCGGAGAGGGTCGGCGATCCGACGGGGCGCGCCAGGCCGCCGTCGCGCTGGAGCAGCACGTCCGCCTCGGCCGCGTCTCCGTAGGTGACGACGATGTCGGTCCGCCCGTCTCCGTCGACATCGCCGACGGCGTGGTTGCGCTTCGGCGCGCTCCGGTCCTGCCGGAAGGAGAAGAGGCGCGGCTCGGTGATGTAGCTCTTGCGGGCGCTCTCGACCTGTCCCCACCGGTAGCCGAGGACCCGCCGCGTGTTCCCCTGAACCGTCACCAGCTCCGGCGAGCCCTGGCCGTCGAGGTCGGCGAAGATGGCGTCGCGCAGCGTCGACATGGTGTACCGTGACTCGGATCCGAAGACCCTGCCGTGCTGGAATCGGACGATCACCGGACTCTTGCTGCGGGGGACGAAGGTGACGAGGTCGACCTCGCCGTTGTCGT
>JBFFXF010000443.1:0-3588 GCA_041569895.1 Planctomycetota bacterium | reverse complement strand
GCGGGCGTACTTTCGGAGGCGCTCGCGACCCGGCGCCGCAGCCGCGCGCACCTGAACGGGGCGGTCTCCGGGCGCGGGGGAATCCGACATCGCCTTGTGCAGCCCCCGGAGACCTTGAAGAGGACGCCGCACCGTGGCGGAACAGAGCGGATCGATACCTGACATGGCCGACGCCGAGCTCGGCGCCGGCGAGACCATCGGCGGGAAGTACCGCATCATCCGGGCACTCGGCCGGGGCGGCTTCGGGACCGTCTATCTCGTCGAGATCACCGCCGGCATGGTCGGCGAGAAGCTGGCGCTGAAGATGCTCCCGTCCCACCTGAGTGCGAAGGAGAGCGTCCGCAACCAGTTCATCAACGAGATCCGCGTCGCGATGCGACTCGTCGACAAGTACATCATCCAGATCCGCGACGTCGGCGTCACCGACGACGATCATCTCTACTACACGATGGACTACTCGCCGGGGGTGACCCTCAAGGAGGTTCTCCGCTCCGAGAGCAAGCTGACTCCGGCTCGCGCCGTGCCGCTCGTGCTCCGCGTGCTGCGAGCGCTGCAGACGGCGCACTCTCGCGGAGTGATCCATCGCGATCTGAAGCCGGCCAACCTGATGGTCGAGCAGCGCGACGACACCGAGACCATCCGCGTGCTCGATTTCGGCATCGCCACGGCCGTGCAGTCGGAACCGAGCCCCGAGAAGGGGAAGTTCGCCGGCAGTCCCCACTACATGCCGCCCGAGCAGTTTCTCGACGAGCGCCTGGGCTTCTACACCGATCTGTACGCCGTCGGCGTCATCCTCTACGAGTGCCTCACCGGCCAGCGCCCGCATCAGGGGAAGACGCCGCAGGAGGTGTACGACGATCTCAAGAGCCGTCCCGCGGTCTCGCCGACGGAGTTCAGCCCGGAGCTGCGGGAGTATCCGCGTCTCGTCCAGATCATCCTCAAGGCGCTCGAGCGCAATCCCGAGAAGCGCTTCCAGACCGCGAAGGCGTTCTTCGACGAGCTCAACGAGGTCGCCGAGACGCTCCGGCGCCAGGAGGTGAAGCGACAGCGCCGACTTGAGCCGGCGACCGCCGCGAAGCAGTCCGCGGCGGTGCGAGCGCCGCGTGGATCGCGCCGCCGCACGTCGGTGGCGCGTGCGCGCCGGCGGAACCCGGTGGGGGCGGGTGTCGTCGCTGCCGCCATCATCCTCGCGCTCGGCGTCGTCGCCGTGATCTTCCGCGGCACGTTGCTGGACTCGTTCAACAAGCGGACCGTCGTGTCGAACGGCGGCGGATCGGATCGGGAAACGGGCCCTGACGACGGAACCGGCTTGACGGAGGCGACGCCGATCGATCGACCGGCCCCGTCGCCCGTGCCCTCGCCCGAGGAGACCGCCGCGGCGGCGGAGGAGCGCGTGCGGCAGTACATGGCGGACGCGGTCGCCGCGTTCGAGGCCGAGAAGTGGTTCGAGGTCCGCGAGCGCTGCAACGACGCGCTCACCGTCGACCACACCAACGCCACGGCGTACCGCCTGCGTGGCCTCGCCGAGGTCCAGCTCGAGCTCTGGGCGGACGCCGTGAGCTCGCTGCAGCTCGCCATCGACTATCGCCCGATCGACGAGAAGACCACTGCGGAGATCTACCTCGCGCTGGCGCGCGCCAAGCAGCGCGAGACGCCGAGCGGAGGCCTCGCCGCGCAGGTGGTGCTGCGGGAAGCGCTCGATATGCACCCCGACAACGGGGAGATCGCCGCGGCGCTGGCGAGCCTGCTCGACGCGCAGGGCGACGAGGGCCGCATCGTGAGCTTGCTCCAGGAGCTCCACGGTCGCGTCGAGCACCCGGTCGTCGAGGCGTTGCACCGCAAGTGGCTGGTGGAGATTCCGGAGCAGCGACGTCGCGAGCGCGAGGAGCTCATCGCGGCCGCCGAGGCAGCGTTCGAGGCGCGGCAGTACGACGTCGTGATCGAGAAGCTCGCCAGGCCCTACGAGGAGGAGCCCGATCCGGATCTCGGTCTGAAGCTCGCCGTCGCGTGGCTGGAGACGGGCGACGTCACCCGGGCGCTCGGCGTGCTCGGGGATCTCGCGCCGGAGGTCGCGGCCGATGACGCCTCGCTCGCGATGGTGGCGATCCTCTTCGGGCGGGCGCATCTGCGCGCGTACGAGAAGTCGTCGAAGCCCGAGGACCTCGAGCACGCCCGCATGAACCTGTCGTCGGCGAAGATGCTGGTCGATTCGAAGGCGGAGCTCGATGCCCGCCTCGGCGCCATGACGGTGACCTACCTGGCGCGCTGCGCGGCGCACCAGGGCAACCTCGTGCAGCTCGACGCCGACGTGCGATCGGTGAGGTCCGCGAGCAATGGTCACCCGGAGCTCATCTTCCACCAGGGAGAGTCCTATTACATCCTGGCGAAGAAGACGAAGGACCCGACCGCCTTCCGCCGCGCCATCAGCCGGCTCGCCGACTACACCAAGATCAAGAACGCGCCGCGCGCCGGCGAGGCGTACTACCTGCAGGGGCTGGCCTACCTCAGCCTCGGGCGCAACCGCTCCGACTTCCGCGACGCGAACAACTGCTTCGCAACGGCGCGCGACAGGAGCCACATCACGCCGGAGCTCTACAACGCCTGGGCGGAGGCCGTGTACAACCTCGGCGACCTCTCGCGAGCCGGAAAGTACTACCGCGAGAGCTACACGCTCCGACCGCAAGTGGAGACGTGCTACTGGGCGGCGAAGTATTTCATCGAGGCCGGACTGACCGCCTCCGCGAAGGAGATCCTCGACGAGGGGATCCGGCAGCTGCAGTCGGTGCCGGACTCGTCGAAGTTGCGTGACCTGCGGCGTGCGCTGGGGAGCTGACCTGATCGTGCGATTGCCCTCGAGGACGACGGTCGTCGCCGTCTTGCTGGCGATCGCGACCATCGCGCTGGTGGTTTTCTCCCGGCCGGGGAGCGACACGCCGGAGTCCGATCGCGCGGCCCGGCAACTGCCGCTCCGGGGGCTGAGCCCGGCCGCCTCGATTCCCGTCTCCGCCGCGGTGCCGGCCGAGGCCCTCGAGCGCAGGACGGTGCCGCCCGACACGCGGAGGGCGCGCCCGCAGATCCCACCGGCGTCGTTGCGGCCGCCCGCGCTCCGGGAGGGCGACACCATCGCCCTCGTCGCCCCCGCCGGCGCCGTCAGCGCCCTGCGACTGCGACAGGCCACCGCGAACCTCGAGAAGCTCGGCTACCGCGTCAAGCTCTTCCGGGACCTTTCCGTGCGCGACGGATACCTCGCCGGCAGCGACCTCCAGCGCGCCTCCGAGATCAACCGGGCCTTCGAGGATCCCGAGGTGAGCATGATCCTCTGCGTCCGCGGCGGATACGGCTCGCCGCGAATCGTCCAGCTTCTCGATTACGACGCCATCAGGAGCAACCCGAAGATCTTCGTCGGCTTCAGCGACATCACCGCGCTGCTGACGGCGATCCGCCAGCGTACCGGCCTCGTGGTCTTCCACGGTCCGATGGCGGAGAGGGATTTCTCCGGCAGGCACGGGCTGGCGCCCTTCTCCTCGCGGCACCTCTGGACGCTCCTCTCGGGGACGGAGCAACCCGGGGACTCGCCGCTGCTCGCCG
>JBFFXF010000442.1:0-3609 GCA_041569895.1 Planctomycetota bacterium | reverse complement strand
GGGCTACTCGACTGCGCACGCGAGACTCTGCGACGCATCTATAAGGAAGGCAGGAAGAAGAGAAATGCAGGAAAAGAAACGGAGAGAGGGAGGGACTACGAGGCGATCGGCGAGAGCATGAAGTCTCGACTGCGTTCCAGAACTCGCGCACAGCCCACGAAGCTCAGCCCTATCATCCTTCCGTTTCCTGCCTTCCTGAGTTTCCTGCCTTCCTTATGAATCGTCTGAGGGCGAGCCTTCAAAGTCGACTCTCCTGCCCGAACGTGGATTCCGTTCCTCGGTGGCTGCTCGCTACCCCGTCGGCTTCTTCCACGGCGCCGGGCGGCCCCGTTGATCCAGCGCCACGTAGACAACGTCCGATCGGCAAAGCTCCCTCGTTTCCTGCTGGCTGCTGCCGAGGGTGCAGCCGAGGACGAGGGCCTCGAGGGCGAGGGACGTGCGGCCCTCGTGGATCACCTTGCACCAGATCTCGACGGAGTCGCCGAGGCGGCCGGGGGCGGAGAAGACGATCTCGCCGAACTTCTTGGTGACGATGTTCGACGTCCCCATCATCCGCGCCGCGACCTGGGCGAGGCCCTCGTCGATCCAGCTCATCAGTTGCCCGCCGAAGAGGCGCCCGTGGGCGTTCAGGTCGGGGTACATGACGAGCTTGCGGCTGACGAAGATGGACTCGGGATCGGGCGCTGCGGGGTGGGCCATGTGGTTCCTCGGACGCAAGATAGCCGCCGCCGGGCGCGAATTCCAGCGCGTTCGCGCCCCGGGCCCATCCCGGTCTGGACATCGCCCGGGGCGGCGGCTACCATCGCCGAATTGTGTGGGCCGCGACACTTCGGCTCGTTTCGCAGCCGCCGGCCCGTGCGGGCTCGGCATGCCGTCCCGGTTCACATGCCGCAGTGGTTTCCTTATGAGAGACATACCCTGCTCCCGCCGTATCTCCCGGGGGGCACGAGGCCTCGCGCTCGTGCTGGCGCCGGTACTGCTGCTCGCCTCGCCGGGCATCGCCCGCGGCGAGGAGAAGCAGGAGAAGGAAAAGGACAAGAAGCCGCCGCTGGCGAAGCTCGTCAAGCTGAACGAGCGCGCGCTCTACGGCGGCTCCGCCGCGGTCAAGGGCGATCGCGTCGAGGTCCACTTCCGCAAGCCCGAGGAGTTCACCGCGGCGTTCGCGGGCGAGGGACTCGAGACGCCCGCCGACCTGAAGGGCGTCGAGCGCACCCTCGCCAAGAAGGGCGGCAAGGACGACATCCCCCACGTCGTCGCGGTCGGGCGCAACGGCGGCGCCTGGGAGTCGATCTTTCCGCTTCGCGGTGATACACACGTCGAGCTCAAGCTCTCGATGCCGGTCATCCGGCGCGGCGGGCAGTTCAACGTGCTCATCAAGAGCGGCGACCGGACGTTCGTCGGCACGTCGTTCTTCAACACGGCGGTGTATGTCAACGACGGCCAGACGAGAATGCGTGAGGCGACGCAGAACCGCAAGTTCGCCGGCCCGGCGGAGAAATGGTACAACCGCACGAGGGCCGAGTTGCCCGTTCGCGTGTCCTTCGCGAAGGGCACGTTCAGCGTCAAGCTCGACAAGGATGAGATCGTCAAGCTCGACGGCGTCACCGGGTTCGACCCGAACGCGTTGAGCATTCAGTTTCGAAACGTCTCCTTCGTGATCAGCGACGTACACGTGTCGACAGGTTTCGACCGCGAGTGGTGCCAGGCGCAGCTCGATCGTCTCGAGCAGCAGGGAGAGCTCAGGACGAAGGACGAGGCCGAGATCGCGCAGGAGAAGAAGGAAGATCCGGAAGTCAGGAAACGGCGATTGAGAGAGCAGGAGGCCGAGGTAGAGCTCTGACGTCCGCGGCGCGGTCATCGGCATTCCCGCCCCCACTCGTCGGCCCACGAGCGCGCGAGTCCGGGCGCCCGGCCAGACCCCCTGCGCGGGGCGCCCTCGCACGTCACCCCTGCTCCCGCCACCCGAAAGCATGAACGAACACACAGATTCCGAACACACTGCATCCACGTCCGCGAGCGTCGACGCGCCGGCTCCCGACGAGACCACGGGGAACCGATTGACGGATTACGCCCTCGACCCGACGGTCCTCGAGGCGCTGGAACGCATGGAGATCGCCGTGCCGACGCCGATCCAGCAGAAGGTGCTCGGCCCGGTGATCGAGGGCAGGGATGTCATCGGCAAGGCCGAGACCGGCACCGGAAAGACCATCGGGTTCGGAGCGCCGCTGGTCGGCAAGATCGACACCAACCGCGTCGCCGTGCAGGCGCTCGTCCTGACGCCGACGCGCGAGCTGGCCCAACAGGTCTCGACCGTCCTCGGGGCGCTCGGCGAGGGGCGCGGGGTCAAGGTCGCCATGGTGGTCGGCGGCGTCCACGCCAGCGAGCAGATCCTCCGACTGCGCGAGGGCTCCCAGGTGGTCGTCGGCACCCCCGGCCGCATCCTCGACCTCTTGAAGGACCGATCGCTGTCGCTCGTCTGGTGCGAGACGGTGGTGATCGACGAGGCCGACAGGCTCTTCGACATGGGCTTCATCGACGACGTCGGGTCGATCCTCGACCACACGCCGAAGGAGCGACAGACGCTGCTCTTCTCGGCGACCATCCCGCCCGAGGTCAAGCGTCTGATGACCAAGTACATGCGCGATCCGGAGCTCTACTCGACATCGAAGGGGCTGTCGACGGTCTCCGAGATCCGCCAGGTCTACCGCGAGGTGCAGTTCCCGGACAAGCTCGCGGAGCTCCTCTCGATCATCGACGAGCACAAGGACGAGACGGTGATCGTATTCACCAACACGCGTCATCAGGCGATCGACCTCGACCGCAACCTCTTCGGACACAACTATCCTGCCCGCGCGCTTCACGGCGAGCACGAGCAGGAGCTGCGATTCAAGATCCTCGAGGCGTTCCGCAACCGTGACATCCACGTGCTGGTGGCGACGGACGTCGCGTCGCGGGGCCTCGACATCGACGACGTCGCGGTTGTCGTCAACTACGAGGTGCCGGTCGATGTCGAGTCCTACGTCCACCGCATCGGCAGGACCGGACGCGCCTCCAAGGAGGGGCTCGCCGTGACGCTCGTCGCCCCGAAAGAAACTGGCAACTGGAGACGGATCATGGAGTCGACGCGTTTCGACATCGAGCGCGAGGGACCGCGTGCGACGCGGTCAGCATCCCGCGGCGGCGGTCGCGGAGGACGCAGCGAGGACCGCGATCGGCGGCGCGGCCGGCGTGGATCGGAGCGCGGGCCGGATCGCGGCGCGCAGCGCGCCGAGGGCGGCGCGGAGGGCGCGTCGTCCGGACGCCGTCGACAGCGACGCAGGCGGCGTGGGCGAGGCTCGGGCGAAGCGGCCGAGCCGGTCGAGTCCGGCGCGGCGTCGGGGGCAAAGCAGGGATCGAGCGAGGAGGCAGCGCCCCAACAGGGCGGTGGCGGCGAGTCCCGTGAGAGCGGCTCGAGGCGCGACGCCGATTCGTCGCGCCGCCAGCGGCGCCAGAGAGCGGGAGGCCAGCGCGGCAAGTCGGGCTCGTCATCCGGATCGGGCAAGGACGACACGCTCTTCAGCAATCCGCTGAAGACGGCGTCATCGCCGCGGGCCGGCCCGGTGTCCTCCG
>JBFFXF010000441.1:0-3623 GCA_041569895.1 Planctomycetota bacterium | reverse complement strand
CTCCGCGGCCCCCGGGAACCGTTGCCGGGGGAGCCGCACCAGAACACGCGAACTGCCGCAACCTTTCCCTCACCGGGATTGTAGTCTGTCGACTTCGAAACTCAATCTGTTTTGACGCCTTTTTTGCCGCGCACTCGGTGCTGACCCGAAAATCGGCCTGATCTCGAGGATTATCGGACCGAGTTTGCGGGGGCGGACGCGATCGTCGCGCGAGCCCGCCGATCGGAGCGCCTCGGCGTGGCTCCCCACCCGGCGCTCTCCCATGCAGCGCTCTCCCACGCGATGCCGGATCAGGGGATCTCGGCGAGCGCCTCGACGACGGGATCGCGCGGTGCGGAGTCGAGCGGGATCTCGGTGAGCGCCGATTCGAGTTCGCTCACCGACGCCCAGATCACCTGTCCGCGGCGCGGCGCGGAGTCGTCCTGGACTCGCAACATGTGCGTCCTTTCATCACCTTCACGAATCCGGTGAACTCGGACGATCGAGCCGTCCGGCATCTTGCCGATCAGGCCGACCGGGAACTCGGTCATCAAGCCGAGGAAGCGATCCACGAGCTCGGGATCGAAGAGGCCGACCGCGGTGGACTCGCGCAGGATGCGGATCGCCTCGCGAATGGAGTACGCGGGGCGATAGACTCGTTTCGAGACCATCGCGGCGTAGGAGTCCATCACGCCAATGAGACGCGACGCCAGTCCGACGTCCTTCCCCTTTCGTCCGCCGGGATAGCCGGTGCCGTCCCAGCGCTCGTGATGCTCGCGCGCCGCGCCCGCGATCGCCGCCGGCCATTCCGAGAGCACCAGCTTCTCGCCCTCGACGGTGTGGACGCGGACCTTGTCGTGCACCCGCTGCGGCAGCAGGGACGACTGCAGCCATTCGTCGGAGACGACCAGCATGCCGACATCGTGCAGGAACGCCGCCTTCGACAGGCACGAGACGGCCTCGTTCGACCACGCCGAGAGGCGCGCGACGTGCTCCGCGAGCATCGCGACGCGCAGACTGTGCGACGCCACCAGCGGCGCGGCGTCCGTGTCGCAGCCGGACGCCAGCGTGGTGCTCTCACCCAGCTCGCGAATGTCATAGCCCGAACTGATCGGCTGCAACTCGATGAGGCGCTCGACCACGGAATCGACTGCCTCGCGGTCGATCCGGCGCTGGCGACGGGTTGCGGCGAAGATGCCGCAGGTCTCCTGGAAGACGGATTCCAGCGCACCGCCGAGGTCGCTCGCGGCGTCGGCGTCGCCACCCTCCGCCGGCTCCGGAGTTGCCGCGCGCTCGGCCTCGCGAGCGACGACGTCGACGCGGGTCTCGGCGGCGGGTCCGGTCGACTCGATGACGGCGTCCGACTGCGGCTGCGTTCGCGGCGCCTCGCTCCAGGCGGTGCTCCACGCGCCGGCGCTCTCTTCCTTGAAGAGCTGCTCGGCGTCGTGATCCGAGAGTCGGGTCACGATGACCGGGACGCTCTCGACGCCAGCGACCTGCGCCGCGAGCCAGCGGCGGTATCCGCAGACGACCTGCAGCTTGCCATGGTTGACGCGGGCGATGATCGGCTGGATGACGCCGAACCGGGCGATCGAATCGCGGAGCATCGCCAGGCTGCCGCGGTGCCCCCTCGGCGGGAATGGCTCGGTCTCGAACGCCTCGTCGAAGTCGCCGAGGTCGACCCAGGTGAATCGTCGCTTCCAGTCCGCGTTCATCTGCATTCCTCCGTGACACGCGCCTCGCCCGCGTCGAGGTGACGGCGTCCGGCGCTGCGCTAAGCTCCCACGGGGACCCGCGGCTCGGGCGACGGCTCGAGTCCCGGGACCGACTTTCTCATGGTTCCTCGCGAGGCCTTGTTCAGGAACACCCCGACAATGCTCGTCTGCACGTTCTCGAGGAGGTGCTTTATCCACAGGGCGTCGCTGTCCTCGCAACGATCCGCCCCGATGACGAGGAGACACGCATCGGAGAGCACGGCGAGGGTCAGCGCCTCGCCCGCCTCCATGACGGCCGGCGTGTCGATGACGACGAAATCGACGATGCCGCGCAGGTCCGCGAGCATGCGCTCCATCTTCGGGCTCTCGATGGCCGCGACGGGCGAGGCGCACGGTGGACCGGACGGCAGGATGAAGAGGCTCTCGATTGCCGTCTCCTCGAGGAACTCCACCACCCGATCGTCCCGTCCCTCGTCGTCGAGCGCATCGTAGGGAGTGCCCTCGACGATCTCCTGCGTGGGCTCGAGGTCGAGGTAGGTCGACAGACCGACGTCGTTGTTCACGCCGAGGATCTCGTGCGCCGATGGGTCGCGGAGGTCCGCGTCGACGAGGGCGACCCGGAGCCCCTTTCTCGCGAGCGCCGCCGCGGTGTTGAGCGCGACCGTTGTCTTGCCCTCGCCGCCGTTGGCGCTCGCCACGGAGAAGACCTTCATGTCGAGCTCTCCGGCGACGGAGCGCAGCACGGTGCCCGCCGCGTTGAACCGCTCGACGACGCGCTGGTCGGCGCGGCCGAGCCCGAAATCGACGAGCTCCCGGCGAGGGACCTTCGGGATCACGCCGAGGAGCGGCAGCCGGAGCAGCCGCTCGACGTCGTGATCGGACCGGAAGCGCGTGTCGACGCGTTCGAGCGCGGTCGCCAGGAAGAGACCGAGCAGGAACGCGCAGCCGGCGACGCCGCCTCGCCAGGCCCACTCGCCGCCCGGAAGCGTCGCGCGCTCGGCGTGCTCCGCCGGGCTTTCGACCTGCACCGTGGCGAGCTCGGCGGCGGAGACCGATTCGTGAAGCCGGATCCTCTCTCGCAGCGCGTCGAGCTCCCGCCGCGCGCTCTCGACCCGATCACGCTGCGCGGTGAGCTCCGGCTGCAGCTCCTGAAGCCGCAGCAGCTCGGCGAAGAGGTGGTCACGCCGCTTCTCGGCGACCACCTTCGCCTCGCCGAGCGACCGGTACTCCTCGATCAACGCCGGCGACACGTCGGCTCCCGTGTCCGTCTTCTCCGCGGACTCGCCGAGCGCCGCGATGCGCCGTTCGAGGGAGCGGATGCGGTCGACGACCGCCGCGACTCGCGGATGGTGCGCCGGCAGGGTCTCGAGCAGCACCTCGTTCTCGAGCCGCGCGCGAGCCAGTTCCTCCTCGAGCGCCGTGATGTCCTCCTTCGAGACCGCAGTGGACCGATCGCCGCTCGCGGAGCGGATCGAGCGGGGCGTCCGTGCGGAGCCATCGTCGCGGGGCGCGCGACTCTCCGGCTCGGCGTCCTCCGGTCCCGGCAGCGCGCGTCCGTCCAAGATCACGTTCCGGTGGATCGCCTCCTGGCGGATCCGGTGCGAGAGCGCCAGTCGCCTCGCCTCGATGCCGTGAATCTCCTCCTCGGCCTCGACGAGCAGTTTGCGGAGCAGACCCTCCCGCTTCGTCAGGGCAGTGACACCGTGCTTGCGCGAGCTCTCGAGCTGCGCCGCGGTCGCCTCGCGCCACTCCTGCTCGGCGACCGACACCCGACCGCGCAGCTCGTCGAGAAGCGCGGCGCGGCGTGTGGAGAGCAACCTCGAGAGATGCGACACGGCCTTCTCGGCCACGGTGTTCGCGAGTGCGACGGCTCGCTCCGGCGACCCGACCCGGGCGCGGACCTCCCAGACGTCCCGCTCGCCGGCGCCG
>JBFFXF010000440.1:0-3664 GCA_041569895.1 Planctomycetota bacterium | reverse complement strand
GTCGCGTGGCGTCCGGTGGCGTGGCGTCCGGTGGCGCGGCGTCCGGTGGCGCGGCGTCCGGTGGCGCGGCGTCCGGTGGCGCGGCGTCCGGTCGCGCGGCGGGCGACGCACTTCCGGACCCCGCGGCGCTGATCGAGAAGTACGGCGTCGACGCGGTGCGGGTCTATCTCCTCTCCCGCGTCGAGGTCTCCCGCGAGCTGCCGTTCCGCGAGCAGGACGTCGCCGCCGCGCACCGGCTCCTGCGGCGGCTCTGGGACGAGATCCAGGACCGCATCGCCGAGGGCAAGTTCGTCTCGCGGCGCGTGCTCGTCGCCAAGCACCACCTCATCGACGACATCACGCGCGCCCTCCGGCGCTGTCGCTTCCACAAGGCGGTCAGCGCCTTCTGCTCCTTCCTGAAGTTCATGCGGTCACCGGAGACGACGCGGGAGGAGATGGACCGCGGGTCGATCCAGACCGTGCTGGTGCTTCTCTCGCCGCTGGCGCCGCACCTCGCCGCCGAGCTCTGGACCGCGTCGGGGGCCTCCGGCGACATCGCCGCGCAGGCATGGCCCGAGCCGAGCAGCGAGCTGCTCCACCCGCCCGAGGTGGAGATCCCGGTGAAGATCGACGACCGGGTCCGGCTGTCCCTGAGCGTCCCGAGCGGCCTCTCCAGCGAGCGGCTCGAGAGCCAGGTGACGCAGCACGACAGCGTCCGGGAGATCCTCGCCGGAAGGTCGATAAAGCGTGTCGTCGCCGTGCCGGGCCGCATCGTCAACATCCTGCTCGCCGATGTCGCCCCCGACGAGTCGTCCTGACTCGTTCTGCGGGCGGATCTTACGGCGGCGGCGGGGCGGTTTGCCGGCGATCGGCGGGCCATCGTATCCTCCTCGTAGGCCAAACTTGGGTCTCCCTGCGTCCGGGTGCCGATCGGGGTCGGTCGGCGACTTTTCACGTCAGGTGTCAATCTGACCACGCCCGACGCACGAAAAAGGGAAGAAGGGACACGATCGAGGGAGGACTCTTCATGCGATCCCGAATCAGACGGTGGGGCCTCGAGGCCGTGAAGGTGTCCATCCTGGCGCTGTGTATGCTCCTCGTCCAGCACCAGCTGGACGTCGTGCGCTCGCAGTCCGAGCAGGTCGCGCACGCGCTCGATGAGCACCAGGGCGAGGTGGATCGGACGAGACTCCACATCGCCGATGTGGTCGAGGAGTCGCAGCGTCAGCTCGCCGACATCCAGCAGGGGCTGCAGCAGTCGGCGGCCTACCTGCAGAGTCAGCGCCAGAACATCACCCGTCTGATCGCCTCGCGCGAGGAGCAGCTGGCGACGTCGTTGGACGACGAACTCGAACGATACGAGGGGGCGCTCGAGCGCATCCTCGATCAGTCGCACCTCTACGATCAGCGCATCGCGCGGGTCGAGGCGCAGGTCGGCAAGGTGCTCGGTCGTGATCCGGGCTGGATGGAGCGCGCCCTCCTGCACCCGATCGTGCAGCTCAAGGGCGACGGCACCGTCGGCAGCGGTGTCGTCCTCTACTCCCGCCCGGCCACCGGCGCGGCCGCCGAGGAGGCCGAGAAGCAGGAAGGCGATGGCGGCGGCGACACGCCCCACACCACCTTCGTCGTCACCGCCGCGCACGTCGTCATGGAGATTCTCGGCTCGCGTTTCCCCGAGGGGCGCGTCGAGCGGCTCCACATCCTCGACCCCGAGCGTCCGGGCCTCATGCGACAGTACAGCGCGGAGGTCGAGGTCTACGACGAGGAGCGCGATCTGGCGCTCCTGCGGCTCGACACCACCGAGAAGATCGACCACGTCGCGCGTCTCTTTCCGAGGCGCCAGCTCGGCAGCGTCAAGCTCTTCTCGCGCGTCTACGCGGTCGGGTGCCCGCTCGGCAACAACCCGCTGCCGAGCCACGGAGAGATCTCCTCGAAGGACAAGCAGGTCGGCAGCCAGAAGTTCTGGATGATCAACGCGCCGACGTTCTTCGGCAATTCCGGCGGCGGCGTCTTCACCGCCGACACCTGCGAGCTCGTCGGAATCTCCAGCATGATTTACACTTACGGTAAGTCACGCCCGGTGGTCGTGCCCCACATGGGGCTCTTCGTGCCGATCGACGACGTGGTCTCCTGGCTGCGGTCGGAGGGCTACGGATTCGTCGTGGACGGCGCCCCGGAGCCGCGGCGGGCGGAGTCGGAGCCCGACGAGACCGCCACCACCACCCAGCACTGATCGCTGCCGCCGCGGACGGTCCCGGCGCATCCGCGCATCCGGTCGAGCCGGGATGCCGCCGGTCCTCTGGCGATCGGCTCGCCGGGAGAGACTCTTACGAAAATCGCCGTGCGGGGATACTCTCATCACCGAGAGACGGCCCCGTTCGCCCTCGCTCCGCCCGGCTGCCGCGGCCTGACCGCGACGCGCGGGGCGGGATCCGGACGCGGGCCGGCACGCGTCTTCCCGGCGGCACTCCGGTGCCCCTCCGAACAGCGAGATTCCAGAGAGCCAGAAAGGACTCCACGATGCCCTCGACCCATTCGATCTCCCCGCGCGTCGCCGCGACGGCCGCGATTCTCCTGTCGCTCTGCGTCGCTCCGGCCCTTCTCGGCGCCCCGCAGGACGCCGAGAAGGTGCGCAACTTCCCGATCCAGCCGAAGCAGATCGACCTCCCGCAGCCCGAAAACGACCCGCGGGCGGTGGCCATCGTCGATCGGTACATCGAGGCGATCGGCGGCCGAGACGTCCTCGACGCCATCCGGGACAAGTCGGTGACGTTCGAGACCGTCAAGCACGCCATGGCCGGCGAGACCAAGGCGGAGCTCAAGCTCTACCTCAAGCGGGACTACAAGATCCGCGAGGAGTGGAACCTGCCTGGATTCAAGATCGCCGACCAGGAGCTGCAGTTCGTGCAGGTGTACGACGGCTATGACGGGTGGGTGCAGATGTTCGGGACGGTGTCGCCGCTCGAGGGCCGCACGCTGAGCATCTTCGTCTGGGACAAGCCGATCGACGACTTCTTCCTGCACTGGCAGGAGGACGGCTACACGCTCCGCCACATCGGCGATGGCGATATCGACGGCGAGGCGGTCGACCTCGTGCAGGCGACCGACTTCCACGGCGTCAGCATCTCGACCTACGCGTTCTCGAAGGCCACCGGCCTGCTCCTGGAGAAGAAGTGGACCGACCAGGACCAGTCCGGGCAGGTGACGAAGACGAACCGCTACCTGCTCTACCGCGACATCCCCTTCAAGAACGACCCCTCCAAGAAGATCAAGGTCGCCCTGCACCAGAAGATCTTCACCGGCGAGGACCTCGACTCGGAGCGCAAGTATACGGCCATCGCCTTCAACACCGGTCTGAGCGACGCCATCTTCGAGAAGCCCGCGGGCGTCGACTTCACCGGTGGCGTCGGTGGCGGGCGAGGATCCGGCGGGAACGTGGCGATGCGCCGGGCGTTCGAGCAGTTCCAGCGCAACCGCGGCGCACGTGGCGGCGCCCCGGCACCGTCGTCCGCCGACGTGGTTCCGCCCGCCCCGCCCGAGGGCAGCCGCCCGAAGACCACCGGCCCCCGCCCGGTCGTCGTGCCGGACGCGAGCAAGAACCCCCACGACAAGAAGTAGGACTCCCCTTCGCGGGCACGGGGTCAACACCCCGTGCCCCGCTCACGCCGTTCCCGTCCCCGTCCCC
>JBFFXF010000439.1:0-3746 GCA_041569895.1 Planctomycetota bacterium | reverse complement strand
TCTCGAGGAGATCGCCATCCCGGACCCCGCCGACCTCTTCCCGGTCCCCGGAGCCGAGGAGATCACCGGCCAGCCACCGGGCGCGCCCGGCGCGGACGACACCGACGATCCCGAGGGAGTCAGCGCGCCGATCGGGTCGCGTGGGGAGGATGGGGAGGGCTGACCGGGAGCGGGGGCCGGTTTCGATTCGGACTCCGATTCCGATTCCGATTCCGATGACCGATTCCGATGACCGATTCCGATTGTGGTCTCTGATCTCTGATCTCTGTCTCTGTCTCGAGGACGAGGACGAGGACGAGGACGATCGGGCACGGGGACGGGATTACCGATCCACGATACCCCGCAACCGTTCCACCGTGGCCGCGTAGGTCGTTTCCATCTGCTGGCGGAGGCTCTCGACGCGGGTGGTGATGTCGTCCGGTGATGGGGAGTCGCCGAGGAAGGGGAGGTTGGCGCGGACGTTCCACTCGACCGCCGTGAACACCGATCGTGCGAGCTCGGCCGCGGCGCCGAGGTCGCTCTCCGCGCGGACGTGGCCCTCGGTCGCGTGGCCCGTCAGGTGGTCGAGGATGTCGAGGGTCTCCACCACGGTCTCCATGGTCTCGACGGGCGCCAGGACGGCGCGGGTCGCGGCGCGGGCCATCGCCGCGTCTCGCGCTGCTCGCTCCTCCTCCGTCCGGCGCGGGGAGCGCATCGCCTCGAGGAGGTCGTGGAAGGCGGCCTGGTCCTCGTCGTCGAGCTGCTCGAAACGACGCGCCGCCCGCAGCGCGGCGTCGAGGAGGGGCTCGAGTCGGTCCCTGATCGGCAGCGAGCTCTTGCTGCGGAGGGAGACACGGATCACCTTCTCGGCGAGGCGCGCCGCCAGGTGGCCGGCGCGCGCCGCGGCTGCGCCGCCACCGGGAACGGGGAACGCCGAGCCGAGGCGCTGCGGGAAATCGCGGACTCCGCAGCGCTCGACGAGATCCTCGAGGATGCGTTCCTCCGGTCGTCCCGGTCCGGTCGCGGCGTCGCCGAGAACGGCCGCGAGCGCGTCGCGACGCACCGCGCCGACGATGCGTCGTTCGATCACGCGCAGCCCGGCGGCGGCCGCGGCGGCGGTGATCGACTCGAGGATGGTCGCGATCGAGTCATCGCGCGTCGCCCGAACGTCCACGGAGAGCTGCGAGGTGCGGTCGTCACCGGTCGGAAAGCAGAGCGACCGCTCGATTCTCGCGTCCTCGCCGAGCTGCGCCGCGATCCGGTGCGCCGCCTCCCCGGCTCCCTCGAGCACGAGGTGCACCGTCGTCGACGGCTCGCACGCCTCGACGCGGACGGCCTCGCCGGTGCGGTCCGCGATGGCGGCGCGGATGGCGTCGGCCAGGGCCCGGCAAGCCTCGAGGTCCGCGCCGCCCGCCAGCGGTCGGATCCAGACCCCGTCGACGGCGCCGCGAACCGGCCACGCGCTCCGCCCCGCCGTCACGTCGATCCTCTCGATCGCCTTCCGCGCGCAGCGGACCACCGCACGCCGCACCGCCTCGCCGGCGCCGACAAGCGTCATCACCGTGCGCCCGTTGCGCTCGTCGACGTCGCGCAGGAGCAGGGCCAGGCCCGGCTCCTCGAGGGCCGCCTCGAGCTCCGCCAGGAGCGCCGCATCACGACCCTCGGCGACGGCGACGACACATTCGACGAATCGGTACATGGTCTCCTACTCTCCGGGCACTCGAGATCCTAAACAGTCGGCGCTGATGATGACACTCTCGTTCTGCTCGTCCTCGTCCTCGTCCTCGTCCTCGAAACGTCCGGATTCCGATTCCGACGTCGATTCCGATTCCGATTCCGATTCCGACTCCGATCCCAGCGTTGCAAAAACGTACCCATTCCCGTGCCCGTGCCCGTTCCCGAAAGCGCCCGTCGTGATTGACAAAACTCGCTGGACGACGCCAAGACGGTCACGGTCACGGCACACGGTCCACGGTCCACGGGTCACGGCCACCGTCCAGGTCAGGGTTGGGCCTGTGCTCGTGCTCGTATCCGTGTTCCGTCTCCATTGTCGTCACCGTCGCCGTGCGACAGAGAACCGACTCCGACTCCGATACCGATACCGACACCGATTCCGAGATCCGAGATCCGAGATCCGAGATCAGCCCTGAGAGACGGCGTCTCCCTCGATCTGCGTCACTCTGCGGACTCTGCGTAATCTGCGGACCGTCCCCGGGCCGCCGGCCGGGCTGTGGCACGGAAAAGCGCGCAGCCGGGGCGGCCGCGTCCTGCGGGGAGAGGGGACCGCAGTGGCGGTCGAGGAGAGGTTCCGGCTGCGCGTCGTGAAGGAAGGGATTCCGTTCTACTCGAGGAATCCCTCGAGCTTGCGGCTTCGAACCGGGTGCTGGAGCTTCTTCAGCGCGCGGATTTCGATCTGGCGGATCCGCTCCCGGGTGACGTTGAACTTCTTTCCGAGCTCCTCCAGCGTGTACGTGCTGTCTCGCCCGATGCCGAACCGGAGCTTGATCACCTCGCGCTCGCGCATGCTGAGCGTGTGCAGGATTTCCTCGATCCTTTGTCGCAGCATCTCATACGTCACCGTGTTGGTCGGCGAATCGATCCGCTGGTCCTCGAGGAAGTCGCCGAGAGCGCAGTCGTCCTCGTCTCCGAGCGACATGTTGAGCGACACCGGGGGTCGCGAGAGCTTGAGCACCTTGCGGACCTCCTCGGCCGGCAGCTCGATGGCGTCGGCGATCTCGCCCACGCTCGGCGGCTGTCCGTTGCGGTACGTCAGCTCGCGACTGACGTTCATGATCTTCGTGAGGATGTCCGACATGTACACGGGAAGCCGGACGAGCCGCGACTTCTCCGCGA
Organism: Planctomycetota bacterium; assembly: GCA_041569895.1. Lineage (GTDB taxonomy): Bacteria > Planctomycetota > UBA8108 > UBA8108 > JACQVS01 > JBFFXF01. The sequence continues at coordinate 914 of JBFFXF010000439.1, read as the reverse complement.
TCGCCCTCGAGATCGCCTGCCGGATCCACCACGTCGCGTAGGTGGAGAACTTGTAGCCCTTGCGGTACTCGAACTTCTCGGTGGCGCGCATCAGGCCGGTGTTCCCCTCCTGGATCAGGTCGAGGAACGAGAGGCCGCGCTTGCGGTACCGCTTCGCGACGCTCACGACCAGCCGCAGGTTGCCCTTCGAGAGGCCGCTCTTCGCCTGCTCGTAGCGGTGGAACTCGTGGATCACCTTCTCGACGCGGCCGAGGAAGGACTTGTAGCTCTCGAGAAGCCACTCGTTGATGTGCTCGATGTCGGGATCGCCGCGCAGCCGCGCCTGGCTCCTCGGATTCGGAACCGCGCGTCGCACCTCCGCCGCCATGGCGCGGAGGGCGTTCTTCCAGCGCGTGATGTACTTCATCTTGACGTGGTACTTCTCGATCTCCTTGAAGTTCCGCTGCAGGCGGCGGGTGATGCGGCGGGCGATCGCGGTCTTGTCCTCGCGATTCTTGCCGTTGCGCCGGCCGAGGAGGGCGAAGTCCGCGACGTTGCGCTCGAGGTTGCGATCGATCACCTTCACGGACTTCTCCATGTCGGTGAGGAACTCACCGCGCTCTCCCTTGCGCGAGAGGTTGACGTCGAGAGCCTTCTCGATCGGCAGGTCCTTCTTGAGGATCAGGTGGAGGACCTCGTTCGCCTTCTTCTGACCGAAGAAGGTCGTCAACACGAGCTCGCGCAGACGGTCCCGCGACGACTCGATCTCCTTCGCCACGCTGATCTCCTGCTCCCGCGTCAGCAGCGGGATGTCGGACATCTGCGAGAAGTACATCCGGATCGGATCGTTGAGCTTCCGGATGGCCATCTCCTCCTCTTCCTTGCTGCGCGCGCGTCCGCCGAGGAAGTTGTCACCGGCGCCGTCCTCGGCGGGC
>JBFFXF010000438.1:0-3796 GCA_041569895.1 Planctomycetota bacterium | reverse complement strand
TCGGTCTCTGTCTCGGTCTCCGTCCTCGGTCCCCCGTCTTTGTCCCAGCCCTCAGACAAGGTCCCCCAACGATCATCTTCGGTCAAACCGCCTCTCCAGTTCGCCCCGTGTCAGGACAATCGCCGTCGGCCGGCCGTGGGGGCAGTAGCGCGGATCGGTGGCGGCGTCGCTCTCCTCGAGGAGCGCCGCGATCTCCTCGTCGCCGAGGGACGTGCCGGCCTTGACGGCCTGCTTGCAGGCCATCAGCGAGGCGACGCGGTGCAGGATCTCGTCGACGACGCCGCCGGCGCCCTCCTCGTCGCCGCGAGGATCGTCCCGGATCCAGTCCGCGACCTCCCGGATGATGTCACGCGCCGGCTCGCGGTCGATGACCACGGGGATGGCCTGGATCGCCACCTCGCGGTCGCCGAACGGCTCGAGCTCGAAACCGAACCGCGCCATCAGCTCGATCAGCCGCGGCACGAACGGCGCGAGCTCGTCGGGAAGCGCGACGACCTCGGGCAGGAGGAGCCGCTGGGCGGGCACGGACGCGTCGCGAAGCTGGCGCAGGATGCGCTCGTGGAGCACCTTCTCGTGGAGCGCGTGCTGGTCGATGAGCAGCAGACCCTCGTCCGACTCGGTGACGATGAACTCGCGCAGCACCTGGATCGCGCGCGGGCGCGACGGGGCGCCGGTCTGCATGCGATTCGCCGCCGCCTGGCGCGGGGGCGCGACGGGGGTCGGATCGACGGTCGTGCCGGCGGGGCGCCTCGTCGCGGGTCTCGCGCCGCGTTCACCGCGGGCCGGCAGGTCGAAGTGGTCGCGGGTGGCGTCGCGGATCTTCTCGACTCGTTCCTGAAACGCCGCCCGAACCGCCGCCCGAGCGCCCGGCGAGGGCGGCGCCGCGGCGCCGGTCCCGGAGACCTGCGCTGGAGCCTCCCGAGCTCTCGCCGGGCGCACGCCGACGCCCTCGAGGGCCTCCGACACGGCGGCGTGCACCGCCCGGTGGACGCGCCGCGAGTCGTGGAACCGGATCTCGGTCTTCTGCGGGTGGACATTGACGTCCACCTGCTCGCGCGGCACGTCGACGAGGAGGTAGGCGATCGGCTGCCTCCCCGGGATCTGGTAGCGCGAGTACGCCTCACGGACCGCGTGCGCGAGGACGCGGTCGCGCACCCATCGACCGTTGACGAAGAAGTTCTGGCCCTTCGCGTCGGAGCGGTGGATGTGAGGCGGGGCGACCAGACCCTGCACACGAACGCCGTCGTGATCGCGGGCGGGGATCTCGATCAGATCGCGCGCCCTCTCCTCGCCGAGGATCCTCGCGACGCGCGACGCGAGCCCGTCCGAGCGCGGCACGTCGAGCACCTCTCGCTTCCCGTGGGTCATCGAGAACGCCACTTCGGGGTGCGCGAGCGCGAGACGGACCACCTGCTCGACGACGTGCGACAGCTCGGTCGACGTCGCGCGGAGGAACTTCCGCCGCGCCGGCAGTTTCGAGAAGATGTTGCGCACATCGACGGTCGTGCCGGGCGGCGCGGCCGAGGGCTCCGGACCGGCCGCGGAGGGTCCCGGACGGAATCGATACGCGCACTCCGAGCCGGCCGTTCGCGAGGTGACCTCGATCTCGGCCACCGAGGCGATGCTCGCGAGCGCCTCGCCCCGAAACCCGAGCGTCTCGATCATGAAGAGGTCGAGCCCGGAGGCGGTCTCGGGGCTGTCGAGGAGGGGGAGCTTCGACGTCGAGTGACTCTGGAAGGCGAGCGGCAGGTCCTCGGGAGTCATGCCCCCGCCGTTGTCGCGCACGCGGATCCGCTTCTTGCCGCCGTCCTCGACGTGCAGGGCGATCTCGTCGGCGCCCGCGTCGATGGCGTTCTCGATGAGCTCCTTGACGACCGACGCAGGCCGCTCGACCACCTCGCCCGCCGCGATGCGGTTGACGATCTCGGGCGGGAGCACGCGTATCGCCACCATGTTCTCCTCCCCCAACTCGTTCCCGTACCCGTTCCCGTACCCGTTCCCGTGCCCGACCGCCCGCACGGACTGCTTTTCGGTTTTCGGCGAACCTCACTCGGGGTGGGATCTGCTGAGACGACAGCGCGGCTCGGAACGGCCGCGATTTCGAGGACGACCGAAGCGCCTGCCTTTCTGCAACTGTAGGGTCCTCCTCCCCTTCACCTTGGCCGGTCGCGAACCGGACCGCGCCTCCCTCTCTCCCGGCGCCGGACGGGCTGCCCGGCGCCCCGCGCGACCTCAGGAGGCCGACTCCTCCGCGGCCGCGCGCTTCTTCGCCCTCGCCGCCTTGGCGATCTCCTCCTTGATCCGCTGCTTCTTGCGCTTGTTGTAGCGACGGCGACGCTTGAGCTTCGCCCTCGCGGTCTGATCCTGTCCCATGGTACCTCGTACTGTCGGTTGCGCGCTCCGGTGGCTGGTTCCCGGCGCGTTTGAATCGTCGGATAGAAGGAAGTATTATACTCGCCCTTTTGCGGGAGGGAAGGCGTGGCAGAAAGCAGAAAAGCCAGGATCATCGACGGGAAGAAGATCGCCCGGACGATCGAGGAGCGCGTCGCGTCGGACGTCCGCGAGCTCCGATCGCGGAACATCTTCCCGCACCTCGTCACACTGCAGGTCGGCGAGGACGCGGCGACCGAGCTCTACACGCGCAGCCAGAGCCGTCGTTTCCGGCGGCTCGGCATCCGCCACACGCTGATGCACCTCGACGCCGAGACCGACGAGGGCGACCTCCTGGCGCACATCAACTCCTTCAACGACAACCCGACGATCACCGGCATCATGGTGACGCTCCCCGTTCCCGGAAACGTCAATCCGATCCACGTGCAGGAGACCATCCTGCCGCACAAGGACGTCGAGGGGGTGGGACCGTTCAACCTCGGCAACCTCATCTACAACCGCGGCGAGATCGGCCCGTGCTCGGCGCTCGCCGTGCTCGAGGCGATCCAGTCGACCGGCGTCCGCGTCGAGGGCGCCAGGGCCGTGATCGTCGGCCACTCCGACATCGTCGGCAAACCGGTGACGCTCTGCCTCCTGCGCGACCTCGCGACGACGACCACCTGCCACGTCGCGACACGCGACCTCGCCTCGCACACGATCGAGGCGGACATCCTCATCGTGGCGGTCGGCAAGCCCGGTCTGGTGACGGCGGAGATGGTGAAGGAGGACGCGGTCGTCATCGACGTCGGCATCAGCGAGATCGGGGGCGACTCCGGCGGCGGCAAGGAGCGACGCATCGTCGGCGACGTCGACTTCGACAGCGTCGCCGCAAAAGCGTCGTGGATCACCCCGGTCCCGGGCGGCATCGGCCCGATCACGGTGGCGATGCTGGCGCGAAATACGGTGTTGTGTACGAGGAAGGCACGCGCTTCCGAGTAACCGTCCCTCCCGTTCCCGTTCCCGAACAGCTGCTCGACTGCGCTGGCGAAGCTCCAAACGGTAGACTGGGCAAGGAAGGCAGGAAGAGCAGGAAGGCAGGAAAGGAAGAGAGAGAAGGGAACGCAGGGGAGCGAAAGCGCGGCCGACGGGCGACGAGGACGGGAACGCAGATTACACAGATTACACAGATTACGCAGATTGACGAGAGTCGGTCTCGGGTTCGGTCATCGGTCTCGGTCTCGGAATCGGAATCGGAGTCGGAATCGGATCTCGGTCTCGGAATCGGTCCTCCGTCTCGGTCCCCTGTCTCGGTCCCGGACTCCGATCGCTCGGCCCCGACGTCGAGCACGGTGACAACGACGAGCGCCTTCGGGCACGGGAACGGGCACGGGAACGGGGACGGGAACGGGAACGGGAACGGGTCACG
>JBFFXF010000437.1:0-3874 GCA_041569895.1 Planctomycetota bacterium | reverse complement strand
GTCGTTGATCAGCTGTCGCTCGTCCATACTCGTCCCTCATCTGATTGAACCCGTATTCGGGTCCGGAGAACCCCGACCACGCCGGAGAGCGGATGGCATCGGTCAGCATGCCACGCCCATCGGGACCAGGCAAGCGAGTTGTGTCGTCGCGCGGGGCTCCCGGCGGACGAAGTCGGGCAAACGATCCGGTGACGCTGGGAGATGCCGGACGCGCGAAAGGCCCCACGTCCGTCCCTTCTGCCGGGACGCTCAGAAGGCCATGTTCGTTGGTGACTTACGGCAGGGCGGCTGGCACCCGGGTTGTCGTGGGGACCCCATCTCGCTCGTGTTGTATACTCCCGTATCGTGGCTCTTCGAGGACTGAGGCGACGAGGTGCCGCTTGCGGTGCGTGCCCGTATCGTCGCCTGTCGTGCTGCAGGGGCAGGCAGCCGTGCCGTTGACGCGAGAGATTCCGAGTCAGTGCCGGGCGATCGTCGAGGCGATCCGCAAGGAGGTGCCCCGGCCGGACAGCCTGCCGACTCCCTGCCTGCCGAGCGACGGGCTGCGGCTTCGCTTCGGGGGCTGCGCTCCGATGGGCTTCCTTCCCGACGCGGTCAACTGCGTGCCCTGGTTCGAGGAGGACTTCGAGGGCGACCGATTCGAGCTCGCCGCCATCCGCAGCCTCGCTACCTGGTGGGACGAGCAGGTCGACGCCGCCGCCGCGGTCGACGCCATCTGGGGGCCGATCGAGAAGCGCCGGGGCGTGGACGCGGCTTCGGACGCGGGGGCGTGATCGGGCGCGGTTCGGCCGGCGGCCCGGTAACCGGGCCGTGTTCGCTGCCGATACGCCGGTGTGTGCTTCTTCGCCTCCCCCATCGTTTCTGCAGACGCAACCTCGCTGCCAGTGCGGTCCCGCCGTGCATGGCAAGGGATTTGCTGCGCTTTTCATTCCGGACGAGCGGTGTGATGATCACCGGGAAGATCCTCGGAGAGAGGCCGCGAAGAACGGAGTCGATCGATGCGAGCGTGGCGGGTGATCGTGCCGGCGGTGCTGGTGTCGCTGGGCGTGCTGCTCGGTCTCGAGACGCGGCCGGTTCAGGAGGACCGCGGGATTGAGAGGCCGTCGAAGCAGGCGCGCTCGTCGTCGTCCTCGAGATCCGAGACAGAGGCAGAGACCGAGGCCGACTCCGACACCGACTCCGACACCGACTCCGATACCGATTCCGATACCGATTCCGATTCTGACACCGATTCCGATTCCGACACCGACTCCGAGGCCGACTCCGACCCCGAGACGGTGTCGGTGACTGACGCTTCGCCGGTCGTCCCGTCCGGGCTCGAGGCGTCGAGGCGCGTCTTTCTGATCGAGGGTGACTTTCCCGCGCGCGACTTCATCCGCTTCTACTCCGAGTACGTCGGGCTGCCGCTGCTGATCGACTCGCAGGATCGGGATCTGCTCGAGGGGACGATCACCATCGTCGCGCCGATCCGGGACGCCGACGAGGAGCTGCTGCAGGCGATCCTCGAGGCGAACGGCATCCGCGTCGTCGTCGACGAGCTGCGCGACGGACGCAAGGTCCTCCGCCTGCGCTCGGCGCGCGCGCCCGACCCGTTCGTCGATCCGCGGCCGATGCCGATCATCGAGGTGCGCTGACGCGCGTGGCTTTCGACTCGCGCCCGACGGTTCTTGCTGGCCGCCCGGAGGTCGATTATCCTCGAGTCGGGAGGTTGGCCCATGGACAGCACTTTGCGCTCGGCCGTGTCGGTTTCCTTCGTCCTTCCCGTCATGCTTCTCCTGGCAACTCCTCGCGCCGGGGCTGTCGACTTCATGCGAGGCGACTTCAACGCCGACGGGCGGCTGTCGATCACCGACGCGGCGGGCGCGGTGATGTTCCTCTTCGGCGGTCCCGAGCCGCCGTGCCTCGACGCCGCGGACGCCGACGACAACGGCCGCTGGGACATCCGCGACGGCGTCGTGATCATCCTGAAGCTCTTCTCGGGCGACCAGGAGATCCCGCCGCCCTTTCCCGGGATCGGCCCCGACCCCACCGAGGACGACATCGACTGTCGGTCGTACGAGCTGTCCCCGCCGCCGGTGACCGACGACACGTTGCGGCTCGCCGAAGTCGAGGCTCTTCCGGGCGAGCTCGTCGCCGTGCCGCTCCTCTCGCGCAGCGACGCGTTGCTCAACGCGTTCCAGATCGTCGTCCGCTACGATTCGCGGGTCTTCACGCCGATCGATCCGCGTGGTGACGTGCAGCTCGTCGAGCGCAGCCTTCAGGGCGGGGCGCTGGGGCTCTCGGCGCCGGACATCCGCATCGGCTTCCTGGGACTGCTCGACTTCCCCGGGGAGGGACTCTTCCGTCTCGGATTCATGCCGTCGTTCATCCAGCCGATCGCGTTCGCGCCCGGCAGCGAGCAGGTGGTGGTCAACGTCCTCGGTCGCATCGCGCCCGACGTCGAACCCGGGACGTTTGTCCGTCTCGAGCTCGCCGAGCAGCAGACCGAGTTCGGTCCCCTCGAGTGCGAGGTCACCGATTCCGGCGAGCCACGGCTTCCCGGCACCCTGCTGTCGGGTGGCATCCACGTCGCGCCGCCCGTCCGGTTCGTCCGCGGCGACTCGAACATCGACGGCTCGATCGACGTCTCGGACGCGATCCACATGCTGCAGTTCATGTTCCTCGGTGGCGCGGTGCTCGAGTGCCGCGACGCGGCCGACGTCAACGACAACGGCGTCAACGAGATCTCCGACTCGGTCGGACTGCTCGCCTACCTCTTCCTCGGAGGCCTCCCGCCCCAGGACCCGTGGCCGGACTGCGGCGTCGACGAGGGCGACGAGGAGATCGATTGCGAGGGCTATCCCTTCTGCGAGTGAGGACGGGCGCGCCCGGCTATCCAGCCGCCGCGCACGCCGTCCCGACGCACGGGTCGAGCCCGTCCGGCGTCGGGTCCTCCCCGCAGGTCGGTCCCGGCGCCGGCGGCTGCGCGCCGCCGCGGAAGAGGAAATCGAGGAACGAGATCGCGTCGGTGATCGCCACCGCGCCGTCGTCGTCGACGTCGGCCCCGTCAGGGCAGGCGATGTCGGCGTCGCGGAAGAGGTGGACGAGGATCTTCACCGCGTCGGCCACGTCGAGACGCCCATCGCCCGACGCGTCGCCCCGCCGGAACTCCGGTGCGCAGTCCCCGACCTCGGAGAAGACACGCAGACCGAGGACCGGACGAAACGAGAGGTCGGAGCTCGCGAGCGACGCGTTGTGCACGCTGACGGCGAGCACGTTGGCGCCCCGGACGAGCGCCGCCGCAGCGATCGAGATCGCGGCCGTCGCCGACTCGACGTGCTCGAGCGCCGCCGTGGTGTGGTCGATGGGCCCCGGCGGCATGTTGACGCGCGCCGTCTCCTCGCCGTTGAGATGGACGACGAGCCCGTCGTCGTACGTCACGGTGAGCACGAGGTCGTCGAGGGTCTCGGGGCTCTCGACGGCGAACGTCTTGCGGCACAGCACGGCGAGGTGCTCGCCGCGCATCTCCCCGAGCTGCGTCGTGTCGTCGTCGTCTCCGTAGCCGATGCCGGTCTCGCCGGTGAGCCAGGCGTCGTCGTCGAACGCGATCGACGTCCAGCCGGCGGGGAACGGCGCGTGCGCGGGAAGGTACCTCCATGACTCGCCCGCGCCGATCAGCGTGGCGCTGCTGAAGAGCTCCGCATCGAACGAGAGATCACTCGAGTCGATCGAGGTGTTGTGGACCTGGACTGCCAGCACGTTGTCGCCGGCGCGCAGGGCGGACGGATCGAGAGCGAAGGTCTCCCACGTGCCGGCCTCGCGGCTCTCGGCCAGCGCGTTCCACGCCACCGGGGTGCCGGCCGCTCCCAGGCTCGCCGAGCGTGCCGCCTCGACG
>JBFFXF010000436.1:0-3949 GCA_041569895.1 Planctomycetota bacterium | reverse complement strand
GAGTCCGTCATCTCCCAGAGGTCGGCGCCGGCGTCGAAGTCCTCCGCGGCGACGAGGTCGTGCTCCGATCCCCGCAGGTAGGCGTGAAGAAAGGCGATCGAGGCATCCCGCGTGGCCTCGCGGTCCTTGCCGCCCCACCCGTGGTCACGGCCGTCGAGCACGTCGAGACGGTTCAAGATGCCCGCCCCGTCGAGCGCCTCGTGCAGGATCCGCGCCTGCGCCACCGGCACGATCCGATCGGCGCTGCCGTGAAACGTCAGCACGGGCGCGTCGCCGGGAGTCACGTGAGTCACCGGGGAGAGCGACCGATAGATCGCCGCCCTCTCCGCCGAGCGCGGCCCGCCGGCGAGCGCGACGACCAGCGGATCGACCTCCGGCGCGAACGCGTCGCCGCGCGTCATCTCGGTCGGCCCGAAGTAATTCACCACCGCCTCGACGAGGCGCGGCTCGCCGAGCCCGCGATCGGGCAACAGCCCGAGCATCAGCGAGAGGTGCCCGCCGGCCGAGGCGCCGAGAACGCCGATGCGATGCGGGTCGAAACCGAGCCGCGAGGAGTTGTCGACGATCCACGCCCGCGCCGCGAGCACGTCGCGAAGCTGCGCCGGCCAGGCGCTCCTCTCGGTAAAGCGATAGCTCGTCGTCACCGCCGCGAATCCACGACGCGCGAGCGTCCTTACCAGGGAGCTGTACGCATCCCGCGACCCGGCGCGCCACCCACCGCCGTGGGTGCAGAGGACGACGGGAAACGGCCCCTTGCCACGCGACGGCACCGCATACGCGAGCCGCAACTCCACCCCGTCGGGCGCCGAGAACACGACACCGTCGACGACATCGACAGTGGGGACATCGACCTCGGATGCATCGTCGCCTCGAGCGGGCAACGCGAGACAGCAGACGAGGGCGAGCGGGAGAGCGAACGCGGCAGGACGTCGAAGTGGTGGCATCGGAGCTCCTCGCAGAATCGAACGATCGGATCGAATGAGTATCATTGTACCGTACCCGTACCCGTTCCCGTACCCGTGCCCGTTCCCGGTCCCGGTCCCGTGCCCGGCGAGGCTGCTCGACACCGCTGGCGAGTTCCGACGGCGAGAAACGGCAAGGAAGGCAGGAAGTGCAGGAAGGCAGGAAAAGGAGAACGACGGGAACGCAGATTGACCTCATCGGAGTCGGTATCGGAATCGGTCATCGGTATCGGTATCGGTATCGGAATCGGATGTCGGAATCGGTCTCCGGTCTCTGTTCTCTGTCTCGGCCTCCGACTCCGCACGATGCGGCCCCGACGGTGAGGTCGATGGTTTTCAGGCACGGGCACGGGACCGGGACCGGGACCGGGGACGGGGACGAGCGAACCCCGTCACGAAACATCATCCACCCGCACCCGCTTTCCCGTCTCGAAGGACTGGATCGCCGCGTGGGCCACGCGCAGGACCTCCTGGCCGCGGGCGGCGGGGATCGGGGGCGGGCGGCCGAGGCGGAAGCAGCGGATCAGGTCCGCCACGTGGCGGTCGTGCGTGCCCGCGAAGAAGCGCGCCTCGTCGTCGAAGTAGGTGGACTGCCAGACCCTCGCCTCGGGGTCGTCGATCCTGTTGAAGGTCAGGCGGCGGACGGTGTCGTCGACGACGAGTCGCCCGCGGGTGCCGTTCACCTCGCAGCGGTGAGCTCCGGGGTACGCGTAGGACGAGTCGTAGCTGCCGACGAGGTCACCGACGGCGCCGCCGCGGAAGCGGAGCGCGAGGACGACGGTCCCGAAGCCGCCCTTGTCGGTCATGTCGGTCATCTCGGCGGCGACCGATTCGATCTCGCCGACGAGGTGGAGGAGCATGTCGATCCCGTGGCACTGCGTCTCGATCAGATTGCAGTGCGGGTGCTCGAACTGGTAGTCGTGATTGCCGCCGAAGCGCCAGGACGCGAAGACGATGTCGCCGAGCTCCCCGGTCTCGATCAGGTTCCTGGCGCGGAGAAATGGCTCGGCGTATCGATGGTTGAAGTTGATCGCGAAGAACAGGCCGCGCTCACGCGCCTTCTCGAGCAGCTTCTCCGCCTGATCGAGCTCGAAGACGAACGGCTTCTCGACCAGAGCCGGGAAGCCCGCGTCGAGCACGCGCAACGTCGGCGCGAAGTGGTCCAGGTTGCCGAGACAGAGGCTGACGAGGTCCGGCTTCTCCTTGCCGAGCATCTCGTCGAGGTCGGTGTACGCCGCGGCGCCGAACTCGCCGGCGCGCTTCGCGGCGCGGTCCGGATCCCGGCCGCAGATGGCGACCAGGTCCGTGTACGGATTCGACGAGAACGCCCGGGCATGCTCTCGCCCCCAGAGACCGGTGCCGACGAGCGCCACGCGGACGCGCGGCAGGTCGCGAATCGCCTCGGGATCGCCGTGGAAGCGCTCCGGGAGGTAGTCGCCGAATTTGATCTCGAGCACTCGTCCGGCTCCTTGCCCGCCGTCGACCGGTGGAGTTATACTGCACGCCCGTCGGAGATCACAAGCGTGATCCCGGCGGCGTCGTTTTCCCGGCTGTTCGGGTCGACGGTCGAAGACACTTTCACTTTCGAGGCGACGAGGCTCCTCCCATGACGCCACGCACGACGCCACGCACGCATGCGATTCTCTTCTCGATCAGCGCGTTTTTCCTGGTAGCGATCGTGGTGCTCTCCAGCGCCGCTCCCCGACTCGTCGGCACGGCGGTCGCCGACCGCTCGAGCGGGGCGAAGATCGTCGACGCGGCGAGGGCATTCCTCGCGTCGCTCGACGAGAAGCAGCGCGCGGCGGCGACGTTCGACTACTCCGACAAGGAGCGATTCAACTGGCACTTCATCCCCCGTGACCGCAAGGGGCTCGCCTTCAAGGATCTGAGCGAGTCGCAGCGCGAGAAGTTCGACGCGCTCCTCGCCGCGGCGCTGAGCAAGGTCGGTCACGAGACCGTCCACGACGTCCGCTTCCTCGAGGCCGTGCTGCAGAAGATCGAGGGCGCCGGCCGGCGCTTCTCGCGCGATCCCGAGCTCTACTTCGTGAGTATCTTCGGCAAGCCGGACATCCGCGGCGCCTGGGGCTGGCGGTTCGAGGGCCACCACCTGAGCATCAACTTCGCGCTCCAGGGCGACGACGTCGTCTCGCCGACGCCCTACTTCCTCGGCGCCAACCCGGCGCTCGTTCCCGAGGGCCCGCGGAAGGGACTGCGCGTGCTCGCCGGCGTCGAGGACATCGCGCGGTCGCTGGTCAAGTCGCTCGACGATGAGCAGCGCGGCGAGGCGATCGGCAAGGACAAGCCGATCGAGGTCTCCGGCACCACCTCGCGCGTCTACGAGGGCCCGTTCCCGCCCGGCATCAAGGGCAAGGCCCTCCAGGCGCCGCAGAAGGAGATGCTGCGCAAGCTGATCCGCGAGTACACCAAGCACCTCGCCGCGGACATCCGCAAGACCATCGAGGACGCCATGGAGCGCGACGACGGCCTCGATCGCGTCCAGTTCGCCTGGCGCGGCGGACTCGAGCCGCGCGAGGGCCACTCCTACGTCGTCCACGGCCCGACCTTCGTCGCCAGCTACGCCAACTTCCAGGGCGGCGCGCTCCACATCCACAGCGGCCTCCGCTATCTGCCGAGGGAGTTCGGCGTGGAGTCGAGGACGAAGAAGAAAAAGACGGCGTTCGTCGAGCCGAGGTGACGGGAACGCAGATGACGCAGCTTGAAGCAGATCGAGGCTCGGCATCGGAATCCCCTCGAAATCGCGGTTGTTCCGGGCCGTCGTGTCGTCTCGGCAGATCCCACCGCGAGTGAGGTTCTCGGGGACGAGAACGACACGTACAGGCGAGCCCGTCCCGCCTGCCCCTTGCGCGTCGCGGCTCATTGCGTCAGGGTCACCGCGTCAGGGTCACCGCGTCAGGGTCACCGCGTCAGGGTCACCGCGTCAGGGTCACCGCGTCAGGGTCACCGCGTCAGGGTCACCGCGTCAGGGT
>JBFFXF010000435.1:0-4006 GCA_041569895.1 Planctomycetota bacterium | reverse complement strand
TCGAGTAGCCGACGACGACCCACACGATGGTCATGATGCCCATCGCGAAGAAGCTGTGCATCACCGTCCCGAGGACGTTCTTCGAGCGCACCATGCCGCAGTAGAAGAGCGCCAGTCCCGGCGTCATCAGAAGGACGAGCGCGCACGAGACCAGCATCCAGGCGGTGTGGCCGGGATCGATGGTTCCCGCCGCCTCCGCCTCGGCGGTCTCCTGGGCGAACGCCGGGCTCGCCAGCGCGCCGACCGCGAGCATCGCGACGGCCGAGGCAAGCCCGACCCTCCAGGCGATCCTGGAAGACTTCCTGTACGTGTCGTTGTTTTGCATCTGCTCCTGCTCCGTTCTTCAAAAAAAAACGAGAGAAACCCGACCGTCGATCAAGGACACAAGCGCCGCCCGCGTGGACCCCTCCCCCGGCAGCGCGTCCCGATCGCGGTCGAACCCTTCAAGCGCAGGGAGTGCGATCGCCGCGGACTCGATCAGATCGCCTCGGATCCGCGCTCACCGGTGCGGATGCGAACGACCTCCTCGAGCGGCATGATGAAGATCTTGCCGTCACCGATCTTGCCCTCCTCGCCGGTGCGGCCACCCTTGATGATCGCGTCGACGGTCGGCTCCGCGAACTCGTCGTTGACGGCGATCTCGAGCTTGACCTTGCGGATGAGGTTCACCTGGTACTCGTGACCGCGGTAGACCTCGGTGTGCCCTTTCTGGCGGCCGATCCCCTGGACGTCGCTGACGGTGAGGCGGAACACCTCGACCTTGCTCAGCTCCTCCTTGACCGCCTCCAGCCGGGAGGGCTGGATAATTGCGATGATGTACTTCATCGATACCTCCGTTCGCTAGACGACTCTCGACGTATATTGCGATTGACGTTGAACCGGACGACACGATTCCCGAGCAGTTTCCCGGGATTTCGGGACCGGGACCGGGGCCGGGTACGGGTACGGTAAGGACTGCTCGTCATCATGTGCGCGTATTCAGTTGGCGATTGACTCCCTCGAACGGCGCAGTGATCCCCCCGGAAACTCCGCGGCTCGCTCGAGCGACTCCTTGATCTGTGCGCGGCGGGCGTCGTCGGTGATCTTGCGGCCCTCCCCGTCCGTCACGTGGAAGACATCGCGGGCGCGATCGATCATCGTCGAGACCTTCGCCGTGCGCAGGTCGAGCCCGCAATCGGCGATCGCCGTCGCGAGCTCGTGGAGGAGGCCCGGTCGATCCCCCGCGTCGACCTCGATCACGGTGCACTTGCTCGAGAGGTCATCGTCGAGAAACACGACCCTCGGCGGGAAGAGCGGACGGCGAGCGGGTCGAAACCGATAGCGCCGCGACCGCTCGAGGACCAGCTCCGAGACCTCGACACCCTGCTTCTCGATCTGCTCGAGTTTCTTGCGGACATTGTTGACCCGTTTCTCGATCGTCACTCGCAGCTTGTCAGCCGGCACCACCTGGAAGCAGTCGAGCGCCACGCCGTCGCTGCGCGAGTAGAGCCTCGCGCCGAGAATGTTCAGCCCCTCGGAGACGAGGACACCGGTCAGGTCGGCGAACAGATGCGCGCGGTCCCGGGCGCAGAACGTCACCTGGTGGCTGCCGACCGTCTCGTCGACGCCGACCTGGGCCGAGCCGGTTTTGATGAACGCGTCGATCATGGCGAGGTGATCGAGCATGCGCTCCGGGATGTGCTCGCGAGGATAGGCCGGGTTGTCGATCAGGTGGCAGTGCTCGCGGATGCGCTCCTGGTCCTCCGTATCGATTCCCGACGCGGAGAGCGCCGCCCCGAGGTCCTCCGCCGGCAGCTCGCCGGTCTCGAGGTGGATGCTCGTCTTCTGGTAGAGCTCGGAGAGCTGCGCCCCCTTCCACGCGGTCCACGTGCCGGCGCCGACGCACTTGATGTCGATGTACGTCAGCAGATAGAGCATGTCGAGCTGCTCGCGATTCTTCACCAGCTGCGCGAACTTGGAGATCGCGCCCTCCTCGTTGAAGTCCATGCGCTCCGACGCCCGGAACATCGCCAGGTGGCGGTAGACGAGGAACTCGACCGTATGGATGGTCCGCTCGTCCAGACCGAGGCGCTCGCAGATCACCACCGCCGCCTCGGTGCCCACGGCGTCGTGGCGGCCGCCGTTCGCGGACTTCCCGATGTCGTGCAGCAGGACGGCCAGCCGCAGCGGCAGGCGATCCGGGATGCGCTCGAAGACCTCGCGGAGCTCGGATTCGGGGTAGTCCGGCTGCGACTCGATGCGGTCGAGCTCCCGCAGCATGCGCAGGGTGTGCTCGTCCGCGGTGAACTGGTGATGGCCGTCGAACGTCACCAGGCAGTTGAGCTTCGAGAACTCCGGGATGATGCGGCCGAGGACGCCGGTCTCGTTCAGGAGCGTCAGGATGCGACCGGTGTTCGCGCGTCCGGCGAGCAGCGACAGGAACGCGCGGTCGATGGTCTCGGAGCGCGAGAAGTCGATCGACACCTCCGAGAGCGTGCGGCGGATCCACTGGCAGACCGACTGGCTGAGGTTGGCGTCGCGACGCTGCGCCTCGAGGAAGAGGTCGATGATGCGCTCGGCGAGGACCTCGCCGCTGCCGGTCGGCTCCCGCGTGAAGTAGAGGCGGCCGCCGTGGAGCGACAGCGACGACCCCACTTTCGAGGACAGGAAGCGGTGCCGCAGCTTCTCCAGGAAGCGAGTGCCGCGGCTCTTGGTCTCGATGTAATACTTCGAGAAGGCGAGGACGTTGCGCGCGTGGCGGTAGTACTCGCTCATCAGCTTCTCGACGCCGCGAGTCTCCCCGTCGTCCTCGTATCCGAGGTTGCGGGCGACATCGACCTGCGACTCGAGCTCGAGGATGTCCTGTCTGAGGTTGTTCAGGAAGTGCAGCTCGCAGCGCACCCGCAGGAAGAACGTGTAGGCGTTCTCGAGGTTGCGCACGTCCTCGAACGAGAACCCGCCGTGGTGTGCGATGCTCTCGAAGTCGGTCGCCTGGCGCCGCAGCCGCTCGATCCACAGGATGTGCTGGACGTCACGCATGCAGCACGCGCCTTCCTTTATGTGCGGCTCGGTGACGAAGATCGTCCGCCCCTCGCCCTCGATCGACTTCCGCAAGCCCGCGAGCTTCTTGCTGGCGAACTTCTCGCCGTGGAGCTTGGTGTAGCGGTTGAGGCTCTTCTCCTGGAATCGCCGCATGAGCTTCTCGCTGCCCGCCAGGAAGCGCGACTCGAGAAGCGTCGCCGCCGTGACGTCGTCGTCCTTCATGAAGCGGAGACACTCGCTCGGCGTTCGCACCGAGTGGCCGAGGTCGATCCCGCTGTCCCAGAGCGTCCGGAGGAACCGCTCGACCGCCTCGCCGGCGGAGTCGAGGTCCTCGCAGAGGAACATCAGATCGACGTCGGAGTGCGGGCAGAGCTCGCGCCGGCCGTACCCCCCGACGGCCAGGAGCGCCACGCGGTCCCCGACGGCCAGGAGGTCCTCGGTGAACATCGCGCGCAGGAGCCCGTCCATGCCATCGGAGATCCCCTGGACGACCCGCCGCGCGTCCTCGCCACCGCGATGGCGGCGCAATCCGACCGCGTGAATGTCGGACACGCGCTGTTTGATCGAATTGATCCGGGGAGTCATCCGGGATCCAGGGCTCAGGCCACGGCCGAACAGGGCATCAACACGAAACGGACGGCGAGCGTCGCGCGGAAAGCGCCGGGCAGGGAGCAAGCGTCAGGACCCCGAAACCGCGATTATCCTGATCTTGCTGGAAACTTCAAGGTCCTTTGCGTATAGACTCTTCGGCACGATGAGCACGACGCCGAACATGCCGCGAAACCCGCTCTCGCGCCGCGCCGCACGCTTCGAGGAGTCGGTGATCCGCGGGATGACGCGCCTCTGCGCCCAGCACGGGGGCATCAACCTCTCCCAGGGCTTCCCCGGCTTCGACCCGCCGCCGGAGGTCGTCGACGCCGCGCGTGACGCCCTCCGCGGCAGCCACCACCAGTACTCGATCACCTGGGGCGGGGGGGGGGGGGGG
>JBFFXF010000434.1:0-4019 GCA_041569895.1 Planctomycetota bacterium | reverse complement strand
GGCGCGATGGGCGCCACGGCTCGGCATCGACCGGGTCGACGTCGAGGCGGTCGAGGAGGGCACGGCGCGCCTCGTCCTCCACCGTGGCGGTGGGCGTCACCGCCTGCGAGTCACGCTGAGGAGCAACCATCCCGGCGGCGAGGGGGAGTGGCGCGCCAGAAGCTGACGGCCTGGAACGGAGATGATCGAGCACGCAGGGGAAGCCGGGATGGGGGAGCGCGCGAGCGACGGCGCGGCGCGGCCGCAGCCACGGCCGATCACGCCCGAGGCGCGACGGTACCTCGAGGCGATTCACGCCCGGCTGCGACGCGAGCTGCCCGACTGGGAGGAGCGCCCCGAGGACCCGACGTCCGTGTTGCTCGAGGTCTGGGCCGAGACGCTCGGCGAGCTGCACGGCGAGATCTCCCGCTGCGATCGTCGTGCGCTGCGCTCTCTGGTCGACGCCACCGGATTCGAGCCGCGCGGGCCCGTGCCCGCCCGCGGCGCGGTCCGTTTCGTGCCATCCGCGGGAGCGAGGCCGCTCGTCCTGCCCGCGGGCACGGCGGTCTCGACGGCACGCACCGCGGCTCGTGGCAGGCTCGTCTTCGAGACGATCGAGGACGTCCACGTCGGTCCCGCGCCGGTCGTGCGCGCGTTCTCGGTCAGCGAGGGACGGCTTCAGTTCCTGCCGTCCGGCGATGCCTCGACGGGCCGAGCCTCGACGGGTGATGTCTCGACGGGTGATGCCTCGACGGTGCGCCCCTTCGGCGAGTGGCCGGATTCCGGGCGCTGGCTCTACGTGGGCGACGGTGCGCTCGCCACGCTCGCCGCCGGCGGCACGGTGGCTCTCGAGTGGCCATCGGTCTCGCTCGAGCTCGCCGAGGGCGACTGGGAGTACTCGGTGCGCGATGGCTGGAAGCGTCTCGAGGCGCGGCGCGAGGTGGTGCCGGCGCCCGACGTCGCTGACGCGGATGGCGTCTCCAGATCGCGGCTGCGACTGAGCATCTCGGGACCGCTTGCCGATCTCGCCGAGACCGTCGTCGAGGAGACAGCGCTTCGCTGGCTGCGCGTGCCGCTGCCCGTGCGATCGGACATCGAGACGACATCGCCGACGCTGCTGCGTCCCGGGGGGCAGTCGAGACTCGTCGATCGCTGCATGGTCACCGGCGGCGCGATCACGGCCGATCTCTCCTTCTCCGGCGAGGCGCTCACCGTCCCGGGTCGTCCTCCCGGCCGCGACCCGTGCGTGCTCTTCGGCTTCCGCGAGCCGGTCGCGTTCAGCCTGTACCTCGAGTGCGGGCCGGCGGGCGGTGGGGTCGGCGCGGTCGACGCCCTCGTCGAGCACAACCCGAGGCAGCCGCGCATCGCGTGGGAGTACTCGACCGGCGATGGCTGGCGTGCGCTCGATCACGGCAGCGTGCGGGACCGCACCGGTGGCCTGCAGCGCAGCGGATCGCTCCACGTCGAGCCACCGGCGGACGCCGGAGCGCTCGAGGTCTTCGGCGAGCGCCTCTTCTGGGTGCGCGCGCGCTGGGAGGATGGCGCGTTCCTGGAGGCGCCCGTCGTTCGCGGCCCCCACATCAACGCGGTCGAGGTGGCGCAGGGCACGACGCTTCGCCGCGTGCCGATCGCGCACGGACGGATGTCGCTCGACGGGTGGATCGACGCCCCCGACTTCCCCGCCGGGCCCGCGGCGCCGTTCGATCGACTCCTCATCGAGCACGGCGGCGAGGAGGAGGTCTGGGAGCGCGCCGTCTCCCTCGAGGGCGCCGGACCCGAGGATCGGTGGTTTCTCCTGCGACGCGCTCCCGACGGACGTCTCCGCCTGAGCTTCGACGATGGCCGCCCCGGCGCGCCGGTGCCGGACGCCGCGTCGACGATCCGCATCGAGTCGGTGCGAGCCGGCATCGGCTCGGCCGGCAACCTGCCACCGGGGACGATCTCGAGGCTCGACGAGCCACGACCGGGCGTCGCGGGCGTCGTCCAGATCGGCCCGACGACGGGCGGACTCGACCTCGAGCCGTTCGAGTCGCTGTCGCGAAGGTCGACGTCGAGCCCTGCCGCCGCCGACCGCGCCGTGACCGCCGATGATTACTGCCGTCTCGTTCGCGCGATATTCCCGGACGCGCTGCGAGTCGATACGTGGCCGGATGCCGCCACGCCGCGTGGCATCCTCGTGTCGGTGCTCCTGCGCCACGAGGCGTCGCGCCGCCTGTCCACGGCGCTCTGGGACGCGCTCGCGAGACACCTCGAGGATGCGTCGCCGCCCGGAACGACGGTCCGCGTGGTCGCCGGGACGTCGCTGCCGGCCGTGCTCGAGCTCGAGTTCGCGTCGGCCGACGCGGGGAGAACGGCGCACCTCGACCGGCTCGACGACCTCGCGCGCTGGGCCGGCAGCGTGCTGCGCACCGCGCTCGATCCACCGGGAGCGGCGGGTCGAGCGCCGGACGATCCGGAGACGGCCGAGCAGGAGCGGGCGGTCGCGGTCTTTCCCCCGGAGGCGCTCCGGGAGCGCTCGATCCGCTCGCTGATCTCGGCGGCGCTGCAGGGGCACGACGAGCTCTGCGGCGTGCCGGTGGGCGACATCCGGCTGGTGCGGGCGGATCTCGTCGGCGAGGGTGGCAACGGGATCGATGTGCTGGCGGGCCCCGGCGTGGGGGGCGCGCGGGGTCGCGGCTGCTACATCGAGGTATTGCGGGTGAAGCCGTCGGTCGGCGGGGAGTGAGCGTTGCCGGAACGTGTTTCGAGGGAGTGCAGTGAAGGGCGTGCGCGTTTATCGGATGCGGCTTCCAACGCCCCTGTGCTCCGCACGCTCAAGAGAATCGGAATCGATTCCGACGTCTGAAAGGGCGCTGTGTCGTCACCGGACGGTGGAGCTGCGCCCACTGAAAAACTGCGGGAGAAATATGGTGCGTGCGACCCGGTCCGACGAGCCGCTCGATATCGCCGCTGACATCGTGTCTCGACTTCCCGCGTTCCATCGCGAGACCCAGGGCCGCATTGTCGCGGTGCTGCGCGCGTCGAGCGAGTCGATCCGGATCTTCGGGCGTGAGCTCCCCGAGGGAGCGACGCCGGCGCTTCCGGGAATCACGCGGCGCCGAGTCGGTGGCACGCAGCGCGAGCTGCGGGAGCTGCTGGCCCGCAGGACCGGCGCGAGGCCGGCGCTGTGGCCGGGCGTCCGGCTCGAGCCGGTGGGTGAGTCGCGCGACGCCGACGGTCGCGAGAAGCTTCGCGTGCGGCTGGAAGATCGCCGGCCGGCGCTCGTCATCGCGTGGGACGCGGAGTCCGGTCCCGGCACTGGCGGCGGACCGGGCCTCGACTTCGGTGATCGATTCCATCCGGTCGGGCTGACCGTGCAGTACGTCGAGCTCAGCCCGTTGCCGCCGAGGCCGCCCCGCGTGGAAGGCCTTCTCCTCGCGGGAAAGCTGCTGGAAGCATGAGAGTGACCGACACCGGCAGGCAGACGCTGATCCTCTGCGGGAAGAGCGACATCGGCATGGTCCGGGAGGAGAACCAGGACTCCTTCTGCGTCCAGTCGGCGGAGACGCCGGAGCTCGAGAAGTCGCACGGCAGCCTGCTCGTCCTCGCCGACGGCATGGGCGGGCTGGCGCGCGGCGGACAGGCGAGCCAGATCGCCGTCGAGGAGGTCTGCCGCGTCTACTACGAGACGTCCGGAGATTCCGAGACCGCGCTGGTCAAGGCCGTCGAGCGCGCCAACGCGGAGATCTTCGAAGAGACGCAGAAGATGCCCGGAAGCCAGCCGATGGGCTCGACGCTCACGGCGGCGGCCTTCGTCGACGGCGGCGCGGTCGTGACCCAGGTCGGGGACAGTCGCGCGTACCATATCTCGCCCGAGCGAGGCCTCGAGCAGCTGACTCGCGATCACACGCTCGTCCAGGAGCTGGCCGATCGAGGCGAGATCGATCCCGACTCGCTCCACTACCTGCTCAACCGCAACGTCCTGACGCGCGGGCTCGGTCTCCAGGAGCGGGTCGACGTCGACGTCGTCCGCGTCGACGACCTGACCATCGGCGACACGC
>JBFFXF010000433.1:0-4033 GCA_041569895.1 Planctomycetota bacterium | reverse complement strand
CTGGCGATCGCCGCCGGCGACGAGCGGTGGGAGCCCCGACTGCTCTATCGGCTCGGCAGCGCGCACTTCCATCGCGGCGAGCTCGACGCCGCCGAGGGCCTCTTCGCACGCAGCCTGGAGCGGTATCGCGCCGTCGGCGACCACCTGGGCATGGCGATGGTTTGTCTCGGTCAGGGCCTCGTCGAGAAGCGTCGCGGCGAGCTCGAGAAGGCGATCGCGCACATCGAGGAGGCGATCCGACACGGCGAGGCGGGCGGCCACCGCGACCAGCTCGCGAAACACCTCCACAACCTCGCCAATTTGCACCGCGCCCGTGGCGATCACGCGCGCGCGATCGAATGCCTGAAGCGATCGATGTCACTGCGGGAAAGCCTCGGAGACCGCCTCGGCATCGCCATCTGCCTCAACAACCTGAGCCGCACGCACGCCCAGCGCGGCGAGATCCGTCGCGCGCTCGAGGCGGCGCGCGACGCGCTGCAGATATTCGGCGAGGTCGGCGACAAGGTCGGCGTCATTATCAGCCGCGGCAACATCGGATCGTTCGAGTACTACCGCGGACACCTCGACTCGGCCGCCCTGACGTTCGAGCGCAATCTCCAGCTGGCGCGTTCGCACGGGGATGCGCGATCGGCGGCGGACTGCCTCTACGGCCTCGGTCGGATCGAGAACGCGCGAGGACATCCCGCGGAGGCGGAGAGGCGTCTCGCCGAGGCCCTGCGGACGCTGCCGGAGTCCGGAAGCGCCGATCTGCGCGCGCTCTATTCGGCCGAGCTCGCCCTCTCGAGGATCCGCCTGCGCAATCGCGAGGGCGCCACGGATGCGCTGCGCGACGGACGCATCCACGCCGCAGAGGTCGAGGGCCAGGAGGTGCAGGGCCTGCTCTCCCTGTCGGCCTCCGAGCTGTACCTGTGGCTGAACGATCTGGACGAGGCGATGGAGTCCGCGCGCGCCGCCGTCGAGGCGCTCGAGCGCACCGGCTGGAAGCACGACGTCGCTGTCGCGCACCGCCAGCTCGCGTGCGTCTTTCGAGAGATCGGACCGGACTGGATCGATCACACCGAGAAGCACTTCGCGGTCGCGCGGCGCCTCTTCGAGGAGATGGAGAACCGCCTCGAGCTCGGGATCACCGCGGTCGAGGAGGCGACGCTGCTGGAGTACGTCGAGGAGGTTGACGAGACGCGTGAGCGGCTCGAGCTGGCCGTGAAGCTGTTCGAGGAGACCGGAGCAACGCCGAGAGCTCGCGATGCCGCGACGCGACTCGAGGCGCTGGAAAGCCATTGAAGACCTACCCCGGTTTTTCTCGCCGACGGCGAGAAAGACCGGGGTTGACGCGAGAAAGAGCGGCTTTTGCTGTACGCGAACGGCTTGCACAAAAAAAAGACCCGGCGATCAAGTATGGACTGCGTTTGTCCAACCCTCCGAGTATCAGTTCTGATGGTCCGATCAAAGAAGAACCAGTTGCTGCGGCGAGCGACGTCTGCTCTCTGTGCAAGCCATTAGGCTGCAGCAAGCGCCTCTTTTTCAGAAACAAACCGGGTTTTTCTCGCCAGAGGCGAGAAAAACCCGGGCTAAAATCGAACCATCGATGAAAGCCGCCTACCGACGCCGCGCCATCCTCAACCGCATCCACGACGCGCTCGACGCGTTCTATCTCCTCCAGAGGATCGACTGGGAGTACGACATCCGCACGACGCTCGACAAGATCCTCGGGATCGTGCTCGAGGAGATCGAGCTCGGCGGCGGCCGCCACGTCGAACGCGCGCTGCTGATCATCAGAACCGCCGCCGATCGCGAGGTGCTGGAGGTGCACGGGGGCTGGCGGGTCGAGGAGCTCGACCTCGCGTTCAGCCGCACCGTCGTCCAGCAGGCGATCGGCGAGGGTCTGCCGATCCTCTGCGAGAACGCCAGGGAGGACCCGCGGTTCCACGAGGCGGAGAGCCTCAAGGCGCTGACGACGCTCTCCCTGATCTGCGTGCCGATCAAGCTCGGCGGCAACGTCATCGGGGCGCTCTACATCGAGAGCCACTCGCCGAGCAACATCTTCAGCGAGGAGGACCTCGAGTTCCTCCAGGACTTCACCAGCGCCGTCGCTCCGTACCTCAAGGCGGCGCTCACTCACCAGGAGCACGTCGGGGAGATCCAGAAGCTCCGTTCCGAGATCGAGAGCCGCTACGGATTCGACAACATCGTCGGTCGGTCGGGCGCGATGCGAAACGTGTTCGAGATGGTCAAGCTCGCGAGCGGCGTCGATCGCACCGTGCTGATCACCGGGGAGTCCGGCTCCGGAAAGGAGCTCGTCGCGCACGCGATCCACTACTCGAGCCCGCGCAAGAACGGGCCGCTCGTGGTCGTCGACTGCTCGGGCCTCGCGGACCACCTGCTCGAGAGCGAGCTCTTCGGACACGTCAAGGGAGCCTTCACCGGCGCCACCACCGACAAAATCGGCGCCTTCGAGGAGGCGAACGGAGGCACGATCTTCCTGGACGAGATCAGCGACGCTCCGAAGCCCTTGCAGCAGCGCCTGCGACGCGTCCTCGAGGAGGGCGAGATCCGCCGGGTCGGCGAGAACACCTACCGCCGCGTCGACGTGCGCATCATCTGCGCCACGAACAAGTCTCTGCCGGATCTCGTCGATGCGGGCGAGTTCATGCGCGACCTCTACTATCGAATCAACAAGATCCCGATCGCCATCCCGCCCCTTCGTGAGCGCCGTGAGGACATCCCGCCGCTGGTGCATCACTTCATCGAGCGCAGCCGCGTCGGCGATGGGGATCCGGCTCCCGGGATCACGGTCGACGCCGTCGAGCTGCTCGCGCGGCTCGACTGGCGGGAGAACAACGTGCGCGAGTTGCGCAACGTCATCGAGCTGGCGCTCGACCTCGGCTCGGGACGCACCATCGACAACGCCGCGATCGAGCGCGTTCTGCGGATCCAGAAGGGCGAGCCCGTCGAGCTCTTCTCCCCCGGATCTCGCGCGCGCGGGACGTCCGGCGATGCCACGGGAGTCGATCACGACGATCTGTCCTCGCCCCCCGGCAACGGCATCGTTCACGTCCACCGCCGGGCGTTTCGCCAGCTCCTCGACTCGAGCGCCGGCGAGGGGAACGGCAAGCGGGACAAGTCGACGACGCCCTTCTACATAGCCCAGCGCGAGGTCGCCACGCGCGCGATCATCGAGGGGCTGCGCGCGGCCGCATGGAAGCTGCGGCCGGCGGCGAAGCTGCTCGGTATCAGCCCGATGAAGCTGCGCGGCACCCTGCGCGACTCGATGTCGGCGGCGCTCGCCGAGAAGAACGGTGACGTCCGGGCGGCGGCAGCGGCGCTCGATATCCCGCTCGACGTCCTCGAGAAGAAAGCCGCGGACCTCGGACTCGAGGGACTGACGCAATGAAGATCGGCGTACTCAGGGTCTACTTCAGGATCCCGGGGGCGACGTCCCTGAAGCAGAAGCGCATGGTCGTCCGCTCGCTCAAGGATCGACTCTTCTCCCGCTTCAACGTGTCGATCGCCGAGATCGGCGAGAACGACAAGTGGCAGGTGGGCGAGCTCGGCATCGCGACCGTCGGCACCGACACCCGCTTCGTCTCCTCCTCGGTCGAGAAGGTCAAAAACTTCCTCAACCAGGACCCGAGAATCTCGATCATCGAGGACGCCGTCGATATCGTGTGACCCCCTCGGGGCTTTGTTTCCGTTCCCGTGCCCGTTCCCGTCGCCGAAGGGCTTCTCGACCCCGCCCGCGAGATGCGCAACGCATGGATGCAGGAACGGTCCGCAGGTTCCGCAGATGGAGACTCGGATTCGGTGATCGGAATCGGTCATCGGTATCGGTATCGGTATCGGAGTCGGTATCGGCCATCGGTATCGGAGTCGGTATCGGCCATCGGTATCGGAGTCGGTCACCGGCTCCGCAACCGGAGCCTTCGAGGACGAGGACGAGGACGGGAACGGGCTCGGGAACGGGCACGGGAACGGGACCGAGTCCGGAACGCAGCGAAACCCGATTGAATTCCCGCGCATCCCGCTGGTAGGATTG
>JBFFXF010000432.1:0-4070 GCA_041569895.1 Planctomycetota bacterium | reverse complement strand
TGAGCGGTTCGGCTCCGCATTGTCGCGGTATTGCTGGACCTTGGTCGTCCGCAATCCGGCAAGACCGTGACGGTCGATCGATTGTTGCCAGTGGAGAAATTCATCGACCGTCAACCTGTAACGCTCGCAGGCTTCTTCAAGGCTCAGCAGACCGCCGCGAACAGCGGCTACGACCTGCGCCTTGCGGCGGATGACCCAACGCTTGGTTTCGGGCGGCGGCAGATCGTCGATGGTCAACGGCTGTCCTGCCGGTCCGATCACTGCTTGGCCCCTACTTGGACGGGTCATCCGGAGCCACCTCGCGAGCGGCATCGACGTCGAAGCCCGCCATGAAGCGCGTGTTGAGGCCGAGCTCGAACGCGCGCAGCGCGAGGATCTGGGTCGCCGCCCCGAGATCGTGCACGGCGACGCGATTCGGCTTGCCGTTCTTGGTGAAGGTCTTCTTCGCGAGGGCGAGACCGAGGACGGTCGCCTCCCTGGCGAACGCGTTCCCCTCGACGAGATACCCCTCGAGCTGGCTGCGGAAATCGCCATCCGACTTCCTGGCGACGACGAAGCGCCAGGGCTGCTCGTTGAAGCTCGACTGCGCCCAGCGGACCGCCTCGAACACGCGCCGCAGCTTCTTGCCGTCGACGTCGCCGCCGGAGTACTCTCGCGGACTCCACCTCTTCTCGATCAGCTCCGAAAACTCCATGGTTCCTCCATCTCGGTGACTCGATGCGCGGCGGCTTCCCCGTCGGGCCGTCGCGGGCCCCATTCAACGGCAAGGACTTCGACCTCGCAACCGGGTGCCCGGAGATTTCACGCGAGCGCCACGGAGGCGCACACGAGGGGCTGGCGTGACACCGGGATGTCGTTGACACCACCCCGGCCGGTGGGTAGCCTTCCTCGACTGACCGGTCAGTCCGGAAAGTCGCCCGGCCGCCTGGAGCCCTCATGAACACGTCGAAGACAGCGAATACACCGTCGGTGGCGGTCCCATCGATCGCCGTGCGGCACGGATCCCGCTCGCCGATGCCGGTCGCGCTCCTCCTGCTCGCGGTCTCGCTCCAGGGAGCCGCCACGGCCCAGCGGGCGCCCGGCCAGGGTGAGCGCCCCGCCGTCCCGGTCGAGGTCGAAGTAGTCCAGGAGCGTCAGGTGACGCCGACGACGCGTGTCCTCGGTGGCCTCGAGCCGAAGCGTCGCAGCGTGGTGGCGGCCTCGATCGAAGGGTACGTCATCGACTACCCGATCGACGAGGGCCAGCGCGTCGAGTCGGGCGCCGTGCTGGCGCGCCTGCGATCCCGCGTCCTCAAGCTCCAGCTCGCCGAGGCGCAGGCCGCGCTCGCGGCGATCCGCGAGCGTCACCGCAACGCCGAGCGCGATCTCGAGCGTGCGCGCGAGCTGATCAAGACCGGCGCGGTGACGCAGAAGGACCTCGATGAGCGCGCCACGCTCGAGCGCACGCTGGCCCTCGCGATCCCGCAGTCGGAGGCGCGCGTGGCGATTCTCGAGGCCGACATCGACAAGAAGACGGTCACCTCTCCGTACGCCGGCCAGATCGTCGAGGAGCACACCGAGGTCGGCGAGTGGCTGCCGCGTGGCGGGCCGGTCGCGACGCTCGTCGACATCTCCTCCGTCTACGTGCGCGTCGCTGTGCGCGAGCAGATCGTGCGATTCGTCGAGCCCGGCCGCAGCGTGTCGATCTCGGTGCCGGCCGCCTCCGACGAGCCTTACACGGGCGTCGTCGTCTCCGTCTCCGACCAGGGCGACCCCGAGTCCCGTACGTTCCCCGTGCGGGTCGAGGTGAAGAACGACGGCCGGCTGCGGGCGGGCCTCTCGGCGAGCGTGGAGTTCCCCGCGGGCCGTGCGATGTCCGCGCTGACCGTCTCGAAGGACGCCGTCCTGCTGCAGGGCACGCGCAGCTACGTGTGGCTGTACGGCGAGGGGGGGCGGCCGGAGCGGCGGGACATCATCACCGGCGCGTCGAGCGGCAGTCGCTTCGCCGTCCTCGAGGGGCTGCGGCCGGGGGACCGCGTCATCGTCCGGGGGAACGAGCGGATCAACCCCGGAGATCGGCTGCGCATCGTCCGGCCGGAGGCGCGAGCCCCGTGATCGATCTCTCCATCCACAAGCCGGTCGCCGTCGCCGTCGGCGTCATCCTGGTGGTGCTGTTCGGCTCGTTGAGCCTCCTCAGGGTGCCGATCCAGCTGACGCCGGACATCAGCAAGCCGCAGATCACCGTCGAGACCACCTGGCTCGGCGCCAGCCCGCACGAGATCGAGCGCGAGATCATCGAGGAGCAGGAGGAGCAGCTCAAGGGCGTCGAGGGTCTCGAGCGCATCACCAGCGAGAGCTTCGACAACATGGGGCGGATCATCCTGGAGTTCCCGCCGGGAACGGATATCGACTCCGCGCTGATCCGCGTCTCGAACCGCCTCGAGCAGGTGCCGGAGTATCCGGAGGACGCCGACAAGCCGGTCATCCTGACGAGCAACAAGACCGACAACGCGATGGCGTGGTTCATGCTCCGGACGCTGCCGGGGAACGGGAGAGACATCGAATCGTACTATCGACTCGCCGACGACTACGTCAAGCCGCAGCTCGAGCGCGTCGCGGGAGTCGGCGCGGCGAACATATTCGGCGGACGCGAGCAGGAGATCCAGGTGATCGTGCGCCCGGAGAAGCTCGCGGCCAGGGGCATCACCATCCCCCAGGTGATGCAGGCGATCGATCGCGAGAACGCCAACATCAGCGGCGGCGACTTCACCGAGGGAAAGCGAAAGTACAAGGTCCGAACCGTCGGCGAGTACCAGCGGCCGCAGGAGATCGAGCGCATCGTGCTCGATGCGCGCGACGGCCGGCGGGTCTATCTCGGTGACGTCGCGGACGTCGTCGTCGGACTGAAGAAGCGCGACAACTTCGTGCGACAGCGCGGCGTGCCCACCATCGCCGTCAACGCGATTCGCAAGCTCGGCGCCAACGTTCTGGAGACCATGGAACGCCTGCGTGCGCGGGTCGACGAGCTCAACGACGGCTTTCTCCGTGACCAGCAGGTCGAGCTCGTCCAGGTCTACGACGAGACGGATTACATCGAGGACTCGATTGCCAACGTCATCCGCAACCTGATTCTCGGCGCGGTGCTGGCAACGGACATCCTCTATCTCTTCCTCCGCAGCGTGCCGACGACGCTCATCATCGCCATCTCGATTCCGGTCAGCGTCATCGGATCGTTCATCCTGATGTACCTCCTGGGGCGAACGATCAACGTCATCAGCCTCGCCGGCATGAGCTTCGCCTCCGGGATGGTCGTCGACAACGCCATCGTCAGCCTCGAGAACATCTTTCGCCTGCGCCAGGAGGGAAAAAGCCGCCGCGAGGCTGCCCTGCGAGGCGCGAGCGGCGTCTGGGGCGCGATCCTCGCGAGCACGCTGACGACCATCGCGGTCTTCGTTCCCGTGCTCTTCGTCGAGGAGCGCGCGGCGCAGCTCTTCCGCGACATCGCCATCGCCATCAGCTGCTCGGTCGGGCTGTCACTGATCGTCTCGGTCACGGTGATCCCGGCGATGGCGGCGAAGCTGCTCCGGCGCCCCGCGGGGACCGCCGGGGATCCGGACGCCGGGCGGTTCGCCGCGTTCCGGGACCGCGTCGTCGGCGCGGTCTCCGTGGCGACGCGAACGACGCTGCGCCGGGTGGCCGTCGTCGTCGGCATGACGGTGATCTCGATCGGCCTCGCGTGGACCTTCCTGCCCGATGCCGAGTACCTCCCCGAGGGCGATCGCAACCTCGCCTTCGGCATCATCCTGCCGCCGCCCGGCTACAGCACCGACGAGCTCTCCGACCTCGGCCAGAAGATCGAGCACAGGATCGAACCCTTCCTGGCGCGGGAGGAGCCGCGCGAGGAGGGTGTCGCCCGCGCCTCGACCGGCGATGCCGATGGACGCGACGCATCCTCTGCCCGCCCGCCCGGGTTGCCCGACGTCGACATCCGGCACTTCTTCTTCGTCGCCCGCGAGAACAACGTCTTCATGGGCGCGGTCGCCGTCGATCCGGATCGGGCGAGCGCGCTGGTGCCGGTGTTGCAGTCGGCC
>JBFFXF010000431.1:0-4077 GCA_041569895.1 Planctomycetota bacterium | reverse complement strand
GTCGCGGCGCTGGGGGCGCCGCGCGCCGCCGCGGTGGTGCTCATCACCGATGGCAAGGTGACCGCCGGCGAGGATCCCGCGGGGCTCGGGCTCTTCCTCGCGGGGCGCGACATCCCGGTCTACGCCATCGGCGTCGGTGACCCGTCGCCGACTCGAAACATCCGCGTCATGGCCGTCTTCGCGCCCGAGCGCGTCTTCCTCGACGATCCGCTGGCGGTCGACGTCCGCCTCGACCACCGCGGCTTCGATGGCGAGTCGGTCACCGTCGAGCTCGTCCGCGCCGAGGTCGCCTCGCAGAACGGCGGTGGCGGCGAGGAGGTGCTCGGGTCGCGCGATGTCACGTTCGGCGATACCGCCGAGGCCACGGCGCGCTTCGAGGTCCTCATGGATCGACCCGGTCGCTTCCGCCTGATCGCACGCGTCGCCTCACGGGAGGAAGAGACCTTCGACACCGACAACGAACGGACGACGCCGGTCGAGGTCGTCGAGCAGGCGACCAGAGTGCTGCTGATCGCCGGCGCGCCGTCGAACGAGTTCCGCATGCTGCGCAACCTGCTGCGCCGCGACCGCCGCGTCCACCTGGCGGCGTGGCTGATGAGCGCCGACCCCGACGCGCCGCAGGAGGGGAACGAGGTGCTCGAGAAGCTGCCGTCGACGCCGCGCGAGCTCTTCGAGTACGACGTCGTCATCCTGAATGACGCCGATCCGCGAGGCTTCCCGCTCGGGTTCGCCGACCTGCTCGAGCGCTTCGTCGGCAAGCATCGCGGCGGCCTGGCGCTGATCGCGGGCGAGAAGTACTCGGCTCGACTCTTCAGCGACTCCGACGCCAAGAGCGTCCGCGACCTGCTACCCGTCGAGCCCGACACGGCGGCGCTGCGCGACGAGTTCGGTCGCGGCCGATTCCATACGCGCGAGTGGCCGATCGTCCCGACCCGCGACGCCGTCGGCAATCCGGCGACGCGGCTCTCGTCGCGGCCCGAGCGCAACAGCGAGCGCTGGGCCGAGCTGCCCGGAATCTACTGGTCGTTGCCGGTCAGAAAATCGAAGCCGGGCGCGACCGTCCTCCTCGAGCACCCCGATCCGCGCCTCACCGTCAACGGCGTGCGCCGGCCGCTGATGGCATCGCAGTTCTACGAGGGCGGCCGATCGACTTTCATCGGCTTCGACGAGTCGTGGCGGTGGCGGGCCCTGTCGCAGGAGATCTACGACCAGTTCTGGATGCAGGTGGTGCGCTCGCTGACCGAGGGGCGACTGCTCGGCGATCGGCGGCAGCTGATCCTCACCGATCGCGAGACGTACGATCTGGGCGACGTGATCCGCATCTCCGCGCTCGTCCAGAGCGAGGACTACGAGCCGAGCACGGCCGAATCGATCGAGGTCGAGGTGACGACGGCGGACGCGGAGGTCGAGCAGGTGACGCTGCGGCGTGACCCCGACCAGGCCGGGTGGTTCCGCGGCGTCTTCCAGCCGCGGGGCGTGGGTGACCAGCGGATACGCATTCCGGGTGGCGCCGACACGAGCGTGCGCGTCGAGGTGCCGGACCTCGAGTTCCAGGATCCGCGCCTCGACATCGCGACGCTGCGGCAGCTCGCCGACGCGACCGGCGGCGCGGTGGTGCCGCTCGATCGCTTCGCCGAGCTCCCGTCGATGATCGAGTCGCGGCCGGAGCGCGTCGTCGTCGCCGACGAGCCGCGACCGCTCTGGGACAGCTCGGTGACGCTCGGAGTCGTCGTCTTCTTCCTCGCTCTCGAGTGGATACTGCGCAAGTGGAGTCGACTGCCGTGAGCCGCGAGACGGACCACAGCTCTCCCGGCGCGGTGGCGAGGCTCCTCGAGTCGGCGCGCCGCGAGATCCGCCTCATCGCCGGGCTGCGCGGCGGCTCGCTCACCGCGGCGATCGCGTCGGCGATCGTCTTCGGCTCGTTCCTGGTCGACCGCCTCTTCCGGCTCGGTGTGCCGGCGCGCGCGTTGCTCCTGATGGTCTACGCGGGCACGCTCGCGTGGGGCATCTGGCGGTTCCTGCTTCGCCCGCTCAGGCACGGCCTCACCGATCGCGAGCTCGCCGACGTCGTCGAGCGCGAGCGTCCCGACTTCGGCGACCGCGTGCGCAGCGCGGTCGACTTCGTCCGCGACGAGAAGGTCGCCCGGCCGGCGATCGACGCCGGGACCGAGGACCTCGAGGTGGCGCTGAAGCGCAGCGTGGTCGCCGACGCCGCTCGACTCTGCGACGAGGCTGGCGAGCTGCGCGTCACCGACCACCGCGCTCTCGGCCGCTCGGCGCTCGCCGGCGCGGCGTGCCTGCTGGTCGTGGTGACGACGTTCGGTCTCGCCTCGCCGGGAACGCCGGGCCTCTGGTTCCGCCGCAACGTGCTCCTCGGCAGCGAGGAGTGGCCGTACCGCACGATGCTGCGGGTGGCCGGATTCGAGGACGGTCGAGTCGGCGTTCCCCGGGGCGATCCGCTGGTCGTCGATATCGACGTGATCGGCGAGGAGATCAGCCGCGCGTGGATCGACGTCGACTACGGTCGCGACGATCGCCGCTACGCGCTGACCAGCACCGGCCCGCGCAGCTTTCGCTACAACCATCCGGAGGTGCGCGAGCCGTTCCTCTTCGAGGTGCGCGGCGGCGATTACCGCTCGCCGCCGTTCGAGGTCGTGGTGCTCGAGCGCCCGGGCCTCGAGACACTGACGATCACGCGCGTCTTCCCGTCGTACATGGAGCGCGAGCCCGAGGTGGTCGACGGCTCCGTGGGCGAGCATTCGATCCCGGTCGGCACGGAGCTCCGCTTCGAGGCGCGCTCGACCAAGCCGCTCGAGCAGGCGGCGATCGTGGCCGGCGATCGATCGGTTCCGTTCGAGATCGACGCCGCGGATCGACAGCGCCTCGCCGGGGCGTTTCTGCCCGAGCGCAGCGAGACGCTGACCATCGATTTCGTCGACGTCGAGGGCGTGCGGCCGGACACCCCGAACACCATCGCGGTCCGGCTGGTCCCCGACCGCCCGCCGACGATCCGTCTGCGAGCCACCGGGATCGGCTCCATGGTCAGCGTCGGCGCCAGGATCCCGCTGCGACTCGAGGCCCGCGACGACCACCGCGTCGAGACCCTCGAGCTCGTCTCGGAGCTCGGCCCGCGGCTCGACACGGTGATCGCCGGCCCGCCGCCGGAGAACGGCGGACAGGGCACGGACACGCCGGCCGATGGCGGAGACGCGGCTGCGGGTGACGCCGGCGAGGGCGACGTCATCGCGAACACCCGCGAGACGCGCCACGAGCTGCCGTCCTTCGAGCCCGACGACCTCGTGGTGCTGACGCACGACTTCGAGGTCGCCGATCTCGCCACCGAGCCGGAGCGTCGGCTCGCCCTGTCGGTCGTCGCGGTCGACAACGACACCCTGAACGGCCCGAACGCCGGCCGCTCGAACGTCCTCGAGTTCCTCGTCGTCACCGACCAGAAGCTGCTCGACGACTTCCTGCGCCGCCAGGAGGACCAGCGCCAGGCATTCGAGCGCCTGGTCGAGTCCGAGCAGAAGATCCGCGACGCGCTCTACGACGCCGTCGACGGATCGCTCCGCGCCGAGGGACCGCTGGAGGAGGCCGCGTCGAACGAGCTCGCGTCGCACTCGCGACAGGAGCGCACCATCGCGAACCAGGTCGTCAGCATCGCGGCCGCGGTCGAGGGGATCCTCACCGAGATGAAGAACAACCGCATCGGCGAGGCGGACGACATAGAACGGATCGGCGCCATGGTCGTCTTCCCGCTGCGAGAGCTCGCGGCCGAGGACTTGCCCGCCCTCGCCGCGCGCCTGGAATCACTCCGCGCCGAGCCGCAGCCGGAGACTCGCACGGTCGCCGGCCTCGAGCTCGCGGAGGACGTCGAGGCGGTGATCGAGAAGATGCACGCCATCCTCGCCAACATGATCAAGCTCGAAAGCTTCTCGGAGATCGTCAACATGCTCCGCCAGGTGATCAACCTCAACCGCGAGGCGGAGGCGCAGACGAAGAAGGCGCTGGAGAGGTTGTTGAACGAGGATGTGTTCGAGGACGATGGGTGATTCCATCGTCCCCGTTCCCGTTCCC
>JBFFXF010000430.1:0-4096 GCA_041569895.1 Planctomycetota bacterium | reverse complement strand
GACGCATCGCCCGACGAGCAGGCGCGGGCCGAGCTCGAGGCCGCACGCGCGCGACTCTCGGTAAGCGGGGCCGAGCTACTGCGCGACCTGTCGCTCCTCGAGCTCCAGGCGGCGCTGCGAGTCACCGGACGTCAGATCGACATCCAGGGCGAGCTCGAGGTGGTGCTCGCGCTGCCGGAGCTCGAGAGCGTCATCGAGCGCCTCGCCGAGACCCCGGCTCTCCGCGTCCGTGACGCGATGATCTTCGAGAGAGAAGCGCGCGTGCTGCACGAGGAGGCGAGTCGCATCCCCGACCTGGACATCGGTTTCTTTTACCGGCGCGTCGAGGAGACCAGCACGAACGCGTTCGACGTCGGCATCGCCCTCGAGCTGCCGCTCTTCGATCGCAGGCAGGGGAGTCTCCGCGAGGCGCACGCCGGCGTCGTCGAGTCTCGCGCGCTGCGGCGCTCGGCCGAGATCGACCTCGCCACGCGAGTGAGAGCCATCCACCAGCGACTGCGGCGCGGACTCGAGAAGGCGCGCCTCTTTCGCGAGGAGGTCTCCGCGCGCTCGCGCACCGTCCTCGAGGCGGCCGAGGCACGCTATCGCGTCGGCGAGACGTCACTCGCGGAGCTCATCCCGATCCGCCGCGACCACCGCGAGCTCGAGCGCGCCTACCTGAGCCTCCTGCGCCAGATCGCCCTCGACTGGTCGGAATTCCGGTCGCTGGTGGCGGGCCCCGACGGCGGCGAGTCCTGATCCTGACGCCCGCGGGAGTCGGCGCGACCCGTGACGAGCGGATCCCACGGCCAGCCGCGCGCGCCGTCGTGATACAATCCCGCCACAAGAGAGGTCGATTGCGAAGGGTCTCCAGCGGGGCAATCACGACAACCGGGAAGCATCGCGCGGGCGGTCGGGAACGGGTACGGGAACGGAAAGACGACTGCTGAAAGGAACCCGCGACATGTCCGACAAGATCCTCGGTGTCGTTCTCCTCGGCCTCAGCGCCGCGAGTCAGGCTTTCATCGAGCACCCCGACACGGCCCTCTTCTATTCGTGGCTCTTCGGGCTCATCGGCGTCTACGAGCTGGTCCTCGGCGATCTCAGGCAGCGAAAGGCCAAGTAGCCTCCCACCGTGTTCCGGCCTGTCTCGCCCGGTGCCGGGGACCCGCTGACCTCGACGTGAGTGGTCCGGAGTCGGCGTGGGGGTCCCCTCCCCGGTCGAGGCGATCCCGCTTGACGCCCGGCCGGCAAAGAGGGAGCATGTGGGGGCGGTGGGTTGGAAAGCGGGGCATGGGAGGGGTAGGAAGGAGAGGCCGTTCGGAGGCGGAGCTCGGGGAGTCCGCCGGTCACCGCCGCGATCTGCTCGCGCTCCGGGTACGTTGTGTTTTTCCTTGTGAGAATACGGGGAGGGTGTGATGAACACGTCCGTGTGCACGCTGAAGCGGGTGTTTGTCGCTGTACTGTTGTTCGGATCGATGCCTCTTCTGCATGTCGAGGGACGTGCCGAGGTCATCTACGGATTCGCGTTCGAGAGCGGCGATACGAATGGCGACTCCAATCGTGACCTGAGCGACGGACTGTACCTGCTCGACCATCTCTTCGTGGGCGGGCCGGCGCCGGTTCCCTACGCGTGTGGTACCGACATACCGTCACGCGATAACGGCGACGTGAACGGCGATTCCGTTCTCGACTTGAGCGACGGAGTGTATCTCCTGGGCTGGCTGTTCCTCGGCGGACCGGAGCCGGTCGAGATCGACTGTCTGTGGGGTGAGGGATCGGGCGCGGCTGCGGCCACCCAGCGGTCGATCGACGAGTTTGTGGCCGTGCAGGGAACGTTCTGCATAGTTCCCCCGGACGATGGCTGCGAATCGATCGGCGCCGTCGAGGTCGACGGCTGTTGCCTCTTCGTCCCGCCGATCGAGAACTTCTTCGGCTGGAGTGACCCGGGTTCCGGTCTCTTCGCTTCCGTCGACTTCTTCGGTAACGCCGAGGAGTGGATCCAGGGCGCGTCCGGAGGCGCCGCCTCCTTCGGGACGACAACGACAGGCTCGGTCACCGAACGACCACTCGCCGACGGGCAGGCGGAGATCCACGTCAGGCTCCATACAAAGAACGCGCTCTCCTGGGCCTTCGAGTTCGACCCCTCGATTCCCGGGAACCCCTTTGCCAACACGCCCCTGATCTTCGGCCACAAGGCGCCGGAGATCCTGGCCGACGGACTGCCGGCGGCGCTGAGCGACTCGCTCTTGCACGTCGTGTTCATCGCCCCCGAGCCCGGGGCCCCGCTCCCGGACCTCTTCGAGGCGAACCTCCAGACCATCTCGTTCTATTCGAATGGAGAGGGCCCGCTGCGCGAGCTCTTCGGCGTCGAGGAGGGAACGAGGGGGCGTCTCCAGATCACCCAGGTCGGACTGCTCGCCCTCTCCGGCCAGGTCCCGCCGAACGCGGCGACCGCGGACGCCTTTCCCGCAGAGCACATCAAGGTGCGGGCGCTGGGGGGCAAGTAGGACACCGGACGCGGAGACGGCGGATCACCGGATCACCCTGACCCCGGGGACGGGGAATCGCGCGGGGTGTCGCGCCTCATCGTCGTGACGCCGGACGCGGACCGCTTCGTCCGTTGCCCTGCCGTTCCCCTGACCCGGGGCCGGGCGCCCGGGGCGCCGCAGTCAGAGTGTATGTATAACGTGCGTCGCGAGGCCGGAAAGGCTGCGAAAGACGACAGAACGACACCTGGTTGGTTCGTGCTCATGGCTACCAAGACCATCTCGATCGATGTCGAGGCGTACGAGCGGCTCCAGAGCGTCAAGCGCGATGGCGAGTCGTTCAGCGAGGTCATCAAGCGTGTGGTCCGACCGCCGCCGGACCTCGAAGCCTGGTTCGCCGAAATCGACAAGGATCCGCTGAGCAAGAAAGCCGCTCGGGCGGTGGAGGACGCGGTCAGCGGGCGATCCAGCTCGGCGCGTTCCTCGAGCTGAACCGGTGGCGTGCCTGGACACGTCTGCGCTCCTCGATCTCTCGGGTCAAAGCACCCGGCGCAGCCGAGAGCGCGCTGACTTTCTTCGCCATCTATTCCTCGCCCGACGATTCCCGCTCGAGCAGCGCGCGCTTGCGCTCGAGGCCCCAGCGGTATCCGCTCGGGTCGCCGTCCTTGCGCACGACGCGGTGGCACGGGATGGCGCCGGCGAACGTGTTTGCCGCGCAGGCCCCGGCGACCGCGCGCGCGCCACCGGGGAGGCCGATCCTCGAGGCGATCTCGGAGTACGTCGTCGTCACGCCTGCCGGCACCGATCGCAGCGCCTTCCAAACGCGGCGCTGAAACGCCGTGCCCTGGATGTCGAGCGGCAGCGAGAGCCCGCGACGCGGGGCCTCGAGGTAGGCGACGACCTCAGCGACCCACTCGCCGAACTGCTCGTCACCGAGGACGAGGCGGGCCGCGGGGAATCGATGCCGCAATCGCTCGACCAGCTCTCTCGCGTCGGCGCCGAGCTCGATGGCGCAGATGCCCCTCTCGGTGGCCGCGACGAGCGTCATGCCGAGGTACGTCGAGACCACCGCGACGCGGATGGTCTTTCCCTCCGCGCCGTCGCGATACTCGGTGGGGGTCATCCCGAGCAGCGAGGCGGCGTGGTCGTAGAAGCGGCTGCTCGCCCCGTAGCCCGATGAATAGATGACACCGGTGACGCTCTCGCTCCCCCGGAGCCCCTCCCTCGCACGGGTCATGCGTCCCATGGCGGCGTACTCCCTCGGCGTGACGCCGACGATCTCGCGAAACAGTCGATGGAAGTGCGATGGGCTGTAGCCGACAGCCGCGGCCAGCTCGCCGAGCCGCGGCGCGCCCTCGCACTCGTCGATCAGCCGGCACGCTGCGCTCACCGCCCTCGCTCCCCTGTCCTCCGGCTCGAGGGCATCGGGCCGGCATCGCTTGCACGGGCGATAGCCCGCTCGCCGCGCCTCGCGGCCACTGCCGAAGAAGACGACGTTCTCGCGTCGCGGCCGCCGCGACGAGCAGCCGGGATGGCAGTAAACTCCGGTGGTCCGGACCGCGTAGACGAACGACCCGTCCGCGGAGCCATCGCGGTCCCGCACGAGCGACCAGCGCGTCTCGTCCGTT
>JBFFXF010000429.1:0-4134 GCA_041569895.1 Planctomycetota bacterium | reverse complement strand
CTCGCGCACACACTGATCGAAAGACTGGAGGTCTACCGCGCGCTCGGCCAGCCAGCCACCCCCCTCGGCACCCTCGGCGACTACACCCTCCGCCGCCAGATCGGCCGCGGGGGGATGGGGGTGGTGTACGAGGCGTGGGAAAACTCGATGGATCGGGCGGTGGCGCTGAAGGTGCTGCCGGCCGGGATCGCTGCTGATGCCAAGGCCAGCGCCCGATTCCTGCGTGAAGCGCAAACTGCGGGAAAGCTCAACCACGAGAACATCGTCCGGGTGTACTCGACCGGCGTGAGGGAAGGAACTCCCTGGTACTCGATGGAGTACGTCGAGGGCGAGACCCTGGCGCAGATCCTCGCGAGAGTGAAAGACGCAGAGCCCGAGACGGAGACGCCGTTCGGACTGAAGGATACGGGCGATTACTTCATCAAACTCGCCGAAGCCTTCGCCCATATCGCCGATGGTCTCCAGCACGCTCACTCGAAGGGCATCATCCACAGAGACATAAAGCCATCGAACCTGATACTCGACGCCGACGGCCGTCTCCGCATCCTCGACTTCGGCCTCGCTCGTCTGGAAGGCCAGGAGTCCCTGACCTTGTCCGGCGACTTCCTCGGGACGCCGCTCTACATGAGTCCCGAGCAGGCGCGGCGGAAGAAGGTTCCCATCGAACACCGCACGGACGTCTACTCGCTGGGCGCGACGGCGTACGAGGCGCTGACGGGACGCCCGCCGTTTCGCGGCGAGGATTACGCGGACACGCTGTCCCAGATCATCGAACGGGATCCGGTCTCGCCGAGGGAGGTGTGTCCTCGCGTCCCGGTCGACCTGGAGACGATCGTGCTCAAGTGCCTGCGGAAAGACCCGGGGGATCGGTACGGGACGGCCGAAGCCCTGGCCCAGGATCTGCGGCGGTTCGCCGAGGGCAGGCTGATCGAGGCGCGATCGCCGACGCGGCTCGAGGTCTGGGCGAGGCGCATCGAGCGCCACAGGGGCAAGATCGCTGCGTGGTCCGTCGTCGTCGTGCTCGTCGCACTCGTCGCGACGCTCGGCTCGCTCCTCTGGATTGCAAAGGCCGAGCGCGACGACGCCGAGTACGGGCGACTCGTCCACGCCGGCCTCGAGAGGCTCCTCCGGGCGGAGACGATGTACGGGAGGGGACTGGTGAGCTCCGGCGTTCGTCCCAGACATCGCGAGGACCCCGCCGAGCTCTTCCTCCCCGGAGACCCGAAGCGGTTCCTCGGGAGCATCGACCCGCTCGGTGACGCCATCTCGCGCCTCGAGAGCGCTGCCGCCATCCGCCCGGACCGCGTCGAGGCGCACTACTACCTCGCCCGCGCCTTCGAGCTCGGAGGCGGTCGAGAGCGCGCCCGCAATGAAGTCGAGAGGGCGCTGCGCATCGACGGAGCGTTCCCGCCGGCTCTTTCGCTGCTCGAGGCGATCGCGTCCGACGCCGCGCAGCCAGCGAGAGAAGAGACCACCGCTCGGAACTGGTCGCGCGACTGGTTCGCGGCAGCGGAAGCCGTCGCGGACGGTCAGTGGCTCGAATCCGCCAAGGCATACCGGCGGCTCATCGATCTCGACAGTGCCCGGGACGTCGGGGACGCACTCTGGACCGGGGCGTCGATCGAGACCCGCATGAAACTCGGGCTCGTTCTTCTCGAGGCCGGCGAGTACTGGCAGGCGGCGGAGACCTTCGTCGAGGTGCGCTCCCGCCATCGAGAGTTCCTGCAGCCCTGGCTCCTGATCGGCCGGGCGTACTTCCTCGACGGTCGCCCTGACGCCGCGAAGGACACGTTCGAGGACCTTCATGCACAAGCATGGCTCGACGTCCCCGACGAGGCGCGGTTCTGGATCGCGTCGACCTACAAGGCGCTCGGCGACTACGAGGCGGCGCTCACATGGACGCGAAAGATCGAGGAGGCCGCGCTGAGCGAGCGGCTCGAGACCCACATGCTCTGGGAGCTCCGTCGGTACCCCGAGGCGATCGCTCTGGGCGAGAAGGTCCTCGCCCGCGACCCGAACGACACCGCCGCGCTCCTCGCGCTCGGCTGGTCACTCTACTACAACCTTTGGGGACGAGCGGGCCCGCGCGTCGAGGCCGAGAAACGCCGCCTCCTCGAAGTCGCCCGGGAGGTCGAGCGACAGGCGTCCGGGAACCACCACGCGACGGCGCTTCTCGGCGTCGTCCACCAGGTCATGGGCGACGTCGAGCGCGCCGTTGAACTCTGTAAGAAGTCGATCGCCATGGGGCCGGACGACACGACGGGCTACGTCAACCTCGCGATGGTCTACTATCACTCCGGCGACACCGCGAACGGCATGGCGACGATCCAGGAATGCCTCGAGCGCGGGATCGCGAACGAGAACGTCTACTTTCTCGCGGGGCTCTTTACGCTTTCTCTCGGCGAGGACACGAGGGCCGTCGAGTACATGGACCGCGCCGTGGAGATAAACCCTCTCTACGCGTGGCACCACTGGACACTCGGGTGGATTCTCGTTCGCCAGGGAAAGCGCCGTGAAGCGATCGCGCACCTCGAGACCGCCGCCCGCCTCTGGCCGAAGATCGCCCACAAACTGCTCGCGCAGCAGCACCGCAAGCTCGGCGACCTGGACCGTGCGCTCGAGGTCGTCGAGGAGGGACTCCGGTTCGACGACGACCGACCGGCCCTCCACCTCGAGAAGGGAAGGATCCTCGAGGCGCGCGGCGAGCTCGCCGGCGCGGCTCGCGCCTGGGTCCGGGCCCTGGATCTCGACCCCACGCAGGACTCACTGCGCGCAGCTCTCGTCAACCTCTTCAGCGAGAGCGCGCCTCCGGAGGTCACGGCGGCCGCGGCCGGGCTGCTGCCGACACTCCGATCGATCGCCTCGCGCTCGGACGATGCCGCCCTGGACGAGGTGGTGTCTCGACTGGGCACGAAAGAGAAACGGTAGCGGCGGCACGGCAGTCTACTCTCGGCTCGTAGATAGAAGTACCGCAGTGCGCCACGACTCTGTCTTGACATGGAGGAATCCGATGGACGCGTTGACAGCTCTTCTTCGGTCGGCGAGTGTCGCGGCGACCTTGGTCCTCTGCGCGACAGCGGTCGCCGAGGACCGACTCTTCTTCGACGAGCCCGTGAGCGTCGGCTCCGCCGTCAACTCACAGACGAGCGAGTGGGGCGGAAGCATGACGGCCGACGGACTCCAGCTCTTCTTCTTCGGCAAGCGGGACGAGGGGCCCGGCGGCACGCTCATCGGCGCGGACATCATCTGCGCCACGCGCGACGATCCGAACACCCCCTTCGACGATCCCGAGGCGGTGCACGTCGTGCACGAGGTCAGCAGCGCGTCGGACGACGTCCACCCCTTCATCTCCGCCGACGGCCGCGCGCTCTACTTCACACGCGGCTGGAGCGACATCTTCGTTGCGACCCGGGAGGACGCCGAGGGACCCTTTGAGAGCGTCGTGCCGCTCGCCGGGGTGAACTCCGGCCTGGTGGACATCATGGGCACCGTCTCGTGCGACGGCACGCTGCTCTTCTTTT
Source organism: Planctomycetota bacterium (assembly GCA_041569895.1). GTDB lineage: Bacteria > Planctomycetota > UBA8108 > UBA8108 > JACQVS01 > JBFFXF01. The sequence continues at coordinate 613 of JBFFXF010000429.1, read as the reverse complement.
CGCGCGGCCCCGGCGGCGGCGTCGGCGCGCCGCGACACGGGTTGGACCTCTTGTTCGCGATACGGGAGGACCTCGAGGACCCGCTCGCCTTCACGGACCCGCGACCGGTTTCGGACCTCGACGAGTTCGGCCCCGAGGTGGACAGCGGCTTCGACGAGATCGTGGCGGCGCTCCATCCCGAAGGTTTTCTCTTCTACGGTAGCTGGCCCGCCGGCTGGGGTATCGAGCAGCGGCCCGGAGGCCACGGTGGTAGCGACATCTGGATGGCAATACCGGGAACGGGCGAGATCGTCAACGGCGGGCCGCTCGTCAACAGCCCTCAGGACGAGATGTCGGTCCAGTTCGACTGCGGTCGCTCGCGCCTCCTCTTCGCGTCGAACCGCAACGGCGGCCGCGGGGGCGCCGACCTCTACACCTCGGCGATCTCTCGGAATCCACCGTGCACGAAGCCGCCCGCGGTCATCGAGCGCCACGTGGAGCGTCCTCGCGACGCCGCCGAGCACTGCGGCGACTTCGTCCCCGGCGACGAGATCGCCGTCGAGCTCGCGATCGCCGAGATCCGCGGCGACGGCGAGGACTGCGAACGCGTCGAGCGTCTCGTCGTTCGCGAGCG
>JBFFXF010000428.1:0-4137 GCA_041569895.1 Planctomycetota bacterium | reverse complement strand
CCAGTACCTGCGCACGTCGTCCTCGGTGCGGAACCCCGGGAACCGCGCCTCCGCCTCGTCGAAGTGGGCGAGCGCGTCCTCCGAGCGCAGCTGCAGGTGCCGGAGGAACCCGCGCAGGGTGTAGGTGTGGTAGTCCTCGTAGCCGGCGAGCCCGTCGTAGGCGCGCTCGAAGTCGAGGCTCTCGAAGACCTCGGGCCAGCCCGCCGGGAAGATGTGGTCCGTGCTTCCGTCGCCGATCTCGGGCTGTGACCGATCCGCTCGTGACTGCTTGTCTCGGGCCATGTCTCGCCCCATTCTGTCTCGCCCCACCGTGTCTCGCTGACCCGCCCGCGGCAGCCGCCCGCGGGGGCAATCAGGAAAACGCCGAAGACTGAAGCCTACCCCATCCCCGCCCGCAGTGTCCACGTGTTTTTTTACAGTGACATTTCCACCGGGAAGCGCAGTTGCTATCCGGTCTCGGCGGTCAGTACAATTGGGGCCCGGGTCGCGGTTCTGGGTCCGAAGCCGAGACGTGCGTCTTGTGAACGTGCTCGAGGCCGGTCTGCGCGCGCCGTGGCTCTCCTCTCGAGCGGCACGGTGAGAGGCAACGGGGAGAACTCCAGCGCGCGTCGCGTGTGCCATCGGGCCCAATCGCGGCTCCGCGATCGCGACATCTCGTGAAGCGCACCAAAGAGCGACTGCCAGCCGCAGATCAAGTGCCCGGGGCGGCACGCGGGAAGGCCGCGCCCACGGCGGGGAAGAAAGCTGCGGTCAAGGTGGATCCGGAGCGGGCCTCCCGGTTCATCCGCGAGATCCGCGACCTGACGCTCGGCGACGCGGTCGAGAAGGCGATCGAGGCCTACGAGCGCGTCGGCCAGAGGAACGCCTTCCTGTGGCGGTGGGCGCGTCGCGGCGTCGAGATCACCAGCCTCTCCTGTGTCGACGCCGGGCTCTGGGACCACGTCTGCGACACCAAGACGCTCGGCGTGATGTTCGACGTCCTCCTCGACGACGTCGCCGACGCGAGCACCGATGAGGCCTACCTCGAGAGGCTGATCGACATCACCGAGAACCGCTCCGTCGCCCACTCGGAGCTCGCGCCGGAGCAGCGGGAGCACTTCGAGGTCACGCGCTCCGTCTGGAACACCATCTGGACGCGCATCGAGGCCTACCCGCGCTTCGCCGAGTTCCGCGACGTCCTCGTCTACGACTACCGCCAGCTGATGAACAGCATGCGATTCTCGATGCTGCTCAAGAAGTATCCGTGGCTGAACAACGTGGCGGAGCACAACGCGTACTTGCCGCATAACATGCACATGATGGTCTCGGGGACGATCGATCTCATGGCGTCGCCCGGCTTCGACATCGGCGAGCTCGGCCGGCTGCGCGCGACGCTCGTGCACGCCCAGCGCATGGGCCGCATCGGCAACCTGGTGACGACGTGGGAGCGCGAGGTCACCGAGGGCGACTTCTCGAGCGGCGTCTTCGCCGTGGCCCTCTCGCGCGGCGTGCTCACGGTCGAGGACCTGCAGTCGGGCGACCGCGCACGGATCACGAAGCGCATCCGCGAATCCGACATCGAGGAGCAGTTCCTGAGAGGGTGGCGGAGGCTCCACGACGACATGGTCGAGTCGAAGGGCCGCTTCCGCACGGTCGACATCGGCAAGCTCGTCGAGGGGCTCGAGACATTGATCCAGTTGCACCTGGGGAGTCGGGGGTTGAAGTGACGTGTGCCCCGTCGAGGACGAGGACGAGGACGCAGATGACGTGATCGTGGACCGTGGACCGTGACCGTGACCGTGACCGTGAGAACGGACCAGAGTCGGACATCGGAATCGGAATCGGAATCGGAGTCGGAATCGGACTCGGAATCGGTATCGGACTCGGACATCGGACTCGGACTCGGTCGGAGGCGTGGGTATGAAACAAGTGGTGTGGATCCTGGCCGTGGCCGCCTGGGCGGGCTCGTCCGGTCCGAGCTCCCTGGCCGATGAGATCCTCGAGCTGTCGATCGTCGGCACGTCGATCCGGTACGATCCGGTCGGTCTGCCGAGCGTCCTCGAGGGGGTGCTCTTTTACCGGGGAGGCGCGCGTGACGGCGCCGTCGCCGGGACGTATCGCGAGGAGCTGCGTCCGACTCTCGATCCGCAGCTCGGGATGATCGGGACGACCGGTCGCGCCGTGCTGCGGCTCGTCGGGCGTCGCGCGGGACAGATCTCGATCGAGGAGATCACCACCAACAACTCCTCGCGCATCGTCGGCGAGGTGCCGTCGACCGGCGCGTTGCTCGTCGAGAGCGTTGGCGCCGTGGCGCGAGGGACCGGGCGGTTCGAGGGCGCCGCGGGCGCGCTGACGTCGCGATCGACCGTGTCACTCGCGACGCCGTTTCGCCTCGAGACCAACGTGCGTCTCGTCGTCGGGGCATCGGGACCCGCCCCGCCCGCGCCGCGCCTGCCGGATCGCCTCGAGCTGACGCGCCTCGACGACGGCGCATTCGCGCTGCGCTACTCGCCGGCGGCGAAGGCCCAGCTCGTGGCGCGGCTCGTCGGCCCCGACGCCGTGCCCCCCGCGGCGCTGTCGCTCGAGACCGGCATCGCCGAGGTCGTGCTCTCGAGGTGGCTCGGCGAGGCGAAGCAACTCGCGGTGATGAAGCAGCGCATGAAGGACCTCGCCGCGTCCGGAGGCACGCCGGTGCCGGCGATCGCCATCGAGGACCGACTCGGCGTCATCGTGAGAGCCGCGGTCCTCGACGAGGACGAACTCGACCGCTTCCTCGCCGCCAGGAAGCTCACCCGCGCCGACCTCGAACGGTGGCACGACGACATCGTCGCGGCCCTCGAGGTGGCCGACACCGAGACCAACGAACCAGCCGCCCGCCTCCGGGAGCTCCGCGCCCGCCTGGAAAAACTACGCACGGGCGGTTTCTGACGACGACTCAGCAGGAAGACAGGAAGACGCAGAAGTCAGGAAGGTCCGTTCGAAGACTCGGGCGAAGCTCACGAAGCTGAGCCCCCTTCAGTCTCTCCGTTTCCTGCTTTCCTCAGTTTCGTTTCTTCCTTGTGAGTCGTCTCTTCGGTATCCCGGGTTCTGGAAGCAGGAAAAAGCGGGGGTCGGTCTCGCTGTCTGTCTCTGACCTTTGTCTTACCCCGGCGGCCAGGTCATCGGCCGTCCCGCGAGCACGTGGCAGTGGAGGTGAAAGACCGACTGTCCCGCCTCCGCGCCGTTGTTGATCACGACGCGGAAGTTCTCCGCGCCGAGGTCGCGTGCGATCTTTTTGGCCGTCAGCAGCAGATGGCCGAGCAGCGCGCCGTCGTCGTCCCTCGCCTCGTCGAGCTTCGCGATCGGTTTCTTCGGGATCACCAGCACGTGGATCGGCGCCTGCGGCTGGATGTCCTTGAAGGCGAGGCAGAGTTCGTCCTCGTGCACGATGTCCGCGGGGATCTCGCGGTCGATGATCTTGCTGAAGATGGTCTCCGACATTGTGCTCCTCCCGACTGGCGTCCGTCGTCGCCGCATTGTAACAGGAATCGAGCGCCGGTGTCGGGCCCGGGGCCGAAGGCGAGGAAGGGAACGCAGATGACGCACATTACGCAGATTGGAGGGTCTTCGTTCGAGGACGAGGACGCAGAGTGCGCAGAGTGACGCGGATCGGGTCGACGCGTTTGCGCGGGCAGGTCCGTCCGGCTCCGATCTCTGGTCTCTGATCTCTGGTCTCTGTCTCGGTCCTCGGACTCGGAATCGGTCATCGGAACCGGAATCGGAGTCGGTATCGGCCATCGGTATCGGAGTCGGTCATCGGACTCCGCAACCAGAGCCCTCGGGGACGGGAACGGGCACGGGAACGGGAACGGGAACGGGACCGAGAACGAGGACGAGGACGAAGGGCGAACGATTGATCTTTCCACGATTCCGCTCTACGATCTCCCCCCGGATGTGAGCGGGAGGTTCACGATGCAACGATTCACGCGCGCGTTCCGGATCGTCCTGCTGGTCGTTCTCGCCGGCGGATCGAGCGGCTGCCTTGCGGTGGCTGTCGGCGCCGCCGCGGCGGGCGCGACGGCGGGCACGGTGCTCTACGTCAAGGGGGCCCTCGAGGTGACCGTCACGGCGGCCCCGGAGAAAGTGGTCGACGCGTCGAAGGCGGCGCTCGACGAGATG
>JBFFXF010000427.1:0-4153 GCA_041569895.1 Planctomycetota bacterium | reverse complement strand
CCTCGATGCCCTCCTCGACGCTCTTCTCCTGCGCCGACACCGCCCGGGGGACGGCGCAGATCGCGAAGACGACGCACGACACGACCGCGATGGCGAGACGGGACATGGGTTCCTCCGGTTGAGTCTCCGCGGGTGCCCCGGGTTGCGCGGACCGCCTGGCCGACCGCCCGGGCTCCGACCCTGCGCGCGATTCGTGGAACCGCGCCAGCGCCGCCGATTGTACGGGCGCGCCCGGCGCCGATCCACCGTGGCGGGGGCGTGCGGGGCGCCGGCGGAGTCGGTCAACTTGGCGCTTTTCCGGCTGCCAGAGTGGCATGAAACCGGGTTGTGCCGGGGTCGCGGTCACTGCCGTAACTGAGTGTCATTTTTCGGTTTGTTGCGCGCGGCGGGAATTGGCACGCGCTTTGTTCTTCTCTGATCGACGCGGGTGCGGACGGAACGCCCCGCCAGAGACGGATGATCTGAAAGGAGGTTTCTGTCATGTTGACCAAGAATCTGTTCCGGAGTCTCAACTGGGATCCCTTCCGCGGGCTCGCCGAGTTCGACACCGAGCTCGACCGCATGTTCGGCGGTCTCCACGGCAAGAGCTGGCACCGCACCTTCCCGGCCCTGAACGTCTGGCTCGGCAAGGAGGACGTGCGCGTCGTCGCCGAGATCCCCGGGGTCGACCCGAACGCTCTCGACCTCACCGTCGAGGGGAACGTGCTGACCATCCGCGGCAAGCTCGGCACCGATGAGAACCACGACGGTCTGACCAGCCTGCGCCGCGAGCGTCCGTACGGCGAGTTCACCCGCAGCGTCGAGCTGCCGGTCCTCGTCGACGCGGAGAACGTCACCGCCGCCTACAAGCACGGCGTCCTGACGGTCACGCTGCCGCGCGCGAAGGAGGCCCTGCCGCGGAAGATCAAGGTCTCGTGAGTGAGTGAAAGGAGTTTCCGTTCTCATACGGAACGTACATCAGGAGGAGGACAACCATGAACGACAACAAGGAACTTGCCCGGGTCGAGGAGACCCAGGCGCCCGTCAAGACGGAGGAGCTCTCCGTGGTCACCCCGCGGAGTGACATCTGGGAGAAGGCCGACGGCTTCATGCTGGTCGCCGACATGCCGGGTGTCGCGGAGAAGTCGGTCGAGATCCACCTCGAGCACAACGAGCTCAGGATCTCGGGCACGACCTCGCACGAGCACCTCACGGACTACGAGCTCGCCTACAGCGAGTACCGTCCGTCGAGCTTCCGCAGGATCTTCCGGATCTCCGACGAGGTCGACGCCGAGAAGATCAGCGCCCACATGAAGGACGGCGTGCTGCGGGTCCACCTCCCGAAGCGCGACGCCCTGAAGCCGCGCAAGATCGAGGTCCGCTCCGCCTGATCCCCGGTCCCACCGACCGGGGGGACGACACGGCGGAGACCTCCAGATCAAGTGACTCTCGTCTCTCGAGGGGAGCGGGTTTACCCCCCACGCTCCCCTCTTTTTTTTTTGGCGCGGCCTCGTTCACGGGTCCGACTGCGGAGAGGTCCGCTCGATGCCGATCGTGGGAGCGTCAGTCGATTCATGAGGAAGGCAGGAAGGGCAGGAAGGCAGGAAACGGAGAGGAGAGGGGGTATTGCGTTGGTGGCCGATCGTGGCCGCGAAGGCCGGGTGCAGAGGCGGGGACTTGGTGGTCGGGGGTCAGTTTTTCCCCAGAGCTCATGAATCGGCGAGTGCTTCATGCTCGGCATTCGACACGAGCCGCGCGTTCAACCTCTTTTCCTGCTTTCCTGCCTTCATGCCTTCCTTATCAAATGACGTCGAGCAAGACCTGGCACGCCTCCCAGCTCTCAGAAAAAGGCGAACTGGATTCGCGCTGTGCTTGACGGCTGGCCGTCCCGCTCGCCGTGTTCTATCATCGCTCCCATGTCCTCCCCCGGCCCGGATCACTCCCGTCGTGCCTCCAGTCGCTCTCGGCGGCCTGTTCGGCTTGATAGCTGCATTCGCCCCTGGCCCGAGGCCGGGTTTGTGGTGGCTCGCGGGCCTGCCGATCCGGTGGGTTCGATTGCCGTTTCCGGCGGGCGGGTTGTCGAGCTCGACGGGCGCTCCGAGGCCGAGTTCGATTCGATCGATCGGTTCATTGCGTCCTGTGCGATCGATGTCGATGCCGCGCCGGAGGCGATGGCTCGCTCTCCGCTCGAGGTGGCTCGGATGCTCTTCGATCCCTCCGTTCCCGCTGCCGACGTGCGGCGGGTGCTCGGTGGGCTGACGCCGGCTCGTCTTGTCGAGGTGGTGTGGGAGCTCGACACGCTCGAGATGATGCTCGCGCTTCGCAAGATGCGCCTGCGTGCCCAGCCCGCCAATCAGGCTCACGTCACCAATCGGCGCGAGCATCCCGCGCTGCTCGCCGCCGACGCCGCCGAGGCGGCCCGCCGCGGGTTTGCCGAGATCGAGACCACCGTCGGTGTCGCTCCCTTCGCGCCGCTCAACGCGCTCGCCATCCTCGTCGGCGCGCAGGTCGGTCGGCCCGGGACGCTGACGCAGGCCGCGGTCGAGGAGGCCGTCAACCTGCGGCTCGCGCTCAAGGGGCTCGTCGGCTACGCCGAGACGCTCTCGGTCTACGGCAGCCCCGAGGCGTTCCGCGACGGCGACGACACGCCGTGGTCGAAGGCGTTCCTCGCATCCGCCTACGCCTCGCGCGGCGTCAAGGTGCGCTTCACCTCGGGCAGCGGCTCCGAGGTGCTGATGGGCTTCGCCGGCGGCCACTCGATGCTCTACCTCGAGGCGCGCTGCCTGCTGGTCGTCAAGGGCGCCGGCAGCCAGGGCGTCCAGAACGGCGCCATCAGCTGCATCGCGCTGCCGCTCTCGCTGCCCGCGGGGATGCGCGCCGTGCTCGCCGAGAACCTGCTCGCCGCCGCCATCGGCCTCGAGATCGCCAGCGGCAACGACGCGCTCTCCTCGCACTCCGACATCCGCAAGAGCGCCAAGCTCGCGCTGCAGCTGCTTCCCGGCACCGACTTCATCACCTCCGGCTACAGCGTCATGCCCCGCGGGGACAATCTCTTCGGCGGCGGCAACTTCGACTGCGACGACCTCGACGACTGGACGGTCCTGCAACGCGACCTCCAGGTCGACGGCGGCATCACGCCGGTGCCCGAGGCCGAGCTGCGCGCCGTTCGCGAACGCGCCGCGCGCGCCATGCAGGCGATCCACGCCGAGCTCGACTTCCCGCCGATCACCGACGAGGAGGTGCGCGCCGCCGTCGACGCGTGGGACAGCGACGACATGCCCCCCCGCGCCCGCGGCGCCGACATCGCCGCCGGGGAGCGCTTCTTCTCGTCCGACCAGTCCGTGCTCGATGCGATCCGCGCCCTCGACCGGCGCTCGTTCGGCGACGTCGCCACGGCGCTCGCCGCCTGCCTCCGCCAGCGCGCCGCGGGCGACTCGCTGCAGCCCTCGGCGATCCTCGAGCGCGACGGCGACGACCTCATCGCCCGCAGCGCCCTGAACGACCCGAACCTCTACGGCGGGCCCGGCACCGGCTACCGCGTCGAGGGCGAGCGCTGGGAACGCCTCGCCGATCTGCCGCACGCCGTCGACCCGCGCACCGTCGGCGCCGGGGCCGGGGGCGAGCCGCTGCTCTCGGAGATCGGCCCCGCCGCGAAGGGCGATGGCGAGGAGATCGTGCTCGCGGTCTCGCCCGCCTTCGGCGGCGACATCCGCCGCACGCTCGCCGGGCTCGACCACCGCGACGTCGTCGAGGCCATCGTGCGCGGCGCCCGCGACGAGGGTGTCGCGACGCGCATCGTGCGCGTGCGCCACACCGCCGACTGCGCCTTCATCGGCCACGCCGGCGCGCGGCTCTCCGGATCGGGCATCGCCATCGGGCTGCAGTCACGCGGCACCGCCGTGCTGCACCGTCGCGACCTCGATCCGCTCGACAACCTCGAGCTCCTCAGCCAGGCCCCCAACCTGACGCTCGAGTCGTACGAGGCGCTCGGCCGCAACGCGGCGCGCCGCGTGCGCGGCGGTGACGTCGAGCCGATCCCGGTGCGCATCGACAACACCGCGCGCCTGAAGCACATCGTCCGCACGGCGCTCTTTCATCGCCGCGAGGTCGACGCCGTCCAGCCCGACGCGGCGCCCGTCGAGGTGTCGCTGCGAGGGGAGGCGCGCGAGCGATG
>JBFFXF010000426.1:0-4160 GCA_041569895.1 Planctomycetota bacterium | reverse complement strand
CCCGTTCCCGTGCCCGTTCCCGTGCCCGTTCCCGTGCCCGTGCCCGTGCCCGAAAGCGCCCGTCGTGGTTGACAAAACTCGCTGGACGACGCCAAGACGGTCACGGTCCACGGTCCACGGTCCACGGTCACGGTCCACGGGTCACGGGTCACGGGTCACGGTCCACGGTCCACGGGTCACGGTCACCGAGAACTGACTCCGATTCCGATCCGACTCCGAGACCGACTCGGATACCGACTCCGATTCCGACTCCGATACCGACTCCGAGATCCGAGATCGGAGATCAGAGATCAGAGGGCAGGGAGCAGAGAGCAGAGGTGACGGACCAGCGGCCGCGTCGTTCTCCTCTGCGTCAATCTGCGTAATCTGCGTAATCTGCGTTCCCGTCCTCGTGGGCTTCTGTCCGACCCTGCGACCTAAACCTGCCGCTCGATCTCCGCCACGAGCTCCTCGAGCTCGACGGGTTTCTGGAGGTAGGACACCGCGCCGGCCTTGAGGGCGCGGTCCCGGTTGGCGTCGGGGTCGCGGCCGGAGACGGTGATGATCGGGATGTGCGAGGTCGGGGCGAGGGCCTTGAGGCGCTCGATCACCTTGAAGCCGTTGCCGGCCGGCAGGCCGATGTCGAGGAGGACGACGTCGGGCTGCAGCTCGCGGATGGTCTTGATGGCGGACTGCCCGTCGAGGGCGCCCTCGACCTGGAAACCCTGGGCCGACAGCGTCACCTTCATCAGATTGAGGTAGTCGCGGTCATCGTCGACGATGACGACCTTCTTGCCGGTCGCCGGCGGTCGCGTGGCCTGTTCGGTGTGTTCGACGCCCTCGACCCGGTCGAGGAACGCCTCGAGGTCCTTGACGAGCTGCTGGAGCGACTGGGCGTCGCCCTCGATCGCCGCGCGCTCGATGCAGCGTCCGATTTCGGAGAGGGGTGGAAAGCCGTAGCCCTTGCCGGTGCCCTTCATGTTGTGCCCGAGTCGCTGGATCGACTGCAGGTCCGATTTTCGCAGCGCGGCGCGGATGGTGTCGATGTCGCGCCGGCGATTGCGCAGGTATCCGGGCACCAGCGCCTGGATGCCCTTGCTCTGATCGACGTGCTCCTCGACCTCGTGCGCCGCCGGGGCGGCGGCGACGGTGGGCGGCGGTGGCGCCTCGTGGGGCGAGACGAAGGCCTCGACCGGCTCGAGTGGCTTGCGCGCCGGGTCGTCGGTGGTGACGCCCGCCGTCTGCTCGAGGATCGCCTGCAGCAGCTTCTGCTTGCGGATCGGCTTGACGAGGTAGCAGTCGCAGCCAGCCTCGAGGCACCTCTGCTCGTCCTCCTGGAACGCCTGCGCCGTCAGCGCGATCACCGCGGTCGGCCGGACGCCCTTCTCCTTCTCCCACTTGCGGAGCTCGCGCGTCGCCGTGTAGCCGTCCATGATCGGCATCTGCATGTCCATCAGGACGAGGTCGTACTTGCGGCTGTAGAGCTTGTCGAGCGCCTTCTGGCCATCCTCGGCGACGGAGATCTGGAAGGGCGTCTTCTTGAAGAACGAGAGGATCAGCAGGCGGTTGTCCTCCGAGTCGTCGACGAGGAGGATGCGGATCGCGGGAAGCGGCTGCCCGCCCGCCGACGCGCTGGCGGCGCTCTCCTCGACGCGCTCGTGGCCGAGGACCTTGTCGAGGGTCCGCAACAGATCGGACTGCAGGACGGGCTTGATGAGGTAGTCGACGCCGAGCTCCTCGCACCTCGACGCCTCCGACTTTCCATCGATCGAGTTCAGGAGCAGGATCGGCGTGGCAGTGAGCTCGGGCTCGCCACGGATGCCCGCCGCGATGTCGAATCCGCTGGCGCCCTGCATGTGAGCGTCGAGGAACATCAGCTGATAGGGCCGTCCGGAGGACTGGGCGCGCCAGAGCTCGTCGATCGCCGGCTCCTCCCTCTCGGACGCGGTGACGCGGCAGCCCCACGACGTGAGGATCTCCTTGACGACGCCGCGCTCCGTCGGGTTCTCCATCAGCACCAGGATCGGCAGCTCGTTGATCTCGGGCGGAAGGTGCTCCACGGCGGTCTGGGCCTCCGGCGGCTTGAAGGTCGCGGTGAAGTAGAACGTGCTCCCCTCGTTGAGGACGCTGTCGCAGGAGAGGTCGCCGCCCATGAGCCGGGCGAGCCGCCGGCTGATGGCCAGGCCGAGGCCGGTGCCGCCGTACTTCCTGGAGACCGAGCTGTCCGCCTGGCTGAAGGCGTCGAAGATCATCCGCACCCGGTCGGGCGGGATGCCGACACCGGTGTCGGCCACGGAGAACCGGAGCTGCACGACGTCCGGAGTCGAGGGGCGCCGCTCCACCCGCAGCAACACCTCGCCCCGGTCGGTGAACTTGATGGCGTTGCCGAGGAGGTTGATCAGCACCTGGCGCACGCGGTTCTGGTCGCCGCCGACGTACCTCGGCACCTCCGACGCGATGTCGCACACGAGGATCAGCCCCTTCTCCTGGGCCTTCGCCGCGTGCAGCGTCGTGGTCTTCTCGACCAGCTCGTAGAGGTTGAAGAAGCCGATCTCGAGCTCGACCTTGTCCGCCTCGATCTTCGACAGATCGAGCACGTCGTTGATCAGGGCGAGCAGCGCCTCGCCGGCGTTGCTCAGGGTCTGCACGTAGCGCCGCTGCTCGGGATCGAGCTTCGACTCGAGCAGGAGCTCCGCCATGCCGAGGATCGAGTTCATCGGCGTGCGGATCTCGTGGCTCATGCTCGCGAGGAAGTCGCTCTTCGCGCGCGACGCCTTGACGGCGATCTCGCGAGCCTCCTTGATCTCGCGCTCCACCCGATTGCGCTCCCGCGAGTAACGGATCGAGCGCGTCAGCTGGTCGCTATCGATGCTCCCCTTCAACAGGAAGTCCTGCGCGCCCTCGTGCAGGATGCTCGTGCCGAGGTCCCTGTCATCGAGCGACGCCATGGCGATGACCGCCGTTCCCTTGGCGGCGTTTCGGACCTTGAAGAACGTCCGCAGCCCGCTGCTGTCGGGAAGGATCAGATCGAGCAGGATGACGTCATACTCGCGCTCTCCGAGAAGCCGTAGGCCCTCGCCGAGCCGGTTCGCCGTCTCGAGCTCGAAGCGCTCCTCGCGGCTCGCCTCGAGCGCCTGCTTGATCAGGAAGACGTCTCCCGGGTTGTCCTCGATGACCAGGACGCGGATGGCGATCTGCTGATCGAGCAGCTCATCCGGCGTCGGCTGGCTGAACGCGCTGCCGGTCTTGGCGACGGCGGGCGGAGCGCCGGCGGTCGCGGGAGGCTCCGCCGGGGGCGGCGCGTCCTTCTTCTTGACCCGCCTCGACCCCGCCTCCTGCGCCGGCGCGGCAGGCGGTGGGGGAGCCGGGGGCTGGTCGACGGGCGGGTGCTGGGCCGCCGGATCGACCGGCGCCGCCTGGGTCGCCGCCGAATACGTGTCGGCGGCGAGGAGCTTCTCGATCGACTTCGCGCTCACCGCGGTTTCCGGCATGAACCCGACCGCCCCGTTGTGCACCGCCTTCTCGCCGACCGCGTCGTCGCCCGTCGCGGTCACGACGACGACGCGCGCCGTCGGCACGGATTCGCGAAGGCGAGCGAGCAGATCGAGGCCGATCGCTCCGCAGGTCGAGAGGTCGAGCAGGAACGCGTCGATCGGCTCCCGGCGCGCCCGGTCGAGAGCGTCGAAGCACGATGTGGCGTGCGACACGGCGAGCCTCCCGGCGTCACCGGCCTTCAGGGTCGCCTCTATCGGCGACTGACGGGTGGGGTCACCGTCGAGCAGGACGACGTGAATCGAATTGCTTGCCATCAGCTCTTGCTTCCTCGTCGAGGCTTCCTGATCGCCTTCGAATCGTGAGCGGGCAGCGTGAAGTGGAACGTCGATCCCTCGCCCGGCGTGGACGCGACGCTGATCTTGCCGCCCTGACGCTCCACCAGCCGCTTGCATATCGCCAGGCCGATGCCGCTGCCCGTGTGCTGCTCCTCGGTGTGAATGCGCTGGAACACGCCGAAAATCCGCTCCTTCTGATCCGGCTCGATGCCGACGCCGTTGTCCTTGACGGAGATCTTCCACGAGAGCTTCTGCGGCGCCGCGCTGACCTCGATGCGCGGCGGCTTCTTGCTCCGGAACTTGAGCGCGTTGTCGAACAGCGTCTCGAAGATCTGGGTCAGGTCGTCGGGG
>JBFFXF010000425.1:0-4163 GCA_041569895.1 Planctomycetota bacterium | reverse complement strand
TACGCGGGGTCAGCCGCCCGCAAGGACCGCCGATCGACGGTGCTCGAGAAGAACATCCTGTTGATGAAGGCGTGGGCGCGGGAGGGAAAGTGATCGGGTTCCGGTTCCCGTCCCCGTTCCCGTTCCCGTTCCCGTTCCCGTTCCCGTGCCCGTTCCCGTTCCCGTGCCCGTTCCCGTTCCCGTGCCCGAAAGGGTGCTCGACGCGCAGGAAAGGAAGGAACGCAGATTACGCAGATTACACAGATTAGGGAGGTTAGGGGCGGTTAGGGAGATCACCCGCTGTCCGCGGGAAGACCCGCTCGACAGGAATACAGAATCATGTAAAATACGTATATGTCAGAAATACGTATTACCAGTACCGAGCTCGCCCGATCGCTCGGCGAAGTCCTTGGCCGTCTGCGGTACCGGGGGGACTCGTTCGTCATCGAGAAGAACGGCAAGCCGGTGGCGATTCTCTCCCCGTACCCGGCAGAGTCACCGCGAAGCCTCAAGAATGCGCTCCGGGCATGGCTCGAAGCAGGTGAGCGGGACGAGGACCTCGCAAAGGTGCTCGAGGAGTTGCGCAGCCGCGATCGGGAGCTCGAGGATCCGTGGGAATCGCGATAGACACGAGCGCTCTCGTCGCGCTCGAACGCCGGGGTCACGGACTCCTCGACGGACTGCCTGATGAGCCAGAGGACATCTATCTCCCGGCGCTCGTCGCGGCGGAGCTCTGGATTGGCATCGAGCTGGCCGAGTCCGCTCGACGGCGAGCGAGTCGCGCCCGGAAGATTCAGGCGCTTCTGGAGGTCGCTGTCATTCTCCCGTTCGACGAACGTATTGCGCCGACCTATGCCAGGATCTACGCCTTTCTCCGGAACGCCGGAACGCCCATACCGTCGAACGATCTCGCGATTGGATCACTGGCGGTCCATTTCGGCCACGACCTCCTGGTGGGTCCGCTGGACGAGCACCACTTTCGACGGATCCCTGACCTGACAGTGCGCGTGCTCCCTGCCCGTTGACGACTCCGAGGCTGCCCACTTCCCTCTCGCTTGAACTCGGAGTCCGACTTTCCGTATGATCGACGGTCGACACGGCCCGCACGAAGCGGGCCGGCCCGCGCTCCGGGGAAACAACCAGTCGAGGAATCTCATGAACCAGCAGTCGATGCGGAGAATGATGCGTGCGGTGTTCGCGCTGTGTGTCGCGACCCCGGTGGCGCTGGTGGTGGCTGATGAAGACGGCAAGGGCGAAAAAGGCGACAAGGACGGCGGCTGGAAGCCGCTGTTCGATGGCAAGACGCTCGATGGCTGGACGCAGCGCAACGGGACGGCGACCTATCGCGTCGAGGACGGCGTCATCGTCGGCCGGACGACCGAGGGGAGCCCGAACTCGTTTCTCTGCACCGACCGGGAGTACGGCGACTTCGAGCTCGAGTTCGAGGTCAAGGTCGACAACCAGCTCAACTCCGGAGTGCAGATCCGCTCGCAGACCCGCGGCGGGCCGAAGGGGCGGGTGAACGGGCCGCAGGTCGAGATCGAGGCCGGTGGCGCCAACGGCGGCGAGGCCGGTTACATCTACGGCGAGGCGGCGGGCGGCTGGATGACGCCGCCGGAGGACCGCAAGCCGCACAAGTACTTCCGGGACGGCGAGTGGAACGCCTACCGCGTGCGGGCGGTCGGACCGCGCATCCGGGTGTGGCTGAACGGCGCGCGGGTCTCGGACCTCGTCCACGAGGAGAAGCACCGCACGCACCCGAGGGGTTTCATCGGCCTCCAGGTGCACGGCATCCGCCGCGGCACCGGACCGTTCGAGGTGCGCTGGCGCAACCTGCGCATCCGCGAGATCGACGCCGCGAAGGACGGCTGGGTGACGCTCTACAACGGCAGGGACCTCACCGGGTGGCGCACCAGTGGGAACTGGATCGCGCTCGAGGACGGCGTGCTGATGATCAAGCCGCGCCCCGGCGAGAAGGGGTGGCAGCGCTACGACGCGTACCTGTGGAGCGAGAAGAAGTACGGCGACTTCATCCTCGACCTCGAGTACTCCTACCCGCGTGGGGGCAACAGCGGCGTCTTCTTCCGTGTCGGCGACATCGAGAATCCGGTGCGTACCGGAATCGAGGCGCAGATCCTCGACTCGAGCCGCCACGAGGGCGCGATGACCCACCATGACCACGGCGGCATCATAAGCGCCGCCGCGCCGGCGAAGAACATGTCGCGCGCGCCCGGCGAGTGGAACCGCATGGTCATCACGGCAAAGGGCCACCACCTGCGCGTCGAGCTGAACGGCGAGAAGATCCACGACATCCGCCTCGACGAGTCGGCCGTCAAGGACCGCCCCCTCGAGGGTTTCATCGGCCTCCAGGACCACGGCGAGCCGAACACCATCCGCTTCCGCAGGATCCGTGTCAAGGAGCTCTAATGCCCGTGGCCGGACCCGGACCCGGACCCGGTCCCGTGCCCGTGCCCGTGCCCGAAAAGCTGCTCGACTCCGCCGGTGAGACTCTACGACGGATCTACAAGGAAGGCAGGAAACTCAGGAAGGCAGGAAACGGAAGATTGATGGGGCGAGATCCGTCCTCTTTGGCTCAAATCGTAACCCACTCTCGCTTCTCGACGGCGTCTGTGAGATCGACAGAGCTCGCAAGGCGCGACCAGACCGTTTCCTGCCTTCCTCTTCTTCCTGCCTTCCTCATGAATCGTCTTCCAGCACACTCCCGCCGGAAGCTCACCCCGCGATCTCCACCGGTCGCCGTGACGCCGCCGAGCGGTAGCAGGCGAAGAGGGCTTCGAGGATGCGGCGCGCCTCGTCGATGTTCATATCGCTTTCGCGCTCGGTGGTAACGCAGTCGACGAAGTGCTCGACGTCGTTCTGGCCGCCGCCGTCCTCGACGCTGCGCCAGGCGCGCTTCGGCTGCACGCCGGCGAGCTTCTGGGTGCTGCTCCAGAAGCCCATCGGGTCCTCGGGGATCCTGCGCGGCGGTGTCCACGGCTCGCCCGCGTCGGAGACCTCGAGGCGCGGGCGGTGCGCGTCGATGACCGTCGATCCGCGGCTGCCCGCGAGCGCGAGTCGCACCGGGCCGCCGGCGGGGTGGCTCGCCCAGCCGATCCGTCCCGCCGTGATCGAGGCGGTGACGCCGCCGTCGAGCTCGAGGATCGCCGCGCCGAAGTCCTCGACGCCGTTGCGCACGTGCTCCGCGAAGAAGTAGTTCGCGGTCACCGCGTGAACGCGTCGCACCTCGAGCCCGGTGAGCCACCGGATGAGACCGATCGAGTAGACGCCTGTCGTGAAGAGCTCGCGCTTCGAGTCGACGAACGTGAAGCGGCGCGGCGGATACGTTTCGCTGCGTCGCCCTCGCGGCGCGGTTCCCGCCGGACCCTTCGCGAAGAGCAGGTCGCAGTGGATGCCCGCGAGCTCGCCGAGTGCGCCGGATCGCAGCGCCTCGCGCGCCCGGCGCGCCCACGGCGCCCGCACGAGGCTGAACATCTGGCTGCGCACGCCGCGCGCCCGCACCGCCTCGACAAGCTCGTCGGCGTGCTCGAGGCTTGCCGCGATCGGCTTGTCCATGTAGACGTGCTTGCCGGCGCGGGCGCACAGCGCTCCGACTCGACCGCGGCGCTCGGGCTCGCAGCAGACGCTGACCACGTGGACGTCGTCACGCGCGAGGGCCGCGCCGAGGTCGGGCAGCAGCGGCACGCCCAGCTTGCCGGCGAGCTCCGCGTTCCACGTCGCGCGCGCCGGGGGGACGTCCGACTCGTCGGTGAGGCCGATCAGCCGGCAGCGCGGATCGGCGGCGAAGAGCGGCGCGTAGTTTTCCTGGTGCGTGCGCCCGCCGGTGATCAGGAGCACTCCGAGCGGCGGTGCGGTCATCGGCTCTCCTCCGCGCGCTCGATGCTCTCCGGAGCCCGCGACCGCAGCGATCGCTCGAGCGCATCGCGCAGAGCCAGCTCCGGTGCGTCCGGCTCGATGGGCGCCACGCCCGTCACGCGGTTGGCGTCGCCCTCGAAACGCGCCGTGCCGCGGTTGCCGAGGACGACGTAGTCGACCATCGCGCCGCGCCCGTCCTCCGATGCGCGCAGCACGCCGCACGCGAGGACGCATGTCCCGCCGCGACGGCACTCGAGCAGCGCGCAGACGTGACCGGACTCGAGGCTGCCCGAGACGAGCACGCGCTCGGG
>JBFFXF010000424.1:0-4170 GCA_041569895.1 Planctomycetota bacterium | reverse complement strand
TCTCGTCCCCGTCCCCGTCCTCGGAATCGGAATCGGCATCGGCCATCGGAATCGGAGTCGGTCATCCGTCTCCGCTACCAGAGCCCTCGAGGACGGGAACGGGCACGGGAACGGGTACGGGTACGGGTACGGGTACGTTTTTGCGACGTTGGGGTCGGAGTTCGGTGTCGGAATCGGAGTCGGAGTCGGAATCGGTCATCGGAATCGGATCTCCCCCTCCCCCTCCGCCTCCGCCTCTGCCTCCGTCTCGCGCCCCGCCCCCGACTCACCAGCACCGGCTCCATCGGCGCGCGCTGTGAAGCTGCACGGAGCGGTACGGCAGACACCAGCGCGGCACGGCACGGGGGCGGCACCAGACGCGCGACTGAATGCCCGACTGAATCCGCGGCGGGATCGACGGGGTCGGGTCGACGATCGTCCGCCGCGGGACTCTCGGGTTGTCGCGCTCGCGCACGATGGGCTCGGCCCCCGCGGACACCGTCGCCGGCAGACGAAAGAGCGAGGAGCCGCTTCCGGTCCACGCGCCGTCCCCGATCCTCTCGACCACCGGACGGCGCTCGACCCCCGGCGGCACACGGAAAAGCGTCGCCGCATCGCCGCGAGCCGTCGACACGGGCATCGCGAGCAGAATCAACAACCGGAGCAAACGCGTTCCGCATTCGAATCTCGGGCTCGGCCCCACGCTCGTCCTCGTCCTCGTCCTCGTCCTCGTCCCCGTCCTCGTCCCCGTTCCCGTCCCCGTTCCCGTTCCCGTTCCCGTTCCCGTGACCGTGACCGAGTTCGCCCTCGCGTTCGTCCGCATGCGAATCTTCATCGACTCCCCCTTCCAGGCTCCCCCACGCCCCCCACCACCGTCCCATCCTCCAGAACAATCCGCGTCACCCGATACTCGAACCCGCGCGCGCCGCCCGGCTCCGCGACGAACGTCCCGAAGCACTCGCGAACGCGCTCGAGGTCGACGCCTCCCGCCGTGCAGTCCGCGATGATCCGTTCGAGGATGCGTTCGGCGACGGCGTGCGGCACGAGGACGTGCGCCTCGACGGCATCGCCCGGCACGAGGTGCGTGGCGACGTACTGCTCGCGATACCGCTCGAGCCAGTCGATCTGGAGCCCCTGGATGATGAGCCCGTACTTCTCGTCCAGCCCGGGACCGCCGGGCTCGTGCTCGACGCGATCGTAGAAGGTTCCCGTCGCGGGGATGATCGAGTGGCTGCCGGCCGGCGGGTGCGTCAGCAGCGCGTCCATGCCGTGGCGGCGACAGACCTCACGAAAGTGCACCGGGTCCTGTGGCTCGAGCCGAAAGACCGCCTCGAGTTGCTCGCGCACTCGCGCGCGCGCCGACTGCTCGGAAGCCGCGGAAGGCGGCTTCGATGCCGACGACGACGCTGTGGGTGGCGCTGTCGTGGACGCTGTCGTGGACGCTGGCGGCGCCCCCGGCCGTGTCGGTGGGCGCGGCGCATCGGCATTCGCCGCGGCGACGAGCGCCTCGAGATCGCGCAGCAGCGAGTCGGTCTCGTCGGCATCGCCTTCGACGGGCTCGCTGCGAGGGGGCGGCGCGGACGAATCGACCTCCGCGAGGAGTCGCTCGAGCTCGGCGACCATCGGGTCCGGACGCGACCGGGGAGCGGCACCGGCGGGTGGCGCTTCCACGGGCGCGGCGATCGGCCTCTCGACGGGCGGCACGGACACTCGCTCGTCCGGCGGCGACGTGGTCCGCTCCACCGGATCGTCCGCCGGTGCGGTGACAGGCTCGGGAACCGGCTCGACGACCGGCGCCAGATCCGCGGCGATCGGCTCCGTCGCGACCGGCTCCACCTCCGGTGCGCCGACCGGCTCACGGTCACGCTCCGTCTCCGCGGGCGCCGTGGGAACGGCCACCGGCTGCACGATCGGTTCGACCGGCGCCGGTTCGACCGGCTCGACCGCCCGCACGGCCGCCCGCTCCTCGACCGACACGTGCCGGCGCAATCGATCCCCGGACTCCACGCGAGCACCGGACCCGGACGAGAGCGGCATCGGCAACGGCACCCGCGCCTGCAGCGCAAGATAGACGAGCAGGGCGGAGAGAGCCAGGGAGACGACAAACGATAGCTTTCTCATGATGCGTTCTCCGGTGTCGGCCGGATGTGGATTTCGCAGAGAGGGGACTGAAAGGTCCGCAGATGACACAGAGTGGAGCAAGGGACGGTCCGCAGATTACGCAGAGCGGGGATGGCGACCCATGACGAAGAGAAGCCCCCCATGTCGTCCTCGTCCTCGTCCTCGTCCTCGGAATCGAGATCGAAATCGGCATCGGTATCGGTATCGGTATCGGTATCGGAGTCGGTATCGGAGTCGGGATCGGAATCGGAATCGGGGTCGGCATCGGAATCCGTATCGGCATCGGAATCCGTATCGGAGTCGGAATCGGAATCAGTCTCTGAATCGATACCCGCTTCGAGCTCCATCTTCGCCCCCGCCCCATCCCACCGCACCGGCACCGGCAGCATCGCCCCGATCACCTCCCGCAACGCCTCGATCTCCTCGCCGTCCGCAGAACCCCCATCGTCAAGGGAACGAATGTCGATGACCGACGCCACCACCTCGACGAGGATGCCGACCGTTCGGGCCAGTCCGGGATCGCGCTCGCGGCGCTTCCAGTCGTCGAGGAGCTCGGCGAGCGCTCTCCAGTCGGGCGGCGTGCTGTTCGCCGCGAGGAGAAACAGCCCGAGAAGCGCCGCGGTGTTGTCGGCGTCGAGCCGGCGGGCCCGCTCGTACACGGTTCGGGCTTGCCCCGGTCTCCCGGCTGCCTGCAGGTAGAAGGCGAAGTTCGAGTGCGCGCGGGAGTCGAACGGTCGCAGGAGCGCCGCGCGCGCGCCGTGGCGCAGCGCCAGCCGGGGGCTGGCGGCGCGGTGGAGCAGCGCGGCAAGCTGTCCCTGCGCCTCCGCGCTCGCCTGCGCCGATCGTTCGATCACCTCGAGCAGCTCGTCGGCGAGGCGTCCCGCCTCGCGCGGATCGATCGGCCCGGGCTGCAGGAAGCCGTCATCGCCGTAGAGCGCTCGCCGGGCTCGCGCGTGGACGCGCTCGTCGCGAGGACCGGGGCGCCACTCGTCGGCGCCGAGGAGGACCGCCTCGATCGGGAAGCCGTCGCCGGCGTGGCTCCACGCGATCTGACGGTGGCTCTCGACGCGCTCCGGCTCGCCGGCGATGGTCGGGCCGCGCAGCGCCGGCGTCCCCCAGACGGCCATCACGGTGAGCGCGATCCAGGACCTCATCCTCATCGTCTCCGCTCCGTCCCGGCGCCCGCAGTCGGGTCGCCCGCGTCTCGCCACGGTGCGATGACGCGCGCCCGCGATCGCCGCAGCGCCTCGAGGTAGCGGAGATCCGCCACGATCTTCTCCGGCGCGTCGGAGCCATGGCGGACGACGACCCACTCCATCAGCCGGACCGCCTCCGAGACGGTCACCAGTCGCTCGCCTCCGGGCAACTCGTGGACTCGCGCCAGCAGTCGCGCCGTGCGGTACTCGCCGTGACGCTCGAGCGACAGGCGCAACACGTGCGTCGCGTGCACCTGCAAGTCGTTTCGCTGGTAGAAGCGCGCCAGGTTGTTCAGCGCCCACGCTGCGGTTCCCGACAGGTTGAGCGCCTTCTTGAAGGCGCGCTCGGCGAGCGCGGGCTCGCCGTCGAGCTCGGCGACGATGGCGCGCAGGTGGAGCGCGTCCGCGAAGTCGGGCGAGTCGCGCACCGCGCTGTCGAGGAGCGTTTTCCCGTGCTCGAACCGCACGGGATCCGCGGCCGGCGTGCGAACGTAGCCGTGGCGGTCCTGCATCAGCGAGACGGCCTCGAGGTACTGCCGGCGTGACCTCTCGGTCACCGGTCGGCCACGGATCGCCGGCGCCTCCAGCCCGTCGCGCACGACGCGGATGAGGCTCCGGCAGTGCGGGCACTCGAGCTCGTGCGCCAGAACATCGCGCGGGGCCGCGCCGGCGAGCTTCCGCCGACATGCCGCGGACGTGTGTGGACTGGCATCCCGGACGATGAGCGCGCCCACCACCGACTCGCCGGTGGCGTCGACGGGCGCGTGACGCTCGGCGATGCCCTCGAGGTGATCGAGCTGCTCGAGACGCGCGCGCCTCTCGAACGACGTGAGCTCCGCGCGCGCCGGCGAGGTGGCGAGGATCGCTGCGAGAG
>JBFFXF010000423.1:0-4229 GCA_041569895.1 Planctomycetota bacterium | reverse complement strand
TCCGACTCCGACTCCGACTCCGAGATCCGACTCCGAGATCCGATTCCGAGATCCGAGATCGAGGACGAGGACGAGGACGAGGACGAGTGGCGGGACGATCCCTCCTCAATCTGCGTCAGTCTGCGGAATCTGCGGAATCTGCGTTCCCGTCCCCGTCGTCCTTTGTCCGCGCTCTCGCTCTGGAGCGTTCACGTTCGCGCCCCGAAGACCCGGACGTACCGCTCCGCCTCGTCGAGCGCCTCCGTGGGCGAGCGGTTGCCGGCGAGCACCTGCTGGATGGCGTCGTAGAGCGCCTGCCACGCCGCCGGCGCGTACCCCGTGTCCGGCGGGGACACCGTGCGGTCCGCGTTGCCGAGGAGGTCGATGATCTCCTCGACCTCGCGCAGCGGGTTGCCGGCGCCGATCACCGGGCTGATGTATCCTTCACCGACCCAGTCGCGCTGCGTCTCCGGATCGAAGAACGCCTTCATGAACTCCCAGGTGAGCTCGGGATCTCGCGTCCTCTTCCCCATCACGTACCCGTTGCAGACCGCCATGACGCTTTGCTGGTCGCCGCGTCCGCCGGGGATCGACGGCGTGTTCAGAAACGAGTAGTCGATCGACTCGCCCGTCTCCCTCGCCTTGACGATGTCGGTCACCAGCCAGCTGCCGTTCGGCGTCATCGCCGCGCGACCCGTGATGAACTCGACCTTCGCCTCGGCGTCGGTCATCGACACGACGCCGGGATTGAAGGCGCGCAGCTCGACGAGCTCGGCGAGTCGCCCGAGCGCCTCGATCCACGGCGTCGAGTCGAAGCGGTGGTCTCGCTGCAGCGACAGTGTCGCGTGGTACTCGTCCTCGCCGACGACGCGGGACGCGATGTGCGAGGCCCAGTTGCCGACCATCCAGAGGTCCTTGTTGCCGGCGACGATCGGCGTGATGCCGGCGGCGCGGATCGTGCGGCACGCCGCGAGGAGCTGCGGCCACGTGCGCGGCGGCTCGAGTGACAGCTCGCGGAAGATGCGCCGGTTGTAAAAGAGGACGACGCTGACCTCGACGGTGTGCGGCAGGAAGTACTCGCCGCCGTCGAACGACGAGCCGAACCAGCGCTCGGGACGGAATCGCGATCGCAGTCCGTCGCGCTCGAGCAGCGGAGTCAGGTCGCGCGCGAAACCGGCCCGCGCGTCGCGCTCGACGAGGAAGCCGCCCCACTGGAAGTAGACGTCGGGGGACGTCGAGCCGGTGAACAGGTTCAGGAGGCCGAACTTCTGGTAGTCGTCGTCGTCCATGACGACCTGGCGCACGTCGACGCCGGGGTGCGATGCCTCGAAGCGGGCCTCGAACTCGTCCATCAGCCCGCGGAGGTTGCCCATGGTGGACGCGTGGGCCAGCACGATCGTCCGGCCGCTCGACGGCGGCGGCTCGGTGCCATCCGGATCGGCCGGCTGACAGGACCAGAGCGCCGGGACGAGCACGACCAGCGCTCCGATCGTCCTGCTCACGTGCCCAGCCGGCTCCGGTCCACGAGCGCGTCCGGTGACCGGTCGGTGGTCGGCCGGTACCCATCGAGCGGCACGATCTGCGTGTGGATGGCGTCGAGGATCCAGCTCGGCTGCGGGAAGAAGGCCTCCTCGAGCTCGGCCGGCGGCGTGACCCAGTTGCGAGCGCCGACGGTGGCGACCGGCGCGTCGAGGTCGTCGAACGCGAGCTGACTGATGGTCGACGCCAGGGTGTCGAGGTGGCTGCCGCGCTCGCAGGCGTCGGCGGAGACGACCAGCCGGCCCGTCTTCCGCACCGACTCGAGCACCGGCGCATGGTCGAAGGGCACGATGCTGCGCGCGTCGATCAGCTCGGCCGAGACGCCGTGGTCGCGCTCGAGGATCTCGACCGCCTCGAGGGCCCGGTAGAGCGTCGCGCCGATCGTCAGGATGGTGACGTCCGACCCGGGCCGCTTCACCTCCGGCAGGCCGATCGGAATGGTGTAGTGCTCCGCGGGAACGCCGCCGGCGTGGAACCATTCCGTCTGACCGTAGATGCGCTGGCTCTCGAAGAAGATCACCGGATCGTTGCCGGTCAGCGCCGACGCCATCAGCCCCTTGGCGTCCCGCGGCGTCGCCGGAAAGACCACCTTGAGGCCGGGAATGTGCGCCACCAGCGCGCTCCAGTCCTGCGAGTGCTGCGCGCCGTACTTGCTGCCGACCGAGACGCGCACGACCACCGGCAGCCGGAGCTCGCCACCCGACATGCCCTCCCACTTCGCGAGCTGGTTGAAGAGCTCGTCCCCGGCGCGGCCCATGAAGTCCGCGTACATCAGCTCGACCAGCGCCCGGCCGCCCTCGAGCGCGTAGCCGACCGCGGTGCCGATGATCGCCGCCTCCGAGATCGGCGAGTTGAAGAGCCGGTGGTAGGGCAGGCTCTCGGTCATGCCGCGGTAGACGGCGAACGCGCCGTCCCAGTCGCGGTTCTCCTCGCCGTACGCGATCAGCCGCCCGTCGTGGTAGAAGTGGTGGATGATGGCCTCGAAGAGCGCGTCTCGAAGCGACACGGCGTCGTTCTCGCCGAGCCGCTCGCCGGTCTCCGGATTGACGCCGCTGCGGGACTTGCTCGCGATCGCCTGGACGCGGCCGTTCTCCTCGAGCGGCTTGAGCACGCCGTCCGGCCGCACGCCGGGCAGCTCCGGCTCGTTCTCGTGATTGAACATGAAGCGCGCGATGGCATCGGGATCGGCGCGCAGATCGAGGCGCGGCGAGACCGACTCGTCGACGGCGAGACGGCAGATGCGAGTGACCCGCTCGGCGATCTCGCCCTCCCACGTCGAGAGCTCATCGGCGGAGGCCAGGCCAGCGTCGACGAGCTGCTGCCCGTACTCGCGGATCGGATCGACGGCGCGCCACGCCTGGATCTCCTCGCGCTCGCGGTACGCGCTGGCGTCGCTCGGCGAGTGGCCGCTCTGGCGGTACGTGTTGATGTCGAGGAGCACGGGTCCCTCGCCCGCCTCGAGCAGCGAGAACTTGCGGCGGAACGCGTCCATGACCGCGAGCGGGTTGTTGCCGTCGATGGTCTCGGCGTGGAGGTTGTGCCGGTTGAGCCCGGCGGCGATGGCGGCGAGGCGGTAGAAGCCCATGGTCTCGCCCGAGGTCTGTCCGCCCATGCCGTAGAAGTTGTTCATGAACGCGAACACGACCTTGAGGCCGCCGCGATACGCCTCGTCCCAGAGCGTCCAGAGCTGCCCCATGGTGGCGAAGTTCATCGCCTCCCAGACGGGGCCGCAGCCTGTCGACGCGTCGCCGATGTTGGCGATCGCGAAGCCCTCGCGTCGCTGCACCTTCTTGTAGAGCGCCGCGCCGACGGCGATGTCCGCGCTGCCGCCGACGATGGCGTTGTTCGGGAAGATGCCGAACGGCGTGAAGAAGGCGTGCATCGAGCCGCCCATGCCGCGGTTGAAGCCGGTCGCGCGGCCGAAAATCTCCGCCAGCAGGCCGTAGAGCAGGAAGTCGATCGCCAGCTCGCCGACGTCGCCGGGCGCCTCGCGCCCCGCCACCGCGCGCAGCACGTCACCGCCGAGGTAGCCGGTCATGATGCGGTCGAGGTCGGCGTCGGACAGCCTGCGGATGGCGCTCAGCCCCTTGGCGATGATCTCGCCGTGGCTCCGGTGGCTGCCGAAGATGTGCACCTCCGGCCCGAACTGGAACGCCTCGCCGACCGCCGCCGCCTCCTGCCCGATCGAGAGGTGCGCCGGGCCCATGTGGTTGTAGGTGACGCCGGAGTAGCTGCCGAGCTTCTTGATCTGGTCGAGCATCGACTCGAACTCGCGGATCACCGCCATGTCGTGCCAGATGCGCCTGGCGTCCTCCCGGGAGACACGCCCGTCGGAGACCTCCTGCGCGAGCGTCCCGCGGTAGGCGTTGACCGGAATCGCGCCGAGCTGGATCTCCTCCTGGCGCCGCACGTCGCCAGGACGAATCATGAGCTTCTTGACCATGTCGACTCGCTGCTGGACTCGCTGCTGGAGTGGCTGCTGGACTCGCTGCCTGGACCGGCTCCGGGCGAATCGGGAACGCCGGGAACGGTCAACGAGTTTAGGAGATCGGCGGAGTCGAGACAAGCGATGAGTGCGTTGCCCCGTCCGGCACCGGCACCGGTCCCGGTCCCGTGCCCGTGCCCGTGCCCGAAGCTGTCGTCGTCGGCGAGATTCCCGACGTCGGGGTCGGGCCGGGTGGAGCCCGAGGCCGAGACCAGAGACAGAGACC
>JBFFXF010000422.1:0-4265 GCA_041569895.1 Planctomycetota bacterium | reverse complement strand
GCCTCGATCTTCGAGAAGTCGAGCACGTCGTTGATGATCGAGAGCAGCGACTCGGCGGAGTCCTTGACCAGTTCGAGGAACTCCCGCTGCTCCGAGGAAAGATCGGTGCCGAGCGCCAGATTCGTCATGCCGATGATGCCGTTCAGCGGCGTGCGGATCTCGTGGCTCATGTTCGCCAGGAACTCCGACTTCGTCCGCGAGGCATCCTCCGCCCGCTGGATCGACATCTGGAGCTCCTCGTTGACCTTCATGATCTCCGAGGTGCGCCTGGCCACCTCCTCCTCGAGGCGCTCCTGGTTGCGCGCGAGCTGCTCGTCGCGTCGCTGGATTCCCTCGAGCATGCTGTTGAAGCTGTCGACCAGGAGACCGAGCTCGTCATCGCCCGTTTTGGGCGCTCGGACCGAGAAGTCCTTGTGGTCCGCAACCGCTCTCGCCGTGTCGACCAGGTGGGTGATCGGGCGCGATATGCGACGCTGGAGCATCGTCGCGACGAGCAGCGCGACGACGATCGACAGCAGCAGGATGACCGCCGCGATGGCGAGGAGATGCCGCGCCCGCGCCGTGATGTCTCCCATGCTCGCCTTGATGACCACGGTGCCGATCCTCTCGCCTCCGAGCGAGATCGGCTGCGAGAGCGTGATGAAGCCCCTCTCGACGCGGCAGTAGGGCTCACGGCCGGGGTCGAGCGAATCCCCGGACGAGACGTGATCTCGTGCGTCGTGCGAGCCACGGTGGTATTCGGCGAAGGACGTGCCGTCCTGCGTGAAGATCGCCGCGCAGACGATTTCCGGGTGCACCGACAGGCTCCCGAGGAGGAGCCTGGCGTCCTTCTCATCACGGAACGTCACGGCGGCCGTGCTGCTCTCCGCGATCATGCGAGAGATCGCCGAGAGGTTGTGCTCCTTCGACGCGCGGGCGGTGATCCAGTCATGGAGGATGAACGCGCCGCACGCCAGCGACAGCGCGATGCCGCTCGCGAGCAGGATCGTCAAGGTCAGCTTTCGCCTTATCGAGATGTCGTCGATGCGGAACATCTCCCCTGACCCATCACTCTTCCTTGACCGGTATGCAGATCCGCTTCAGCTTCGAGCTGATCTTCAGCGGCGAGGCCTCTGCGGTGGTGAGATTCATCTTCAAGCGGACTTTGTTGTCGGTGATGACGAAGCTGAGAAGGCCGCCGCTCTCGGCGAAGTCCTCGGTGTCGCCGACCGCGACGACCGGCTTGCCGCGCGTCGCCTCGATGATCTTCTCGATGCGCGGTTGTTCCGAGGAGCTGATGAAGAGAATGTGGGCGCCGGCGAGCTCCTCGATGGTGCGAGATCGCCGGATCACGAAGGGGCGCCCCTGCGCGGTCTTCTCCTCGACCGTTTTCTCCAGGATCTCGCCGAAGGGGTCGTCGCCGAGCACGCCGATCTCGATCGGCGAGTCCTCCGCCGTGAAGCTCTCCGCGGGCCATTCGACGAAGAGAGAGAACTTGTAGAGGAAGGCCGCCTTGACGTGGTACTCGAGGTCCTCGGCCTGCGCCTGCGCCTGCGTCTTCTCCCTCGCCGGCACCGGCAAGAGCAGCAGCCCCGGCGACGCGAGGAGCATCGCGGCGAGGAGGACCTTGCTGGTGCCCGACCTTGCTGTGCGATTCGATCTCATCGATATGCCGGGCTCGACCCTCAGAACCGGAACGTCAGCACGGCGTGGACCGACCGCTGCACCTCGGTCGGCACTTCCTGGAGCTCGCGGCCGAACTCCAGGTGGTGGCTCTCGAGGATGTTCCTGACGACGACGCTCAGATCCATCCGATCGTCGCCGAGCGGACGCCAGCCGAGTCGCACGTCGAACCCGAAGTAGCTCGACACGTCGAAGAGCGCGCCGTCCCGCAGGTGATCGACGTAATGCAGCGCCATGTCGAGCTCGAGGTTCTCCGGCAGGTCCATCGACGAGCGCAGGGAGAACTGGTGATTCGGGCTCTGGTCCTCCTGGACCTCGGCCAGGATGTCCGTGCTGCCCGAGTCGAGGTGGACGTCGATCTCGAGCCACGTGTAGCTGCCCGAGAGCAGCCACCAGTCGGTGACCTCCCAGTTGACGGCGACCTCGGCGCCGAAGGTGTCGGCCTCCGCATCATTGTCGAAGAGAGCCGGCTGGAGGACGTGGAGTGGCGGGCCGGGGACTGCCACGGCCGTCCCCAGGGTCGTCGTTCGCAGGTCGTCGTAGCGGTTGTAGAACGCCGCGACGTCGACCGAGACGCGATCGTGCACCCGGCCTCGGTAGCCGAGTTCCACCGCCAGCAGGTCCTCCGAGTCGTAGTCCCGATTGCCCTGCAGGACGACCTTGGTCGGCGGCGCCCCGGCGATGGTCTGAAAGAACACCGTGGCGTCGTCCTCGCCACGGCTCGGCGTGCGCACCGCGCGCGAGACGGCGGCCCAGACGCGGTGGCGCTCGTGCGGCTTCCAGAGGAGCCTCGCGCTCGGCTGCACCTCGAAGCCGGTGAGGTCGTTGTAGTCGAACTTCGAGCCCACGGTCAGGCGGAGACGGTCGTCCAGCAGCGAGATGTCGTCCTGGACGAACAGGCTGATCAGATTGACCGACGGGGTGCTGCCCCCGAACTCGACAACCTCCGTGTCGTCGATCTCGTCGTGCGTGATGCGGTAGTTGAGGCCCCAGATGATCTCCTGGCTGAACGGCAACTCGAAACGGTGCTGGAAGTCGATGTCGAAGGTGTCGCGGTCCTCCTCGATCACACGGTCCTCCTGGCTCGTGTGGTCGTAGTAGACCTGGACGGTCACGTCTGACGTGTCCGAGAGGACGCGGCTCCAGCGGGCGAGCACGTTGCCGCCGTAGCGGAAGGAGTTCTCTTCCGCCGCGAACTCGAACGGCGGACCGGTGAGCCTCTGCAGGAGGAGCTCCCGGCCGGCGCGCTGGTAGTACACGTCGCCCTCAAAGGTCACGGAATCTTTCTTTGACGGCTCCCAGTCGACCCGGAATCCGCCGCGCACGCCCTCCCAGTCGTCGTCGGTCCGATCGCCGTCGTCGTCGACGAAGTCATCGCGGAAGAAGTACTTGCCGTAGACCCGGTAGAACGCTTCCTCGCCGATACGGCCGCCCCAGCGCGACGCCGCGGTCCCGAGCTCCTCGGTGCCGGCGCCGGCCAGGCCGAGGCCGCCCTGGGTGTCCCTCGCGTTGCGCGTGATGATGTTGATGACGCCGTTGACGGCGTTCGCTCCCCACAGCGTGCCGCCCGGCCCGCGAATCACCTCGATGCGCTCGACGTCCTCGAGGAGCGTGTCCTGCAGCTCCCAGTACACGCCGGAGAATAACGGCGTGTACACGCTGCGTCCGTCGATGAGCACGAGGAGCTTGTTGGCGAAGCGGCTGTTGAAGCCGCGCGCGCTGATCGCCCACTTGTTCGCGTCGATGCGAGCCACCTGGACTCCGGGCACCATGCGCAGCGCCTCGGGTATCGAGCGCACGCCGGAGCGCCGGATGTCCTCGCCGGTGATGACGTAGAGCGCCGCCGCGGCATCGATGAACGGCTCCGAGCGCTTGCGGACGGAGGTGATCTCGACCTCCATCAGCTCCTCGAGGCTGAACGACGTGAGGTCGGGAAACTCCTCGCGCGGGGCATCGTCCTGGCCCGCGGCGCGCGTCCCGAGGACGGCCACCAGGACGAGCACGTACGCGGAGATCCTGCACGGGAAGGTCCTGCACGGCGGAGGACCCATGGACGCGCGGCGCATCGCTCCTCTTCTTCGCCCGAAGGTGGCTCCGCGGCGGGCGACCGCGGAGGTGAGCCATGGAAACACTTTCCCCCGCTCTGTCATCGGGTCGCCGCTCCGGAGATCTTCAATCGAGGTGCGGGGCGGTGTTATCGGAGCGATCGCCGGAGGACACGACCCATCGGGCCGGCTCGGGGTCGCGTTATCGGCGGGGCGGGGGGAGGATGCCGGCGGACGTGGCCATGTCGAGGAGCGTGTCGACGGCGGCGCGCCCGGCCTCGCCGAGGGAGGTCGTGAAGTCGGTGACGTAGAGGTCTATGTGGCTGCGGATGACCTCGTCATCGAGCTCCTGCGCGTGGTCGCGGATCGCCGGCCAGACACGGTCGGGATGCTCGTGCGCGAAGAGGACGCTGCGGCGCAGGTCCTCGTCGACGCGGCGGATGGTCTTCTCGCCCAGCCGGCGGTCGGCGATGATGCCGCCGAGCGGTATCGGCAGACCGGTCTCGCGCTCCCACCACTCGCCGAGGTCGACCACCATCGTCAAACCGCTCGACGCGT
>JBFFXF010000421.1:0-4288 GCA_041569895.1 Planctomycetota bacterium | reverse complement strand
TACACGCCGGGAGTGGCCTACGGGCGCGTCGCCATCTTCACCATCGCCGAGCTCCTGGCGGCGAGCGCGATCGGCTCGATCGGCTGGCAGGACGTGGTGGTCGTCGACGAGGCGCCGCCGGACCTCGCCGCGCCGGTCGCGACCATGCTCACTGGATCTCCGCAGACCGACCTGTCGCACCTGGCGCTGCGTCTCTCGCAGCGGCGCACGCCGAACGCGTACCGCGCCGGCATCACCGACGAGCTCGCGGGGCTCAAGGGCCGCCTCGTCCGGGTCGACGTCACCGGCCGCTCGGTCGGGGTCGTCGAGGTCGAGGATCCCGAGGAGGCCGAGGCGTGGTGGCGGACGCACCGCTCTCGCCTGCCGTCCCTGCCCGTCGTCGACACCAGCGACGACCGCATCCGTGACCTCGACGACCTCCCCGTGCCGTCGCTCCACGGCTCGAAGGCCAGCAACATGGCGCTGCTGCGGACCGAGCTTCCGGCCGAGAACACCGTCGACGGATTCGCGATTCCCTTCGCGTGGTACGAGCGGTTCATGACCGAGAACACCATCGGCGGCGTCAGCTACGCGGAGCACCTCGCGGCGCTGGTGGCCGACGAGAGGTTCCGCACCGATCCGGTGGCGATGACGCGCGCGCTCGACGACTTCGTCGAGCACGCGGAGGATCGCGGACGCATCCCGGACGGGCTCGTCCCGCAGCTCGTCGACCGATTGATCGAGCGGTTCGGCGGCGAGACGATGGTCCGCTTCCGCTCCTCGGCCAGCCTCGAGGACATCGTGCCGTTCAACGGCGCCGGTCTGTACGACTCGACCTCGGTGTGCGCCGTCGACGGCCTCGACGGGGACACGCGAGGCCCGTCGCGCTGCGATCCGACGCAGCGCAACGAGCGCACCATCGAGCGCGGGCTGCGGAAGGTGTGGGCCAGTCTGTGGCTGCCGCGCGCGTTTCGCGAGCGCGACTTCTGGCAGGCGCCGCACGAGCTCGCCGCGATGGGCGTGCTGGTGACGCCGGCCTTCCTCGACGAGGCGGCCAACGGCGTCGTGCTCACCGGCAACCCGACGCGCGCCGGCGACGACCGATTCGTCGTCAACGTGCAGCTCGGGGAGACCGACGTCGTCGACCCGTCGCCGGGCGTTCTGCCGGAGAAGCTCCTGCTCGACGTCGAGGACGGCGTCGTCCGCGAGATCACCCGCGTGCGGCCGTCGACACTCGTGCCGCAAGGCGAACGGGTCCTCTCGGACGACGAGGCGCGCACGGTCGGCGAGCTCGCGGCGCGCGCCCACGCGGCGTTCGCGTCCCGATTCGACACCGGTCTCGGCGACATCCTGCTCGATCTCGAGTTCAAGGTGGTCGAACGCGAGGGCGGCCGCGCCGTGGTGTTCAAGCAGATGCGGCCGTTCCTCTCGGAGACGGCGGCGGGCGAGGGCACGGTGACCATCTCCGTGCCGGCCGACGCCGCGGCGTGCGGCGTGTTCGTGCAGAACAGGACGCTCGAGACGGAGCACGCGCTGCTCTCGACCGTCGAGCTCCTCTCCGGCCGTCTGGACCTTCCCGCGCGGGCGGGACGCGTCGAGGCCGAGCTCTTCGCGGCCGTCCTCGGCGACGGTGGCCGCATCCTCGAGCCGCTCGGGCGCGGGGAGCTCACCTGCGTCGTCTCGCACGACGCGTCGAGGACCAACTTCGAGTACTCCTTCTCGCAGGACTTCGCGTGGGACGAGCGATCGATGACGCTCGAGATCGACTTCCCCGCGTTCTGGGTCGACGAGGCTGGCCGCGAGCGCCGGGAGGTCGTCGTCGACGAGGCGCTGCTGACGCTCGACGAGGGTTTCGTCATGAAGGGGCGGATCGACGGCGGCGCCGAGGTGATCTACTCCTCGTGCACCTACGAGCTCCTGCCCCTCTTCAGGACCCGTGTCGTCGCGCGGACCGGTGAGCGGCTCGAGCTCCTCAATCGCCATCAGCGAGCGCTGCAGGGGACCGGCCCCGAGAACCTCGTGTGGGCGTCCGCCGACCTCGGCGATGGGCCGCGCGAGGTCGCCGACTACTGGGATCTGGTCTTCACGGCGACGGTCCACAACTGGAACCGTCGAGTCTGGGTGCTCCTCGATCCGCCGCTCGGCGCCGTGGCGGCCGTGGAGTTCCGCGAGCAGGAGCGCTTCTCGGTCGACCCGCCCGTGTTCCGGCTCCTCGATGCCGACTTCAATGTGATCCGGGACCTCGTGGTCGCCAACGTGTCGCGGGAGCGAGTGCTCGACGACGGAGGCGCCGACTTCGTCCGCGGCGACGTCAACGCCGACGCCGGGGTCGACATCGCCGACGCCCTCGCCATCCTCGATCGGCTCTTCATGCGCGCGCAGGAGCTCGACTGTCCCGACGCCGCGGACGCGGACGACGACGGCCGCGTGACCATCACCGACGTGGTGCGGATCCTCCACCGCCTCTTCCTCGACGCGGCCGATCTTCCGTGGCCCGGTACGGTGCGCTGCGGCCGCGATCCGACGGGCGACCCGCTGTCGCCATGCGGGTATCCACTCGGCATGTGCGGACTCTGATCCGATGGGCGCGCGGCGCGGTCTTCCCCTCATCGCGACGCTCGCCATCCAGCTCGCGCCCGTCGCGGGGATGGCGCAGGCGCGGCCCGACGCGCGCCCGGTCCACGTGCTGTGGGTGCACCACGCGCCGCTCCTGGTCGACGGCGATCGCGACCGGCTGCGGCTGCCGTGGGCGCGCGAGCTGGTCACCCGGGACGGCTACTTCGCGACCGCGCTGCTCCGCGAGCACCCCGACCTGCGCGTCAGCTCCGCGGTGACGTCCTCGCTGCTCGTCGCCCTCCGCGACTACACGCTGGCGCCCCTCTTGCCGCACCTCGACCGCGAGCGCAACCGCATCGATGCCCGCGCCTACCTCACGACCACGGGGCGGCGGCCCGACCCGTGGATCGACATCGCCCTGAAGCCGGACGGCGACCTCGACCCCCGGGACCGGCGACTGATCGCCGGCGCGCCGTGGGACTGCTTCAGCGTGCCGCCCGACGTCCTCGACCGGTTCCCCCAGTACCGCGCTCTCTCGCAGAGAGATCCGCGCACGCTCGACGCCGCGGACCGCACGGCGGTGACGTGCTGGTTCCTGCTCTCGGCGTTCTCCACCGAGTTCCTCGAGCGCCGCGTCCAGGTCGCCACCGGGGCGATCGTCGATCTCACCGACCTCGTCGCCTCGCGCTCGCCCGGTGTCTGGTCGCTGCGCCGCCGGTGGACGCCCGACGACGCCAACCGCCTCGTCGCCGAGATCGTCAAGGTGGTGGAGGCCTTCCTCTCGGCGCACCGGACGCTCGCCGCCGGCGGACGCATCGAGCTCGTCGCGACGCCCGCCGGCGATCCCCTGCTGCCGTTGCTCGACGGGGCTTCCCTCCGCGACGCCGTCCGCGCCGGTCTCGACCTCCACGAGACGACCTTCGGCGCCCGACCGCGAGCGCTTCTCGCGCCCGGGGGGCACGTCGATCGCGAGGCGCTCCCCGTCCTCCGCGACGGGGGCGTCACCTCCGTGTGGATCGGCGCGGCGGGCGGGCAACCCGGCACGGTCCGGACGGGGAGCGGCACTGCGTTCCTGCTGCCCGCGTCGCGGCTCCCCGCGGACATCGACGCGGCGTTCGACGCGCTGCGCCGCCTGTCGACGGCGGAATCACGCCGTCCTGCGGCGCTGATCGTCGACGTCGCCACGCTCCGCGGCGAGAGCTACCCCCGCCGCCTCCACGCCGAGCTCGACCGCCTGCGCCGCAGCGGAAAGATCGCCCCGGCCCATGCCCCGCAACCGGGCGCGCCGGTCGACGCCATCGACCTCGACCGGCTCGGCAGGCGAGCCATCGAGACCCGCTTCGGCCCCGCCACGAGCAACCCGGCGTGGCATACGGCCAGCGCCGACTGGATCGAGCTCCTGGCGCCGAGCGGCCGCGACACACCGGAGCTCACACGACGACTCGGCGACCAAAAAAGACGACTGGAGCGCCTGAGAAGGTGGCTGCCAACGACCGCGAACGTCCGATCACGACCTCCGACCACAGGTCTCTGATCTCCGACCTCTAATCCCCGATCCCCGATCCCCGATCTCTGATCTCTGATCTCGGATCTCTGATCTCTGATCTCTGAACCGGCGTCGGAATCGTCGGAATCGGAGTCGGTGTCGGAGTCGGAATCGGAGTCGGCGTCGGAGTCGGTTCTCTGTCGCACGGCGACGGTGACGACAACGGAGACGGAACACGGATACGGAGCACGAGCACGGGCCCAACCC
>JBFFXF010000420.1:0-4297 GCA_041569895.1 Planctomycetota bacterium | reverse complement strand
TCCACTGGCCCACGGAGATCGCGCTCGTCGAGTCCTCGCGCCGGCTCGGCGTACCCGAGCAGTATCCGGAGCGCGCGCGGACGCGGTGGCTGCTGGCCGACCTCGGATCACTGGGATGCGAACCGGCACGGATTCGCGCTCTCACCGAGGGCCGGAGTTTACTCCGGCCGGCGAGCCCCGGTGAGCTGGTGGGCTGTCTCTACGTCATCAAGGGATCCGCTCTCGGAGGCCGGACGATCCTGCGACAGCTCCGCCGCGGCCTGCGTGTCGATGGGTGCTGTCGCTTCCTGACCGGCGAGGGCGCGAGGACTGTGGAGACCTGGTCCGCGTTCCAGCGGTTCTGCGAGCGCGTGTGCGCCAGCGACCAGTCGAGGCGGGAGGCGATCGAGGCCGCCCGTCGAACGTTCGAGGCCTTCGCGGACTGCCTCGGCGTGCACGAAGCCGAAACGCGAGGGCCTCGGATTACCGACAATCCGGGGAGCGCTCGAACCGACGCGCGCAGGACGGTCCGGCGCGCGAGGACGCCATTCCAGAGACGTTCGACCGGCGAGTGATACCCATGGGGCTTCTGTCCGTGGCTCACGAGTCGACCGTACCGTCATCACATCACATTCACGCTCTCGCCGCCTCGGCCTCGGCATCGGATCCGGTATCGGTCATCGCAATCGGAATCGGTCATCGGAGTCGGCCATCAAACTCCGTCCTCGGCGTCGGTCATCGGGCCCGGATCCGATGCTCGCCGCATCGAGCGCATGGCGCCACCGGTTTCAGATAGGCCGGGTCACCTGAGCTCGAAGACCGGCCGGAAGCCACGTCTGTCGTACCGCCCGAGCCGACCCCCGCCGTGGCGCGCCGCGGATCGACACCGTCCCGCCGGGTCCTTCCAGGAACCGCCGCGAACCACGCGCGTGTCCCTGTCGGGCCCCGACGTGCAGATCGGATCCGGGCCCGCGGCCCTCGACGTCGTGTAGAAGTCGCCGAGGACGTCACGGCACCACTCCTCGACGTTGCCGTGCATGTTGTGGAGCCCGAAGGCGTTGGGTTCGTACGCATCGACCGGTGTCGTCTTGCCGGCCGTCGAGCCGAAGTTCGCGCGGTCGACCGGCAGATCATTCCCGAAGGCGAACGCCGTCGAGGCGCCGGCGCGGCAAGCGTACTCCCACTGCGCCTCGGTCGGCAGCTTCAGCTTCGCCTTCCTCGAGAAGCGCGTGCAGTCGTTCCACGACACCTTCTCGACAGGCAGCCGCTCACCCTCGAATCGCGACGGGTTGTTGCCCATCAGCGCCGTCCACTCCGCCTGGCTGACTTCGTGTTTGGCGATCAGGAAGGGACTCAGGGTCACGCGGTGTCGAAGCTCGTTGCGCTCGCCTTCGCCTGCTCGCCCCTTCTCGTCGGGCGGGCTCCCCATGTCGAACTCGCCGCCGGGAAGCAGCACGAACACGATGCGCGTCTTCTCGTGACGGTACTCGGCGTATCCCTGCTCGTTGCGGCTCAGGTACCTGAAGCCCTCGACTTCTTCCGGCTTTGCCGGCTCAGTCGACCGGGGTGGCCGTTTCGCCTCGACGAGGGCCGACAGGGTCAGCGCGCCGAGGGCCGTCGAGTAGACCCTGCCTCCGACAACGCCCCACTCGCCGATCGGGTCCCAGCTTCCGGCCTCGTCGCCGCCGCGACGCTGGTGATCGAGGAGCGCCGTGGCCACGGCTGTCTTCCACTTCTGCCAGAGGCTGCCGCCAACCTGCCGAAGCGCGCTCGTGCCGTAGTACCAGTAGTACAGGTTGACACGCGACAGTCGCCTCCCCTCCTGCTCCGTCCACGTCGGCGTCTCGCGCATGAGGAGATCGACGCCGCGCTTGATGATCGCATCGCCGCGAGTCTGCCCGATGAGCAAACGGCACGCGACGGCGATGGCGGTCGTCTCGCTGATCTCGTCGGAGAAGGCGTACGGCTTCCCCTCGGTGTCGAGCCGCGCGCCGGGGTCGCCGGGCACCATGTAGCCCGTCTTTCCGGAGGCCACCGATGTCGCCCGATCGAACCAGGTGCGGGCGCCCTCGAGGGCTTTCGCGTACTCCGCGTCCGGGATGTCGATCCCCGGCGTTCGTCGTCCCGCCTCGAGCGCGAGGACCATCCAGCCGGTGACCGAGGTGTCGTTGTCGCCGGTCTTGACGCCGTAGCGCCAGCCGTAGCCCGCGTTCTGCGCGTTGAGACACCACTGCACGCCGCGCTTCGCCGAGTCAATCAGATCCGTCGGCGGCTTGTCGAGGAGCCCGACGTACGTGCACATGGCGCGGGTCGCGATCGCCTGGTTGTACACCGCGTTCTCGACCACGAACGGTCCGTAGCGACCGTTCGAGAGCGGATCGTCGGTTCTCGCCTGGAGCTCGCGCAGGAACCGGGCCGCCTTCTCGACGACCTCGAGGTGCCGCTTGTAGACCTCGCCGCTCTCGTTCGGCAGATTCTCCAGGAACGCGAGCATCGCGAGCCCGGTGACACCGATGATGTACGCCGGGTGGCCGAGACCCGACCCGTGCCGCTCCTCGTCGATGTTGCGACACCGCGTCGCGCAGCGCGTCACGTGGTCCCGCGGGCGCCAGCTTCCATCGGCGTGCTGATGGCGCTCGAGCCAGCCGAGCGCCGCTGCGACGGCCGCCCGCGAGTCATCGCACGCGCCGCGGGCGAAAGGGGAGAAGACGAGAATAATGGCGAACACGAGTCGGTTCATACCGTCACTCCGTCCCAGCCAGGGTCGTTCGCGCGCGGGGGCTGCCCGAGCTCCCGTCAACCGAGCCTTCCGGTGAGCCGCTCGACAAAAGAGATCGTACCAAGACCACGCCTCCGCGGCGAGCGTTCCCGGCACGGGTGCGCCCCGTTGATCCGACTTCCTCGATCGAACACAATGTCTTTACGGAGGGGACGAAGACAGAGAGAGTTCGCATGGCCCGGACCTCGATTCCCATCTACCAGGTCGATGCCTTCACCGCCGAGCTCTTCCGCGGGAACCCGGCGGCGGTGTGTCCGCTCGAGGAGTGGTTGCCCGATGCGGTTCTCCAGCGTATCGCGGCGGAGAACAACCTGTCGGAGACTGCCTTCTTCGTGCCCCGGGGCTCGGAGTACGACATTCGCTGGTTCTCACCGGTGACCGAGGTCGATCTCTGCGGCCACGCCACGCTCGCCGCGGCGTTTGTCCTCCACATGCTGCAACCGGAGCGAACACGTTTTCGTTTCCAATCGAAGTGCGGGCACCTCGATGTTTTCCGCGAATCCGATGGGCTCTTGACCCTCGACTTCCCGGCGCAACCGGCGGCTCCGGTGGATCCCCCTGCCGCCCTGGAGGCCGGGCTGCGATCTCGGCCCGAGGAGGTGTGGGCGGCCCGTCGGGACTACCTGACGGTGTTCCCCGACGAGTCCGCTGTCGCTGCCCTGAACCCGGACTTTGCCCGCCTCGCCGATCTCGACCGTCTGGGAGTCATCGCCACCGCCCCGGGTGACGAAGCGGATTTCGTGTCGCGTTTCTTCGCTCCCTCGGTCGGAGTGCCCGAGGATCCGGTGACCGGCTCGGCGCACTGCACGCTCGTTCCGTACTGGGCCCGCCGTCTCGGCAAGGCTCGCCTCCACGCCCGGCAGATCTCCTCGCGAGGCGGCGAGCTCCATTGCGAGGAAGACGGCGATCGCGTGAAGATCAGCGGCCGCGCCGTCCTCTACCTCGAGGGAACGATCCGGACGTCGGATTGACTGTCCCGATTCAGGTCGCCCATGAAGCAACGTATCGTGGGACGTGTCGCCACGCGCCTGCTGTTCGCCGCGCTCCTCGTGGCGGGCGTCGCCGTCGCGCCGCACAGCGGCTCCGCCGGCGACTCCGGGTGGAGCGCGGTGGCGGAGGTGGACCTCGGCGAGGACACCGGCCAGAACCTCGGCTCGATCCTCGAGGTCCGCGCCAGCGATGGATCGGCCGTGCTCGGCGCCGGGTTCCTCGGCGTCTACAACACCGAGGCCCGCAGCGATCGAAACGCGCTGCATGTCTTCGTCAGATCACCGCGAGGCGATGAGACTCCCTTCCGTCCAGAGCCGATCGCGCGCCCGGGCCCCGACGCCGGCGTCTACCTGCACGACCGCGGCGGGCGACTGCTGGCGCGGAGCCGCGGCGGCAATGATCGGAGCCTCCACGCCTGGAGCGAGGCCGACGGCGCGTGGCGGGTCGAGACGGACGCGCGTCCGCTGGAGATCACCGTGGTTGGGCGCGTGCTCGACTTCGACGCGCGGGGCATCCGCCACGACGGCCGGCTCGTGCTCGAGCTGGCGG
>JBFFXF010000419.1:0-4340 GCA_041569895.1 Planctomycetota bacterium | reverse complement strand
TTCGGACCTCGGAGTCGGACCTCGGATTCGGACCTCGGATTCGGACCTCGGAGTCGGACCTCGGATTCGGGTCTCGGAGTCGGAGTCGGAATTCGGAGTCGGAGTCGGAGTCGACGAGGACGAGGACGAGGACGAGGACGAACGCGGCCGCCGCCTTTCCGGTTGCGTCGTTTCAATGGTGCCCGCGGTGAAAACCCTTCGATTCCTGCTCCCATACTTCACGCCGTATCGCTGGCAGTACCTCGTCGGACTGCTCTTCATCCCGGTGTCGACCTTCGGCGCGCTGTCGATCCCGCGGCTGATGGGCGACGCGGTCGACTCCCTCGAGCGGGGGTCCGCCGAGCTGGGCTTCCTGCTCGTCATGGGAGGCTGGATCCTCTTCTACGCCGTCTGTCGAGGAATCGGCCTCTTCGCGTCGCGGTACTACATCATCGGCGCGTCGCGACGGCTCGAGTTCGACCTGCGGAACCGCCTCTACGATCACCTCCTCGGCCTCGACCGGCGTTTCTACCAGTCGGCGAGGACCGGCGACCTGATGACGCGCGCGACGCTCGATGTCGAGGCGGCGCGGACAATCGCCGGCCCCGCGATCATGTACTCGGCCAACTGCCTCTTCATGCTCTTCCTCGCCATCCCGCTGATGGCGTCCGTCGATCCGTGGCTGACGCTCCTGGTGATGGTGCCGCTGTCGCTGCTGAGCTGGGCGGTGCGGGTCATCGGCCCGCGGGTCCACCTGGCGACGCGCCTTGCGCAGGAATCGCTCTCCGACCTGAGCTCCGCGGCGCAGGAGAACTTCAGCGGCATGCGCGTCGTCAAGTCGTACTCCATGCAGGAGCGCGAGATCGCCTCCTTCCGCAAGCTCTGCGACGTGTACTACGACCGGAGCCTCGTCTCCGAGCGCATCTCGAACTGGATGGGACCGATCGTCGGCGGCGTCGGCGAGACCGCCGTGCTGCTGCTGATCCTGGTAGGCGGCAACATGATCCTCGCGGGCGAGCTCTCCCTCGGCGATCTGGTGAAGTTCTCGGGGTATCAGGCGATGCTGATCTGGCCGATGATCTCGATCGGCTGGGTGGTCAACCAGGTGCACCGCGGCGTGGCGAGCGTCGGGCGCCTCGACCAGGTGTTCTCGGAGCGCTCGGGAATCGTCGTCTCGGGGGCGCCGGCGGCCGAAACGGGGGCGAACTCGACCGCGAGCGAGGCCGTCCTGCCGCCGCGCTTCGCCGGACGGCTCGAGGTGCGCGGCCTCACCTTCGCCTTCGGCGAGCGCGTCGTCCTCCGCGACATCGACATGGAGATCCCGGCCGGCAGCACGGTGGCGATCATCGGCCGCACCGGCTCGGGCAAGTCGACGCTCGTCAGCCTCTTCCCTCGCCTCTACCCGGTGCCCGACGGGACCATCTTCCTCGACGGCATCGACATCAACGGCATCCCGCTCGATGTCCTGCGCCGTTCGATCGGGTTCGTGCCGCAGGAGACCTTCCTCTTCTCGAGGAGCATCGAGGACAACATCGCCTTCGGCGTCCCGGCTGACGGCGACGGATCCGGGAGTGCGACGGAGACCGATCTCGAGCGGCTCATCCGCGAGTACGCCACGGTGTCGCGCCTCGACAAGGACCTCGACCAGCTCGGCGAGGGGCTGCGCGAGGTCGTCGGCGAGCGCGGCGTGACGCTCTCGGGTGGGCAGCGCCAGCGGGTCGCCATCGCGCGGGCGCTCATCGGCCGGCCGCCGGTGCTGATCTTCGATGACTCGCTCTCCGCGGTCGACACGCACACCGAGGAGGAGATCCTCGGCAACCTCCGGCACGCCACCAGCGACCTGACGGTGATCGTCGTCTCGCACCGGATCTCCACGGTTCGCGACGCGGACCACATCTACGTCCTCGACGACGGCCGCATCGTCGAGCGCGGACAGCACGACGAGCTGGTCCGGCGGGACGGCCTCTACGCCGAGCTCGACCGCCAGCAGCGCCTCTCGGACGAGCTCGAGGAGATGTGACCGTGGCGCCGCCCGGATACCAGCAGCAGGAGGAGGAGCACTACACCGCGCCGATGGACTCGCGGCTCGCTTGGCGCCTCCTGCGGTACGCGACCCCCTACCGGAAGTGGATGGCGTTCGCCGTCGCGCTCGTCCTCCTCGTCACCGCGCTCGACCTCGCGGGACCGCTGATCGTCAAGCAGGTGATCGACGGCCCGCTCGCGGCGGTGCTCTCGACCGGCGCTGGCGGCGCGGTCGACGGCGCCGCGGGCGAGGCAGCCCCGACCGTCGACCGGCAGGCGCGATTCCGCGAGCTGCTCTTCTGGGCCGGGATCTACGTCGTCGTCATCGTGCTCTACATCTTCCTGCGTTTCGGACAGAGCATGTTGATGAGCGTCATCGGCAAGCGGGTGACGGTCGACGTCCGCATGGATGTGTTCTCGCACCTCCAGCGCATGCCGATGGCCTTCTTCGACCGCAGCCCCGTCGGCCGCCTGGTGACGCGCATCTCGAACGACGTCGAGGCGCTCAACCAGCTCTTCACCAGCGGCGTGGTCGTCTTCATCGCCGACGTCGTCGTCCTCAGCGGCATCGCGGTGCTGCTGATCGTCTTCAACCTGACGCTGGCGCTGGTGACGCTCTCGGTGCTGCCCTTCCTGCTGCTGCTGACGTTCGTCTTCCGGCACTACGCGCGAAAGTTCTACCGCGAGCAGCGCACGCACCTCGCGAACCTCAACGCGTACACGCAGGAGTCGATCCAGGGGATGGACGTGATCCACCTCTTCGTGCGCGAGGAGGACAGCCGTCGGCGCTTCGGCGGCATCAACCGGCGCTACCTCGACACCTTCCTGAAGACCGTCTTCTGCTACTCGGTGTACTTTCCCGGGCTCGAGATCCTCGGCGCCGCCGCGCAGGTGGCGATCCTCTGCATCGGCGGTCTGCTGATCGGCCGCGGCGAGCTCTCCTTCGGCGAGTTCTACCTCTTCTGGAAGTTCGTCAACCGCTTCTTCGCGCCGGTGCGCGACATGGCCGAGCGCTACAACGTCATGCAGTCCGCGATGACCGCCGCGGAGCGCATCTTCAAGATCCTCGACGAGCCGGAGAGCATCACCAACCCTCCCGACGCGAAGAAACCGGAGAAGCTCCGCGGCGAGGTCGAGTTCCAGAACGTCTGGTTCGCGTACACCGGCAACGACTGGGCGGTGCGCGAGCTCTCGTTCCGCGTCGAGCCGGGCGAGACGGTGGCGATCGTCGGCGCCACCGGGGCCGGGAAGAGCACCGTGGTCAACCTGCTGACGCGGCTGTACGAGCCGCAGCGCGGGCGCATCCTCGTCGACGGCGTCGAGCTCCCGGCGTACGACAAGCACGCGTTGCGGAGCCGCATGGCGATCGTGCTCCAGGACCCGTTCCTCTTCACGACGACGATCCTCGAGAACATCGCCCTCGGCCACCCCGAGATCACCCGCGAGCGCGCGCGCGAGGCGGCGACGCGCGTCCACGCCGATCCGTTCATCAGCAGGCTGCCGCACGGTTACCACGAGCGCCTGCGCGAGCGCGGCTCGACGCTGTCGGTCGGCGAGCGACAGCTGATCTCCTTCGCGAGGGCGCTGGCGCACGACCCGGACGTGCTGATTCTGGACGAGGCGACGGCGCACGTCGACACCGGCACCGAGCGTCTGATCCAGTCCGCGCTCGAGGAGCTCCTCGCCGGACGCACGTCGCTGGTGATCGCGCACCGGCTGTCGACCATCCAGCGCGCCGATCGCATCCTCGTCTTCCACAAGGGCGAGCTGCGCGAGTCCGGCACGCACGGCGAGCTGCTTGACAAACGGGGGATTTACTTCAGACTCTACGAGCTTCACTCCGGCGGAGCCGGTGTGCTGTGACCGGAAACGCCGCAAGGGGCTCACGAAAACGAACAGACCGGAGACCGAATTGGAGATCGACAACAGCGCGGTCGAGTCGCTGCTCCGCGACGTCGGCAGCTACCAGCTCGGCGGCTACGAGACCCTGCGCGACGCGGACATCACGGTGAAGGACGACACCTCGCACGGCTACTCGGTGGTCACCGAGTACGACGTCGAGACGGAGCGGCGGGTCTTCGAGTTCGTCAACCAGCACTACCCGAAGGACAGCGTCCTCGGCGAGGAGAGCGGCAACGTCCTCAGGGACCCGAATCGTTACTGGATCCTCGATCCGATCGACGGCACCTCGAACTTCACGCAGGGCGTGCCGTTTTGGGGCCCGTCGCTGGCGTTCTGGGACGAGGCCGGCCCCGAGCGCGGCTGGATCTACTTCCCGGCGATCGACCAGCTCTTCTTCGCCTCGCGGGGCGGCGGCGCGTTCCTCAACGGCAAGCCGA
>JBFFXF010000418.1:0-4387 GCA_041569895.1 Planctomycetota bacterium | reverse complement strand
CTATCCACACGGCTCGCCGAGCCAGTCGTTCGAGATTACCGGCCTTCACGGCGCGCCGGCAGCTTATCGGAACATGGCGTTCGACTGCGTGCTCCTCGACGTTACCGAGCCGGTCGATGGATTTCCGGTCACGCCGCTGCGTGTTCGAAGCGGCATGCCGCCGGGCTCCGGGGCCACGGTGTACGTCGTCACGAGACCGAGAGGCTGGTCGGAGAAGCCACAGGTCGTGCACGAGGCGCGGATCGTCGACACGTTCATGGGCGTGATCCGCGGGCGCACGGTCGACAACGTCAAGCTCGACCGCTTCATCGGCGCGCCGGTGCTCAACCCGTCGGGCCACCTCGAGGGCATCATCGTCGCGGAGCGCCAGGACTCATCCGGCGAGCCGGGCGGATTCTACGCGCACAGCCTGCGCGTCGTGCTCAAGAAGCTCGACTGAAGTTTCAGATCGGCCGCCGCCGTCGCGGACACGCCGATCCGTTCCTCCCGCCGCTCACTTCCGTTCGCACCAGGTCGGAATCGCGCCGCGCGAGACACCCGGTCCCTCGTACGCGACCGAGAGCGCCTCGCCGCCGCCGGCCTCGAAGAAGGCGACGACGATGCGGCGCAATCCCGCCGCGAGCTCGACCGAGCCGCTCTTGCTGACCACCGGGTGGACGCCGTCGTTGTCGACGACCTCGCGTCCGTCGATCCAGAGCTTGCTGCCGTCGTCGCTCGAGAGGTGGAACGTGTAACGACCGGGTGTGGTGATGTCGACCCAGCCCGTGAATCGAAAGGCGAAGTTGTCGTTCCGCCGGCGCGGCGCGATGGTGAGCTCGTCGATCAGGCCGACGGCGGCCGGCTTCAGCGTGTCGAAATCCGGGAGCGATTGCCAGCTACCCTCGTAATACTCGTAGCGCAGGCCGGGCCCCAGTGTCTTGCCGTCGTGACGGCGCGGCTGGACACGCGTGAACGTCACGACGGCCGCGGCGCTCGCGGTCCCTTCCTCTCGGAAGAATCGCGCGCGAACCGTCGTCGTCTCGTCCAGCGCGATCGCCTTCGCGTAGACCGGTGACGAGACGGTCGGCGTGGAGCCGTCGGTCGTGTAGCGGATGACTCCCTCCGACTCGAGGCACTCGAGCGTCACCGTCGTCCGGTCGACGAAGAGCCGCTTGCCCGAGATCGTCGGCGTCGTCGCGGTGGTGCGGAACGGGCACGCCGGAAGCCCCTCGCGGTTGCGCAGGTTCGGCTCGGCGAGCTGGCTCCAGGCGAATCGGACCGCGGTCGGCTCGGGAACGCTCTCGCTCGACACCACGACCGTGGCGCCGTCGATCACCGCCCTCGCCGGGACGTAATCCCCATCGCCGGCGATCTCGAACCAGTCGAGCGCCTTGCCGTCGCGCGATTCGAGACCGGATCCGACATGGTCGAAGTGAACACGGATGGCGCCCTCCTCGATCTCCATCGAGCGATAGATCGGACCCGAATGCACGATCTCCCGGCCGTAATCCTTCGCGAGCGCCCACAGCGCCAGGCGCCGTCCGACGTCCTGCTTGTTGCGCGGGTGGATGTCGCGGAGGTTGCCGATGTCGGTGATCACCGCCATGCCGGTCCGCGGCATCGACATCGCCACGCGCTGCGCCTCCCAGATGCGCGGCAGGCGGTGGGGATCGCCGCCATAGTTGAAGGGCGCGAGCTGCGCCCAGTAAAACGACAGCGTGTCGTCCTTCCAGACCTTGCGCCAGCCCTCGACGAGCGCCCGCATCTTGTGCGCGTAGAGCATGCC
This sequence comes from Planctomycetota bacterium, assembly GCA_041569895.1. GTDB lineage: Bacteria > Planctomycetota > UBA8108 > UBA8108 > JACQVS01 > JBFFXF01. The sequence continues at coordinate 2,622 of JBFFXF010000418.1, read as the reverse complement.
GTCCGCGAGGTTGGACTCACCCTGGTACCAGATGGCGCCGCGGAGGGTGAAGGGCACGACGGGATGGATCATGGCGTTGAACATGCTCGTCGGGGACGGCCAGCCGGCGAGCGGGTGCGGTGGAAACTCGAACTCGGGCGGCACCGGCGCGAGCTCGTTGTTCCGTGCGGCGCGCGCGGCCGCCTCCACCCAGCGCTTCATCTCCGGACGATCGCGGACGGACGCCGCGAGTCCATCGAGGTACTCGAGTCGCGTCTTGCGGACGGTCTCCGAGAGGTCGGCGAGACGCTCGACGCCGGCGAAGCCCGGAGGCGGTGTCCAGGGCTCGATGCGCGACCCGCCCCACGCCGAGGCGATGAGGCCCACGGGCACGTCGAGCTCGCGGTGGAGGTGGCGGCCGAAGTAGTAGAGCACGGCCGAGAACCCGGGGATGCTCGCGGGCGAGCACAGGGTCCACGTCGCGTTGACGTCGCGCTTCGGGATGCCGCTGAGGACGTTCGGCACCAGGAAGAGACGGATGCGGGGGAAGTCGGCCGCGGCGATCTCCGCGTCGCGGTTCGCCGAGGCGGCGACGCTCCACTGCATGTTCGACTGCCCCGAGCCGACCCACACCTCGCCGACGAGGATGTCCGTCAGCGTCAGCGTGTTGTTGCCCGCGACGGTCATGGTGTGCGGTCCGCCGGCTGCCATGGCGGGCAGGGTCACCGACCACTCACCGGAGTCGTTCGCCGTCGCCGAGCGCGTGGCGCCGGCGAGCGTCACCGTGACGCGCTCGCCCGGATCGGCCTGGCCCCAGATGGCGAGCGGCTTGTCGCGCTGGAGCACCATGTGGCTGTCGATGACGCGCGGCAGGCGGACGTCGGCGAGGGCCGGCGTCACGATGCCGAGGGCGAGCGCGGTGGCGATGACGGTGCGGACGACGGTGCGGATGACGTTGCGGACGACGGCGGCGATCCCGAGAGCGCGAGAGTCGATTCGTTTCATCGTCTATTCCTCCTTCGGTGTGGCTGGGCGCCGAGCACGGTACCACGAAGAGGGGGGCGGACGCACGCGTGTCGGCACTTCCTTCCGGAGGTGTCGCTCGGGTATCATGCGGGGGAGAGGGAGGTCGGTGCTCACCGTCAATGCGAGACCGAGATCCGATTCCGATGACCGATTCCGATCACGTCCCAGTCTTTCTGAATCTGCGTAATCTGCGCAATCTGCGTTCCCTCCTCGCCAGCGGAGTCGAGGAGCTTTTCGGGGACGGGCACGGGCACGGTGACCACCACCGGAAGCGAGTCCCGTGTGTCGCTCTCGTGGCCCTTCTCCTCGCCGCCGTGACGCCCGAGGCCGGTGCCGATGTGACGCTGCCGGCGGTTGTCGGCGATCACATGGTGCTGCAACGCGGACAGCCGTTGCCGATCTGGGGCTGGGCCGAGCCCGGCGAGGCGGTCACCGTGCGCCTGCGCGGCAAGAAGGCGAGCACCGAGGCGGACGCCGAGGGGAACTGGAAGGTCGTGCTGCCGGCGATGAAGGCGCGCGGCAAGCCGTTGCGGCTCACCATCGAGGGCAACAACAAGATCGTGCTCGAGAACGTCCTCATCGGCGATGTCTGGATCGGGTCGGGCCAGTCGAACATGGAGTGGCACCTGCGCTCCTCGCATGCGCCGCAGAGGACCATCGCCTCGGCCAAGGACCCGTGGATCCGTCTCTTTCACGTGCCGAAGGTCAAGTCGGGCGGTCCGGCGAAGGACGTCAAGGCGACGTGGCAGGTGTGCTCCCCGGAGGCCGCCGCGACGTTCTCCGCCGTCCTCTACTACTTCGGTCTGCGGGTGCGCGCCGAGGTCGGCGTGCCGATCGGCCTCATCAACAGCTCGTGGGGCGGCTCGCCGATCGAGCCGTGGACGACGTCCGGTGGCCACTCCGGGGATATGTACAACGGAATGATCGCCCCCCTGCAGCCGTTCGCGATCCGTGGCGTGACGTGGTATCAGGGCGAGACCAACGTCCTCAACAGGGACGGCCTGTCGTACTACGACAAGATGAAGGCGCTCATCGAGGGGTGGCGCGAGGCGTGGGGATCGGAGCTGCCCTTCTACTTCGTGCAGATCGCCCCGTGGGCCGGGAGATACGGGCCCGGAGAGCTGCCGGCTCTCTGGGAGGCCCAGGTGAAGAGCCTCACGATCCCCGGCACCGGCATGGTGGTGACCACCGACCTCGTCGACAACATCCGGGACATCCACCCGCGCAACAAGCGCGACGTCGGGGACCGGCTCGCCCGCTGGGCCCTGGCGAAGACCTACGGCAAGAAGGTCGTCTACTCCGGCCCGCTCTACACGTCGATGGAGATCGAGGGGAACACCATCCGCCTGCACTTCGCGCACACCGCGGGCGGCCTCGGATCGAGCGACGGCAAGCCGCTGAGGGAGTTCCAGATCGCCGGCGAGGACGGCGAGTTCGTCGAGGCCACGGCGGTCGTCGACGGCCACACCGTCCTCGTCCGCGCGGACGGACTCGACGCCCCGAAACACGTGCGCTTCGGCTGGCACAAGGTGGCCAACCCGAACCTCGTCAACAAGGCGGGGCTCCCCGCGTCACCGTTCCAGACCGACGGCTGGCAGGGGGGGACTGGGGAGTAGG
>JBFFXF010000417.1:0-4391 GCA_041569895.1 Planctomycetota bacterium | reverse complement strand
GATCGAGCTCGCCGCCCGTGTCGGCGACTTCGTGTCACGGCACGTGGTGCCGCTCGAGACCGATCTGCTGCGCGAGGAGCCGGACGGGGAGGCGCTGCGCGGCCTGCGCGAGCGCGCCCGGGTGGAGGGGCTGTGGGGTCCGCAGCTCCCGGTGGAGCTCGGCGGCGCGGGGCTCGAGTTTCCCGATCTCTTCCCGGTCTTCGAGGCGGCCGGCGAGAGTCTCCTCGGGCCGCTCGCGATCGGGTGCGCCGCCCCGGACGAGGGCAATGCGCACCTCCTTCTTCGCGCCGGGACCGATGAGCAACGCGAGCGGTACCTCGGCCCGCTGGCGCGCGGCGAGGTGCGCTCGACGTTCGCGATGACGGAGCCCGCTCCCGGGGCCGGCTCCGATCCGCGCATGATGCGCACGCGCGCCGAGCGTCGCGGCGACGACTGGACGATCACCGGTCGAAAGTGGTTCGCGACCGGAGCCGATGGGGCCCGCTTCGCGATCGTCGCCGCGGTCACCGACCCGGAGGTCGCGCCCAGGGACGGCTGCACGCTCTTCGTCGTCGACGCCGACACGACCGGTTACCGCGTCGAGCGGCAGATCCCCGCGATGGGCGGCGGCGTACCGGGCGGGCACTGCGAAGTGATCCTGGACGGGTGCACGGTGCCGGCGAGCGCGGTGCTCGGCGGCGAGGGCCGGGGATTCCGGCTGATGCAGGAGCGCCTCGGGCCGGCGCGACTCACGCACTGCATGCGCTGGCTCGGCGCGGCGCGACGGGCGCAGCGCATCGCCGCCGAGCGGGCGCGCGAGCGCGAGGCGTTCGGCAAGCGTCTGGCGGAGCACCAGGCGGTCCAGTGGATGCTCGCCGACAGCGCCATCGAGATTCACGCCGCGCGTCTGATGGTGCGCGACGCGTCGCTCCTCGTCGCCACCGGCAATCAGGCGCGCGCGGAGACGTCGATGTGCAAGGTGTTCGTCGCCGAGACCGTCCACCGGGTCATCGACCGCGCCATCCAGATCTGCGGATCGCTGGGAATCTCACACGATCTGCCGCTGGCGCGTTTCTACGAGGAGTCGCGGGCGTTCCGGATCTACGACGGACCGAGCGAGGTGCACCGCATGGTGGTCGCACGCGAGGTGCTCAGGTGAGAGCCACGATCGTGATCGTTCTGGTCGCTGGCGCGCTCGGCGGTCTCGCCCCGTGCGGCTGTGCGTCCCCCGAGGCCGATGCGCCGCCGCCGGATCCGGCGATGGAGATCTCGGGCGCGGTGCGCGGCCGCCGGCGCGCGCCCTCGAGCACCGACGAGCAGCGCGATCTCCCGCGCTTCGAGCGCATCGGCCGCGACACCTACATCTACCGCATGCAGTGGCTCGACGCGACCCACACGGTCGAGACGCTACAGGTGTTCCTCGAGCGCAAGACGGGCCGCGAGGTCATCGCCGTGCCCCACGAGGAGACCAACAGCATCCTCTTCCGCGTCCTGCCGCGAGAACGGGGGGAGGAGGAACGGCGGATGCGGTTGCGGTGAGCTGACTCGGGCTCTGTATCTGATCTCGGAGTCGGACTCGGTCCTCGGGATCGGAATCGGAGTCGGTATCGGCCATCGGTATCGGAGTCGGTCATCGGACTCCGCAACCAGAGCCCTCAAGAACGGGAACGGGCACGGGTACGGGTACGGGTAGCGGCCCGTCGTTCTTGGGGTTACACTCCGGGTTCGAGTTTTTTCGCCGAGCTGTTCTCGGAGGTGACCCCTGGATCCTTTTCCGCAACCCCCGGCGCGGCCGCCGGAGCTCGAATCGACGGACGTGCTGCTCGAATCGACGAGTCGTCGCGGTCTTCGGGCCGGGGCGCTCGATCCGATGGAGTCGCTGCACGCCTTCTCGGCGCGGCTCGGCGTGCTGCCGGCGCACGAGCGTCTCGTCGCCTATGTCCCGGAGCAGCCGCTCGAGGAGCTCTGCTGGCGGGCGCGTTATCGGATCGATCGGCAGCTCGGGCGCGGCGCCCAGGGCGTCGTCTACCTGGCGCACCGCGAGGGCGCCGACGGGTATTCGACGAACGTCGCCCTCAAGGTGTATTACCGGCACCCGCAGGTCGAGACCGAGCCGTACCTCGCCGAGATGCGTCGTGTCGCCACGCAGGGGCAGCGGATCAGCCGCATCCAGCACGACAACCTGATCAGCATCCGCGATTTCGTCGCCATCGGCGAGACGCGCGTCATGGTGCTCGAGTGGATCGACGGCGCCGACCTCAGCCGGCTCCTCGATCTCCGCAACCTCGAGCGCCTGCGCGCCGGCATGCAGAAGGACGAGTGGGAGCGGCTGAACGACGTCGTCGTCAGCGCCGGGGAGGACCACTGTCGCGTCAAGCCGGGCGTCGCGGTCGACATCCTGCGCGGATGCCTGGCCGGTCTCGCCGCGCTGCACCACGAGGGGATCGCTCACTGCGATCTGAAGCCCTCGAACATCATGATCAAGCGCGCGGGGATCAAGAAGATCATCGACATCGACAGCTCGTGCGTCGTCGACGAGGACTCGCGCGTCGTTCGCGGGACGCCGTACTACATGGCGCCGGAGCAGCTCACCGCCCAGTCGGTCGGTCTGCGCTCGGACATCGCCAGCCTCGGCTACATCCTGATCGAGATGCTCACCGGCCGCCTGCTCTTTCGCGAATGCCGGACGCTCGAGTCGCTGATCGATGCGAAGGTCGGGCTGGCGGCGCGGCTCGACAGGATCCTCCCGGCCGAGGTGCGTCGCAGTCCGCTCCTCGATGGCCTGGTGCGCAAGATGGTGGCGGTCGACCCCGCTGACCGCTTCCCGGACGCCGACGCGGCGGAGTTCGACCACATCGGAGCGGCGCGCTTTCACCGACAGCTCGTGCAGTCCGATCTCTCGACCGAGTACGTCCGCGAGCTGGCGTGGTGGGTCGACGGTCTCGACCGCGTCAGCGCGGCGGCCGATCGCCCGAGCTAGTACGCCTGCGCCGAAATCCTCAAGGTTTCAGGAGCGTAGGCCGTCGAGACGGTCACGGTCACGGTCACGGTCAACGGTCACGATCCACGGTCCACGGTCCACGGTCCACGGCGGGCTGCAGTACCGGTCGGCAAGGTCTCCCGCTGCTCGGCGATCACGGCAGGGTCACAATCGCGAGCGGATGCGCTCGACGGCCTCCTCGACATTGGCGCGCTCTCCGAAGGCGCTGAGGCGGAAGTAGCCCTCGCCCGCCGGACCGAATCCGGATCCCGGCGTGCCGACGACGTGCGCCTTCTGGAGCAGCAGGTCGAAGAACTCCCAGGACGTCTTGCCGCCCGGCGTCTTCAGCCAGATGTACGGGGCGTTGACGCCGCCGAAGGTGGTGATTCCCGCGGCGTCGAGCCCCTCGCGGATGATGCGCGCGTTCTCCATGTAGAAGTCGATCAGCTCGCGCACCTGCGCCTTCCCCTCATCCGAGTAGATCGCCGCGGCGCCGACCTGCACCGGGTACGAGACGCCGTTGAACTTCGTCGACTGGCGTCGGTTCCAGAGGTCGCGGATCGAGACCGGGCGTCCGTCGCCGTCGCGTCCCCTGAGGTCCTTCGGCACGACGGTGAAGGCGCACCGCGTTCCCGTGAAGCCGGCGGTCTTCGAGAAGCTGCGGAACTCGATCGCCACCTCGCGAGCGCCGTCGATCTCGTAGATGGAGCGCGGGATCGATGGATCGGACACGAACGCCTCGTACGCGGCGTCGAAGAGAATCACCGAGCCGTGCTCGCGCGCGTACCCGACCCACTGGGCGAGCACGTCCCTGGAGGCGACCGTCCCCGTCGGGTTGTTCGGGTAGCAGAGGTAGATCAGGTCACACGGTTCGTCCGGAAGCTGCGGCAGGAATCCGTTCTCCTCCTTGCACGGCATGTAGACGATGCGGTCATAGCGTCCCTTGCCGTCGGACTTGCCGGTGCGTCCCGCCATGACGTTGGTGTCGACGTAGACCGGGTAGACCGGATCGGCGACGGCGATTCTGGCGGCGGTGGAGAAGATCTCCTGGATGTTGCCGCTGTCGCACTTCGAGCCATCGGAGATGAAGATCTCGTCGGCGTCGACGCGCGCGCCGCGTGCTTCGTAGTCGTTCTTGACGATCAGCTCGCGGAGAAAGGGGTAGCCCTGTTCGGGGCCGTAGCCGCGGAAGGTGTCGACCGAGGCCATCTCGTCGACCCCGCGGTGGAGCGCCGCGATCACGGCCGGCGGCAACGGTCGCGTGACGTCGCCGATGCCGAGCCGGATCACGCGAGCGTCGGGATTGGCGGAGGCGAACGCCTCGTACGCGGTGTCGAAGAGAATCACCGAGCCGTGCTCGCGCGCGTACCCGACCCACTGGGCGAGCACGTCCCTGGAGGCGACCGTCCCCGTCGGGTTGTTCGGGTAGCAG
>JBFFXF010000416.1:0-4392 GCA_041569895.1 Planctomycetota bacterium | reverse complement strand
TCCCTCGCGACCGAGGAGCACGGTGATTGACGAGGACGACGCGACGGCGAGGTCGTCGCGCCCGTCGCCGTCGAGATCGCCGGCCTCGACGTGGCGCGGGTTGCGATCGACGGCGCCATCTGCAAGGCGCCGCTCGAGGCCGCCGGCGCCATCGCCGGAGAGGATCGACACCGCGCCGCCCGTCCAGCTCGCCACCGCGAGGTCGACGTGCCCGTCGCCGTCAAAGTCCCCTCCCGCGACGCCGGTCGGTTTCTGGCCGACACCGACGCGTCGCGGCTCGAGAAACCCGCCGGCTCCGTCGTTGGGGAGAAGGATCAGCTCGTCGCGCGCGTTGTCGGTGACGGCGACCTCGGGGAGGCCGTCGCGCGTCAGGTCGACGAGCGCGAGATCGAAGAGGAGCTCCCCCACGCCATCGATCGACCGGCGCGTGAACGCGCCCGAGCCGTCGTTCTCGAAAACGGTGATCGATCGCCCGCCCCCCGACACCAGATCGACATCGCGATCGCCGTCGAGATCCGCCCCGTCGAGCGCGTCGAGCGAGCCCGCCGCGAGGTTCGCGGTCATCTCGAGAACGCCATCGCCGTCGTTGCGCAGCACGATGACGCGGGCGGCGCCCGGCTCCGGCTCCAGTCCGACGGCGACGTCGAGATCGCCGTCGCCGTCGAGATCGGCGGTGACCACGCCCGCGGCGGGGCCCTCGAGCGTCACCGGCGCGTCGCGCAGCCCGAAACGGAAGAGCGCCTGCTCGCACTCGTCGGGCACGGCGTTGCCGTCACAGTCCGCGCTGACGCCGGCGACGGTGTCCTCGATGTCCTCGACGCCGTTGCCGTTGCAGTCGCCGGCGCGAACGGATTGCGCCCACTGGCTCGCCAGAGCGAGCAGCAGAGCCACCGCCCCGGCGCGAAGACCGGCGATCCGCTTCACGCTGCTCCCCTATCTCTCACACGGAGCGTAGCTGTCGCACCCCAGCCCACCCTCGATCACGCCGCACTCCGGGAACGGCGCCGGGGGCGGCGGCTGGCCGAGGAAGAGGAACCCGAGCACCCAGATGGCGTCGGACAGGTTGACGGCGAGGTCGCCGTTGCCGTCGGCGGTGTCACGACAGGAGGTGTTCGGCCCGCCGATGAACAGGAAGTTGAGCAGCGCGCTCGGGTCCGAGATGTTGACCAGACCGTCGTTGTTGAAGTCGCCGCGGATGAACTGCACCCCGATGTCGGGGAGATCGACGGTCACCGAGACGTCGTCGATCGCCCACCAGCCGCCGATGCCGTCGTGGAAGAACGCGAAGCGGACCTCCGACTCGCCGACCGCCTCGGGGACCGGGACGATGTGCTCCGCAAAGGCGATCTCGGAGTTGCCGTCGCTCCGGAACCAGAGTCCGCCGCGGCTGTAGCTGAAGGCCGGCTCGTCCTCGAAGTCGACGCCGCCGTCGAGGCTCAGAAGCACCTCGGACAGCGAGCTCACCAGCCGGATGTTCGAGCGGAAGTGGAGGTAGACCATCTCCGCCTCCGTCGCGTCGATGACCGGCGTCAGCAGGAGCTCGCCGAAGGGCGGCACGCCCGCGCCGCCACCGGCCCCGGCCGCCTCGGGGCAGCCGGGATTCATCAGCGCGAACCGATCGTCGAAGTAATGGACGCGCCGGCCGTCGGCCTGGTCGGGGAACTCGCCGCCGTTGAAGTTGAGCAGCGAGAGCTGGCAGCGGTCCTCGGTCGTCCACGGCACGCCGCCCGAGCCACGCACCTCCCAGTCGAGCGGCACGCCGTCGCCGAAGCCCTCCGGTCCGACGAGCGTCACGTTGCCGCCGACGTGCGGTCGGTTGTCGACGACGATGTTGTCGACCGCGACCCAGTAGTCGAAATTGGGCTCGAAGTGGCGCAGTCGGAAGCGCGCCTCCGGCTGGCCGGCGACGTCGGAGATGTCGAGGTGCAGCCGTCCGAAGTAACCGTCGGCGTCGCCCTCCTGCGGCCCGCCGGGGAAACCGTCCGGGATCTCCGCGCGCGGCAGCGGCTCCACCTGGGCGCGGTTCGCCCCGATGCGACGGAAGACGTTCATCCAGTTCTCGCCGTCGGTGGTCACGTCGATGTCGACGACCACCTCGCCGTTGTTGTTGAGCACCGCCGAGAGGTCCATGTGGAGCCACACCGTGTCGAGACCCTCGGTGCTGAAGCGCGGACTGACGAGGTCGTAGGACTGGTTGGTGCCCTCCTCGATCGAGGCGCCGCCGCAGTCGTTGTCGCTGATCAGGTACTGGCCGTCCGACGGCGTGCCGTCCTCGGTCGGTGGACTCTCGCCGCGATCCTGGCACGACTCGTCGGTGACCGCGAGCAGGAACTGCGACCCATCGGCGGCGGCGGGGTTCTCGGGCGGCTCGCGGTTGAGCTCCCAGCCGGCGGCGAGCATCGACACGGTGGAGGTGTACTGCTCGAAGTTCTCGAAGAGGATGGCGTTCTCGGGCCCGGTGTTGTCCTCGAGCCAGTTCGCCGTGCACAGGAGCGGCAGGCCCGGACACTGGCTCGGGTCGCCGCCGAGGAGGACGATCTCGTACTCGTAGGTGCCCTCGACCGGAAGCTGATCGGTGAACCGCGACTGCGTGAACGGCACCGTGCCTCGCGGCACGCCGTTGCGGTTGATGCGGAACGCCTCGCCGGCGATGTTCTTCGGCGGCTCCCAGAGGATGGTCGCCTCGCCGGTCCGCTGGTCGACCGCGCACGCGAGGTTCTTCGGACAGACGATCACGGTCACGGCGCGGCTGTCGCAGAAGAAATCGACGCCGTCGCCCCTGACGGTCTCGAGGGTGTAGAAGACGTCACGAACACCCTCGGGAATCGCGTCGTCGACGAACTCGTTGACGCCCGACGCCAGCAGGCCGCTGAGGTCGGTGCCGGGGCCGTCCGGGCTCAGCCTGCGGACGATGCGGAACCCCTCGTCACCCTCGAGCGGCTCCCATCGCATGGAGACGCTGTTCCGCGACGGATCGAACTCGCCGACCGCGAACCCGCGCGTGCCGCAGTCGCGGATCGGCGTCTGGATCGCGCCGTTCGCCGTGATGCGGACGTTGTCGACCGCCCACCAGTTGTCGCGCCCCCCGCCGCCGAAGTGAAACGCGAACGCCACCTCGCTCTCCCCGGCGGCGTCCGGAATGGCGAACCCGCGCTCGGCGTAGAACGGCTCCTCCGCCGGATCGAACCCGGCGCCGAGGCTGTAGGAGAAGATCGCATCGGTCCGGAACGTCACGCCGCCATCGATGCTGAGGAGCACCTCCTGGACGCCCGAGCCGGGCGTGGTCTCCTCCTCGTAGTGGAGAAAGACCTCGGTCGCCTGTGAGCAGTCGACGATCGGCGTGATCAGCCACTCGTCCTGCGCCACGCCCGAGATGCCGTCGACGATGACGAAGTCCGGCCGCGGCGAGGGGTGGTTGATGCGGTTGACGTTGCGCTCCGCGATGGTCTCGGCCGCGTAGCGGCGGCCCTTGTCGCCGACGTGCCACGTGTCGACGCCCGTGTTCGGCGGCTCGACGAACGACCGCACCTCCCAGGACGTCGGCAGACCGAGGGTGAACGTCCCGGGAGCGATCAGATCGACATCGCCCGGCTGCGGCGGCGGCTGGTCGTCGACCAGGAAGTTGTCGATCGAGATCCACCAGTCGAAGTTCGGCTCGAAGTGCCGGAACCGCACGCGCGCGTTCTCCGACCCCGCCGCGGCGCTGATGTCGACGTGGAGCCGGCCGAAGAAACCGTCCGTGTTCGTGGTGTCGGGGAAGGGCGGGCAGTCGCCACCGCCCTCCGGGCGCGCCGGCGCGATCCTGCGGACGAGGTTCTCCCACGTCTGGCCGCCGTCGACGCTGAGGTCGACGTCGAAGACGGCGTTGCCGTTGTTGTTGAGCTCGGCGAGACAGTCGACGTGCACCCAGACCGGTCCGGCGGCGCCGCTGAGGTCGATCTCCGGGCTCCAGAGGTCGTGCGACATGCCCGTGCCGCAGGGATTGGAGCAGCACTGGGCGTCCGAGTCCGAGATCATGAACTGCCCCTCGCTCGGCGTCCCGTCCGCCCCCGGCGGGTTGCCGCGACCACCGGGGTTGAGGATCGTCCAGGTCGAGTTCTCGACCGGCTCGTTCTCGTCGCGGATCACCCACCCGCCGAGGCTCTGCACCTCGTCATCGCCGAAATACGATTCGAAATCGTCGAAGAGAAACTCCTCGGCGCCGGACCGGGCCCCGGAAAGAGCCACAACGACGACCAACGTCGCGCTCACTCTCGAAAACATCATGCCTCCCCTGCTCGATTCACGCTGAAAAAACAAAATCGCCGCGGCCCATTCGTCCTCGTCCTCGTCCTCGTCCTCGTCCTCGTACCCGTACCCGTTCCCGTTCCCGTGCCCGTCCCCGTCCCCGTC
>JBFFXF010000415.1:0-4433 GCA_041569895.1 Planctomycetota bacterium | reverse complement strand
TGAGGAGGAGTGGGTCGCTATGACGTGCCGGAAAGGCTGCTCGACTCCGCCGGCGAGACTCTGACGGCAGAGCACGGCAAGGAAGGCAGGAAGGCAGGAACGCAGGAAACAAAAAAAGAGGGAACAGAAAGCAGATGCTGGAGCGGGAGTGCGCGGGCGCGGTCCAGGTGCGACGAGGACCGGAACGCAGATTACGCAGATTGACGCAGATTGACGTACCGGAGAGAGCCCAACCCTATCTATCCGTTTCCTGCCTTCCTGAGTTTCCTGCCTTCCTTATAAATCGTCTGCCAGAAACCCTCCGAAGCGGAGTTCTCTCACCTCCGACGGCGATCGAGGACGACGCGGGGGTCATCCGTTGCTGCCCCGTTCCGTGTTGATTCGGTAGATGAACGCCAGCACCTCCGCCACTGCCTTGTAGAGCTCCTCCGGGATTTCCTGTTCCAGGTCGAGCTGCGCCAGGACGCCGGCCAGGTCGCGGTCCTCGCGGACCGGGACGTCGTGCTCCCGGGCGAGGTCGACGATGCGTCGTGCGGCGCGGTCCCAGCCCCGGGCGACGACTCTCGGGGCGCGGTCGTTACCCGGGCGGTAGCCGAGCGCCACGGCGAGCTGGCGCGCCGAGGGGCCGCGGGGAGCGACGGGCTGGCTGGCATCAAACGCGGACATCGACCCACCCCCGTGTCAGCGGCTCGCCGGCGGTCTCCTCGAGCAGCACGTGCCGCGAGCGCGTCAGTGGACGGACCCGCGCCGTGGTCGCGAAGCCCAGGTCGGTGAGCGCCTGCTCGATGCGCTCCCGATGCTTCTTGAAGAGCGCTCGGCCGGCGTCGTCCTCCACCTGGAAGACGATCGTCAGGCGCTTGCGCTCGACCGTCATGTCGCCGATGACGCGACCGAGGTGCTCGAGCTGCAGGTCGATCAGCACCCGCTCGACCTTCTCCTTCCCGCTGCGGGCGCCGCGGTCGCGGCGGTATCGCGTCAGCAGCTTGAACGGCACGTTCTCCTCGCCGATCGGCAGGATCGCCTCGGTGTAGAAGAACGGCGGGTCGACGAAGCGACCGAGCGCGTTGAGGACGTCGAGCGTCTCCGGTCGCGCCCCGGCGGCCGACGCCTGCAGCGCGTCGCGCAGCGCAGTGACCTCGGGAATGCCGTTCAGCAGGTGCCGCTCGACGCGCACCAGGAGGTCGCGCAGGTCGGTCCAGCTCCGCGCGCCGATGAGCGTCTCGAACGCGACGTCGAGCTGACGCGCCAGCGCAGGCGCGTTCTCCTGAAAATGACGCGGCAGCTCGAGCAGCGTGCGCGCCAGCGCGGTCTCGACCTCGTCCCCCGCCCCGCCGCCGGCGAGCGCCGCGACGAGCTCGAGCGCCCGATCGACCGCCACCATCTCCGGCCGCGACCCGAGCACGCGCGCGATCGCGACCTCGATCCGCCCAGCGAGCTCCTCCCGCGCCGCCCCCGGATCCCGAAGCGCGAGCAACAGCAGCCGCAGCAGCGACACCCCATCGAGACCCGACCCCTCCCCGGCAATCGGAGCCGGAATCGGCGTCTGAATCGGAATCGGACTCGGTGTCTGAGTCGGAGTCGGAGTCGGTGTCCGAGTCGGAGTCGGACTCGGTGTCTGAGTCGGAATCGGACTCGGAGTCGGAGTCGGCATCGGTATCTGCGAACTCGCCGTCGCCGTGTCGCTCCGCCCCACTCCCCCATCCACCGGCGCCAACTCGCCCATCACCTCGCGCACCACCGCAAGCGCGTTCTCCCCCGCGGTCGTCGCTGCGACTGTCGTCGACGCCACGGGTCCCTCCCCGAACACCTCCCGCGCGATGCGAGCGACCACCTCGGGCAGCGGCGCGATGCCGTTCTCGGCGAAGAGTCGCGCGACGAGCAGCGCGCCATCGCCCGGCAGCGCATCGCCGCGAGCGCCGTGGATGAAGCGCGCCATCAGGTCGGCGGTCTCGGGCGAGAGCGTCCGCGACAGCGTCTCGAGCAGGCGCGCGATGGCGACGTCCGACGCGGTGGTCCTGGCGCCGCCGCTCGCCTCGAGCGCCGGATCGACGACCGAGAGGACGACCCTCGGCGACGTCGCGCGCACCTCGAGTCGCAGCACGTCGTCGACGGGCAGCGTCACGCTCGACTCGGCGGTGACCATCTTGCCGCCGACCGACAGCACGTAGACGCCGCGCCCGAGATCCTCGCGCACGTGGGCGACCAGACGGTCACCCTCGGCGAGCGCGCCCGGCGAGAGCGCGTCGCGGGTCCCCCCCGCCGCACTGAAGACAAGCTGCATCGCGCTCACGTACCCGTACCCGTACCCGTTCCCGTTCCCGTGCCCGTGCCCGTTCCCGTTCCCGAAGAAAAGAAACGGGCACGAAACGTTCCGGAAAACCCCAAGCCTCCCATCCTCATCGTCCTATCGGCCACGCAGCCTCGCGGGCTTGCGGCGATCCGCCGCGGCGGGAATCAGCGGAGTCGGGAAGGAGATCGTCCGCTCACGCCTGCATGATCGAGACGCGCACGTGGCGGTCGTGGTGCGCCGTCGCGATCCGCAGGCCGTCGGGGTGGAGGTCGAGGTCGCGCGCCGTGTTCGGGAGCTTGAGCTTGAAGAACTCGTGCTCGGCGTCCGGCTTCCAGAAGAGCAGGAAGCCGCCGCCCCCGCCGCCCGAGGCCCCGACGATGAAGCCGTCGGCGTGGAAGGCGACGCCCCACGCGACGCCGCGCAGCTTGTCCTTCGAGAGCAGCGTCTTGGCGACCTCGCCGCTCTCCCAGTCGAAGAGCACGACGCACGGGTTGCCGACGCCCGCGAACGCGTTGGTGACGTTCGTGATGCCGCCGCACGCCAGTTGCTTGCCATCGCCCGAGAACGACATGCAGCGAGCGCCGCCGATGTCGGCGCGGAATCCCTGGTCGTACTTGTAGAGCGCCGACGCCTCCAGTCGACGCGGCGCATCGGCGCCACCGAGCTTCCAGTGCAGCACGACGCCGCGCAGATCCGCCGAGGCGAGCGTGACGCCGTCGTCCGTCCCGGTCGACGGCCGGAAGGCGAGGTTGTAGACGTGGCACTCGTGGCCGCGGAGCGTGTCGATGCGCTCCCCGTTCTCGAACGACCAGAGCGCGACGGCGCGGTCGTTGCCCGCCGTGGCCACCAGGCGCCCGTCCGGGCTGATGGCGACGGCGCGCACCCAGCCGTGGCCGGTGTCGACGACGCGCGCCGGAGCGGGCTCGGCGGCGTCCACCTGCCACCAGATCAGCCGGCCGTCGAAGCCGCCGGTGAGCATCGTGCCGCTCTCGCGGTGGAAGGCGATGGCGCGCACCCAGCTCTCGTGCCCGGCGAACGGCGTCGCCGCGCCCGACTCGACGTCCCAGCGCACGACGCTGCGGTCCTCGGCGCCGGCGAAGAGGTAGCGCCCGGTCGGATCGAACCGACACGAGAGAAACGGGCTCGAGTGCTTCCACTGCGCGACGACGCGCGTCTTCTCGGGGGTCGCCTTTCCGCTCTCCGCCGGCGGCGCCTCCTCCGCGGCCTTCGCCTTCTCGCCGGAAGCGGTCTTCTCGTCGTCCGGCGCCGCGGCGCTCATGCGAGCAGCTCCTCGATCGATTCGTCCGCCGGGTTGGCGATCGGCATCGGCCGCCCGCCGACCATCAGCTCGCCCATCGGATCGAGCCCGACGGCGCGCAGGTACGTGTGGAAGAGGTGCCCGTGGTGCACCTCGCGATCGGCGACCTCGGTGCCGTTGGCGTTCGTCTTGCCGACCACCGCGCCCGGCTGGATGCCGCAGCCCGCGAGCGCGACCGACCAGGCCTTGCCCCAGTGGTCGCGGCCGAAGTACTGGTTGATGCGCGGCGTGCGCCCGAACTCCGACATGACGACGACGAGGGTCGTCTCGAGCATGCCGCGCTGCGCCAGATCGGTGACCAGCGTCGCGAACGTGCGGTCGAACTCGCCGAGCTGCTCGATGTGGAAGTTGAAGTTCTCGTTGTGCGTGTCGTAGTTCGAGTGCGAGACCTGCACGAAGCTGACGCCGTTCTCGAGCAGACGCCGCGCCAGCAGGCAGTGGCGGCCGAAGTCGTGCTCGCCGTATCGCTCGCGGATCGCCGGCGACTCATCGGCGGTGTCGAAGATCCGGCGGCGCTCCATCAACTGCGCGGCCTGATCGTAGGAGTGGGTGTACGCCTCGGTGGCGGCGGTGCGTCGCCGTTGCAGGAAGCGCTCGTCGAGACCGCGACGGAAGAGCACGCGTCGCCGCTCGAGATCGTCGGTGAGCCCGTCCGGGCGCGCGATGTTCGCGGGCGGCTTCCCCTGGCCGAGCACGATGCCGTCGTGACGCGGGCCGAGGTACGCCGAGTCGCGGGAGCTGCCGCCGTTGCCGGTCGGCTCGATCTTGATGTAGCCGGGGAGCAGCTCGTCGGGCGATGCGAGCGACGCCGCCGTGACCGCGCCG
>JBFFXF010000414.1:0-4534 GCA_041569895.1 Planctomycetota bacterium | reverse complement strand
GCGGAGTCGGTCATCGGAATCGGTCATCGGCCATCGGAGTCGGAGTCGGAGTCGGTCATCGGAGTCGGAGTCGGTCATCGGAGTCGGAATCGGAATCGGTGTCGGAATCGGTGTCGGAATCGGCCTTCGGCCTCACCCCACACTCGGCTCCCACCCCTCACGATACTCCCGCCCCCAGAGCTCCTCGGCGCGCTTCGAGGCCTTCATGCGTCCTGTGGCGGGGTCGAGGTCGATGGTCTCGCCGGTGCGGTACGCGATGTTGCCCAGGTGGCAGAGAAGGGTGCTCTTCTGTCCCTCCTCGATGTCCGAGTTCGGTCGCTTGCCCGAGCGGATGCAGTCGAGGAAGTTCGCGACGTGCGCGGGGTCATCGCGGCGGGCCTGGCCGCGCTCGACCTCCTTCCCGGCGAGGTCCCAGAGGATGTATCCCGGGTCGGTGATCGCGAGCGAGCCGCCGTCGCCGTAGAAGGCGACGAACGGCGTGTGATCGGGCTGCCGCGGATGGCAGCTGCTCCCCTCCCAGGTGGCGCCGACGTGACCGAAGTCGAAGCTCGCGACGCCGGTGTCGGGTGTCTCCTGGTCATCGTCGTGGTGGTAGCGCCCGCCGACGTAGGACACCGTGCGCGGGCAGTCGACGCCGAGTCCCCACCGTGCGACGTCGAGCGCGTGGATGCCGTTGTTGCCGAGCTCGCCGTTGCCCCAGTGCCAGTGCCAGTGCCAGTTGTAGTGGACCAGGTTGCTCTTGTACGCGCGCTCCGGCGCGGGTCCCTGCCAGAGCGAGTAGTCGAGGTGCGCCGGGACCTCGGCCGGCTTCCCCTTGCCGATGGAGCCGCGGCGGCTCGAGTACCAGCACCGCGCCGAGCGCACCGTCCCGATGGCGCCGCCGCGCACCTTCTCGATCGCCTCGATGACGCTCGGCCAGCTGCGCCGCTGGTTGCCCATCTGGACGACGCGGTCGTGTCGTCTCGCCGCGGCGACCATCAGCTCGCCCTCGCGCGGATTGTGGCTTCCCGGCTTCTCGACGTAGACGTGCTTTCCGGCCTTGCACGCGAGGATCGTCGCCGGCGCGTGCCAGTGGTTGCACGTCGCGATGAAGATCGCGTCGAGCGCGCCGTCGTCGAGCATCCGCCGGAAGTCCTGGACGCCCGCCGGTTTCCTCTCCTGCACGCCGGTCACCGTCCGCATGGCGCGGTCGATGCGCGTGCGATCGACGTCGCAGACAGCGCCGACCTCGACGCCCGGCACCTTGAACATCGTGGTGATCAGCCCGAGGCCGCGCCCGAGTCCCATCACGCCGACGACGAAGCGCTCGTTCGCCCCGGCGGCGCCGAGGATCGACGCCGCGCCGACGGAGAGTCCCGCGCCGAGTGCCGCGCTCCGTCCGAGGAACTCGCGGCGACCGATGCCCTTGTCGCGCCGGCCGTCGGCCGCGCCTCGCTGTCTCTCGCTCATGCTCGAGCTCCTTGTCTCCATGCTGTACCTCGTGTCGTGTCGGTATTCCATTCTACCCCTCGAGCTTCCAGATCCGGGCCGCGTTGCGGCCGAGGATCAGGGCACAGTCCTCGGCCGAGAAGAACGGGATCTCCTGGCGGATCAGCGCCAGCTCCTCGCCGAGCGTCGGCCGCGAGTAGGCGGCTCGTGCCGCGCCCGGGTATCCGGTTCCCCAGAGGAGCCGCTCGGAGCCGAACGCATCGTGGACCTGTTTCAGCCAGGGATACGACTTCCGGAACGGATAGTCGCTTCCCGAGACCGACGTCAGCTCCGACACCTTGACCCATACCCTCGGGTAGTCCGAGAGGGCGAGCAGCCTGTCGAGCGCCGGCTGCGGGTCGTCCACCGACAGGTCGATCTGGGCGAGGTGGTCGACGCACACCACGACGCCGGGATGGCGCCGGATCATCTCCTCGAGCCGGGGCAGCTGCTCCGTCGCGATGAAGAAGTTGAACACCGTATCGAGCTCCTCCGCTCGCTCCCACAGCGCCTCGTGCGCGCTCGACGTCAGCCACGCGTCGCCGCCCCGAGCGCCCCCGCGATAATAGATCGGGCTCAATCGCATGCCGGACAGGCCGCGCTCGCGCACCCAGTACTCGAGCTTGTCCGCGACGCGTGGATCGGTCGGGTCGATGAGGCCATGCGCGCGGAATCGGTCCGGATGGCGGGTGACGCAATCGGCGACGTAGGAGTTGTCCCAGCCATGATAGATCACCTGCACGAGGATCGCGTGCGTGACGCCGTGACGATCCATGTCCTCCAGCAGCATCTCGACCGTCGCCGGGTGGGGGACGTCGTCGGCCCCGAAACGATGATTGTACGGATGCGAGAACGGATAGCGCGTCGCATCGTCCGCCCAGACGTGCATGTGCGTGTCGACCACCGGGTCTCGAGACGTTCCCGAGGAGCGCAACGCCGAGCAGCCGCTCGACTGGACGACGGTGGCCGCCAGGGCGACGCGCGACGCTCGCGAAAGGAACTGGCGCCGTGAGAGCGGACGCCCGGGTGTGTGCATTTCAATCGTCCGGGGCTCGCCGGTATACTGATCGCTGGCTCCAAACCAGTACAGGTCACCGTATCCGAGCGGGCGCTCCACTGTCAATCGCGGCCGGCGCGAGGAAGGAATCCGATGCCACTGGACCCGCAAGCCGAGCAAGTGATCGCCGAGACGAACGCGCGAGGTCTCCCGACCTACGATCGGCTCGAGCCCGACGAGGCGAGACGGCAGATGCGCGGACTGGCTCCGGACGTCGATCCCGACCTCGCCGTGCCGCGCGTCGATGACCGCGTCGTGCCCGGTCCGGCAGGCGACATCCCGGTGCGGATCTACGCGCCGGAATCGGACGGATCGCTCCCGGTGACGGTGTACTTCCACGGCGGCGGCTGGGTGGTCGGCGATCTGGAGACGCACCACGCGCTCTGTCACGCGCTGGCGAAGACGAGCGGGTGCATGATCGTCTCGGTCGACTACCGCCTGGCGCCGGAGCACCGCTACCCTGCCGCCATCGAGGACGCGTACGCGGCGACGGCGTGGGTGTCGGAGCACGGCAGGGAGATCGGGGCGAACGGGAGCCGCCTCGCGATCGCCGGTGACAGCGCCGGCGGCAACATCGCCGCCGTCGTCGCGCTGATGGCCCGCGACCGCGCCGGTCCGCGGATCGCGCATCAGTCCTTGATCTATCCCGTCACCGACTGCGACTTCGAGACGCCATCGTACAGCGAGAACGCCGAGGGCTACCTCCTGACGCGCGACGTCATGAAGTGGTTCTGGCGCCAGTACGCCGAGCCCGGCCGCGAGCGCGAGCCGTGGGCGTCCCCGCTTCGGGCGGAGAGGCTGGACGATCTGCCTCCCGCGCTCGTCATCACCGCCGGTTTCGATCCGCTCCGCGACGAGGGCGTGGCGTACGCCCGGCGCCTCGAGGAGGCCGGCGTGCCGGTGCGGCTGGAGCAGTACGACGGCATGATCCATGGCTTCTTCCGGATGACCGCGGTGCTCGATCGCGCCCGGGAAGCCCTCGAGCTCGTCGCCGGCGAGCTGCGACGCTCTCTCGAGGCGGCCGGGCGGGGTCACGCGTGAGGATCACCGACGTCCGCGCCGCGCATCCGGAAGCCCCCGACTGTCCGCGGGACTGGCGGAGCTGGCTCGGGCAGATCGCCGTCGTCGTCGAGACCGACACCGGGCTCACGGGCCTCGGCGTGGGCGGCGGTGGCCCCGCGGGCGTCCACGTCGTGCGCACGGTGCTGCGCGAGACGCTCATCGGTCGCGACGCCGCCGACGTCGAGTCGCTCTGGGACGAGATGTACCGCGCGACGCTGCCGTTCGGCCGCAAGGGGCTCGCCATCATGGCGCTGAGCGGCGTCGACCTCGCGCTCTGGGACCTCCGCGGCAAGGCCGAGGGCAAGCCGGTCGTCGAGCTCCTCGGCGGCGCGGCGGGCGAGCCGATCCCGGTCTACTCGACGCTCTTCTGCGACGACGTCGAGTCGGCGCTGGCGTCGGGATATGACGCGGTCAAGCTGCATTTTGACACCCTCGACGCGCGTGCGCGCCCGGCGGGCATCGTCGAGCGCCTCGAGCGCGCCCGCCGCGTGCTCGGCCCCGAGCGCGCGCTGATGGTCGACGCCTTCATGCAGTGGGATGTCGCCACGACGCTCGAGATCGCCGACGGCCTCGCGTCCCTCGACGTCGCCTGGATCGAGGAGCCGCTGCCGCCCGACGACGTCGCCGGATACGAGACACTCCGCGATCGCTGCGCGCTGCCGATCGCCGGCGGCGAGCACGAGTACACCGCGGCCGCGTTCGAGGAGATCGCCGCACGCCGCCTGCACACCGTGCTCCAGCCCGACGTCTGCTGGTGTGGCGGCCTGACGGAGCTCGTCAAGATCTACCGCATCGCCGCCCGCGCCGGCCTCCGCGTCTGCCCGCACCGCGGCGCCGAGCCCTGGGCCCTCCACGCCATCGCCGCCCTCGATCCCGAGCCACTGGCCGAGTCGGGACGCCCGTGGCTGACGTGGGTCCGGGGACAGCCGGCGGTGGAGGCGGGGCGGG
>JBFFXF010000413.1:0-4562 GCA_041569895.1 Planctomycetota bacterium | reverse complement strand
TGGCTGGCCGAGCGATTCTTCGTCCTGGCGCGAAGCGAGGCCGAGGCGATACAACGGAGAGTATCGTTGAGGCCGAGCGACAAAGCCAGGGCGGAGAAGCGCCGGCCAGACGCCCTCTCAGAATCGTGCGCCGCTATATAGGTCGCTGCTCAGCCGCTCACGCGTCGCGGCGCGAGTAGAGCGTCTCCGTCCTGTAGGACGGCATCGGCGACGGCGTCGGCGTCGACTTGGGCGTCGTGGTCGAGCCCGTCGAGCTCGAGGAGCCCGACGAGGTCGTCGACGTGCTGCTCGTCGAGGGGCTCGACGCGGTCGACGTCGACGAGGCGGCCGCGGCCGGCTTCGGCTTCGCGAACGGGCTCTCGGGCTTCGAGCTCTGCGCCGGGGACGCGTCGTCCGCCGTCTCGTCCGCGTCCTTCTTCGCCTTGACCGGCTTCTTCTTCGCCGCGCCCTTGCCGCCGAGCGCCTTGATGCCGGACTGGACGCGCTTGATCTCCGCCTTGACGTGCTTGACCGTGCGCTCCGCCTCGGCGAGCTCGAGCTTCAGACGGCTCTCCTCGCTGCGCAGACTCTCGATCAGCTCACTGACCTTGCTGTTCTCGACCGACATCGCTCTCTCCCGTGGTGTTCCGCCCCAGTTCTGGCATTCCCTCACCTGTGGCCGCCACCGCGAGGCGGCCGTCGAAGTATAGGATGCCGGAACACGGGCCGCCACACGGGCGCCTCCCGCCGCGGCCCGGAACACGCCGTGGCTCGGGGCTTACTCGCGCGGCCGGCGGCGCAGGTTCTCGAACAGGTAGAGTCCCGACTTTCCCGGACACACGAGGTCGAGGTCACCGTCGCCGTCCATGTCGCGCACGTCGAGCTGCAGACCGGTTCCCGCGCTGCCCCGGGGAAAGTCCTCGAGCGCCCACCGGTCGGCCGCCTTTTCCGGAACGTTCTCTGGGCGCCGCCCCTCGTAGATGACGCGCTTCTCCCAGCGGCCCGCCTTGCGGTCGTATCGGAAGCTGTAGATGCACGGCGCATCGGTCGCGCCGGGCTCGACCTCGTGCGCGTAGACGCGCTTGCCGGTGATCAGCTCCGGGTCCGAGTCGCCGTCGAGGTCGGCGAGGACCAGCGTGTGAACCTGCGAGAACGAGCGGTCGATCTCGCCGCGGACCCACGTCCGCGCTCCGTCGTCCCCGCGCTTCTGCCGCAGCCAGAGGAGCCCGTAATCGTGGCCCATCCCCCACACGATGTCGGTCAGGCCGTCGCCGTCGAAGTCGCGCCCGATGATGAGAATCCCGGCCGCCCCGAGGTCGAACTCGCGGTGAAACTTCCACGCCGCCCTGGAGTCCGCCGGCTGCGCGTACCAGCCCTTCGGCGAGATGATGTCGAGGCGGCCGTCGCCGTCGATGTCCCCCACGCCGACACCGTGGCCGGCGCCCGCCGTTCCCAGGTCGTGCTTCTCCCACTTCACCGGATCGCGGCTCGCCAGCCGGTACCACGTGACCACGCGGACGGTGTTCGGCAGGAAGTCGAGCGTGCCGTCGCCGTCGATGTCGACGAGCTGGCCGGTCTCGCTCGGACAGGGCGTGTCGATGGTGTGCTCGATCCACGGCTTCAACGGGTCGCCCGGGTGTTCCACCCACCCCACCCGCTTCGAGAAGTAGGTGCACGTGACGATGTCGACGTGGCCGTCGCCGTTGACGTCGAGCGGCAGGTCCGCGAAGTCCTCCTCGTAGTGCGGATTCGGGCTCTTCGGCAGCTCGCGCACGCGATGGCGCTTCCAGCCCGGCGCCTCGTACCACGAGTCGCCGCAGAAGATGTCGAGCCGGCCGTCGCCGTTGAAGTCGGCGGCGCCGGCCGCCTCGAACGGCGAGCGGTCGTTGACCGAGTGCTTGCGCCAGCCGCGGCCGACATCCGACAGCACCGGCGCCGCGGCGAGCAGGCAGAGCGAGAACGCTCCGATCGATTGAAGCAGCAAAGACCGTTGCATGGGCGATTCCCTCGTGTGTTCTTTCCCGTCCCCGTACCCGTTCCCGTTCCCGTTCCCGTCCCCGATGCACCGGGCACGCATGCATGCGGGTTTCGGCCTGGAGCCACCCATCATATCACCGTGCTCAGAACCACGTCTCCTTGTCCGCGACGTTGCGGAGCGGTTCGCCGCGCTGGAAGCGATCGATGTTCTCGAGGAGCACGTCGAGGTGCCGCTCGGGGACGCAGGGCGAGACGCCGGCGACGTGCGGGGTGATGATGACGTTCTCCATCGCCCACAGCGGATGGCCCGGCGGCAGCGGCTCCTCCTCGAAGACGTCGAGCGCGGCGCCGGCGATCTCGCCGGCCCGGAGCAACTCGACGAGGTCCCCGAGATCGACGATGACGCCGCGACCGACGTTGATCAGGTAGGCGGTCGGCTTCATGCGGCGCAGGCGCTCGCGGCGGAAGAGCTTGACCGTCTCGGGCGTGTGCGGTGCCGCGATGCAGACGAAGTCGCTCCTCGAGAGCACGCCGTCGAGCTCCTCGGGCCCCGCGATCTCGTCGGCCGCGACATCCGGTCTATCCGGTGAGTCCGGGACGGGATCGACGGCGAGCACGCGCATCTCGAAGGCGCGCGCGCGGCGGGCGACCTCGCGTCCGATCGAGCCGAAACCGACGATGCCGAGCGTCGCGCTCGCCAGGTGGACGGTCGCGAGGTCCATCGGCGTCACCGTGGCGGGCCCGGTCGCGAAGGTGACGCGCGTCTCCTCGCCGCCGACGGGGTCCCAGCGGCCCTCGATCTGGCGCCGCACGTAGAGGTGCAGGTTGCGCGCGAAGCAGAGGATGTATCCCATCACCTGGTCGGCGATGAAGTCGGAGAAGATGCCGCGCATGTTGGTGATGAGCGCGTCGTGCGCGACGAGCTCGGGAAAGAGGTAGTGCTCGAGGCTCGCCGTCGGGCTCTGCACCCAGCGCAGCCGTCGCGCCGCCGCGAGGAGGCGCGGGGAGATCTTGCCGAAGAACGCGTCGGCGTCGGCGATCGCCGCCGCCGCGGCGTCCTCGTCGCGCGCGTTGACGACCTCGCCGTCGACGCGTTCCGCGATGCGCGCGAGGCGATCCTCGTCAACCGGCGGGAACATCACCAGCTTCATCGATTCCGCCCCGCCAGCGCGGCGCCCAGCGCCTCGTCGAAGCGTCCGAGGAACTCGTCGCAGATCGCCTCGTCATGCGCCAGCGACAGGTAGAGCTTCGTGCCCATCGGGTTGAGGAAGATGCCGCGACGGAAGAGCTCGAGCATGACCGCGCGTCCCAACGCCGCATCGGCGCGTCGCGTCGAGCGGTAGTCGACCGGCTCGTCCGGCGAGAAGACCACCTGGGCCAGCGGACCATCGCCGATGACGCACGCCTCGACGCGCCCCGCGATCACCGAGCGCATCCCCTGGCGCAACCGCTGGCCGATCTCGTGCAGTCGCCGGTACACGCCCGGCCGCGAGAGCACGCCGAGCGTCGCGCGCGCCGCGCACGCCGAGATCGGGTTGCCGCCGAGCGTCGACGCCATCCACACGTAGCTCCCCCGCCCGAGACGGTCCTCGCTGACGAGCTCGATGACGTCGGCGGGGCCGCCGAAGACGCCGATCGGATAGCCGCCGCCGAGCGCCTTGCCGTACGCGACGAGATCCGGGACGACGCCGTAGTACTCCTGCGCGCCACCGTAGGCGAGCCGGAAACCCGTGACCACCTCGTCGTAGACGAGCAGCACGCCGTGCTCACGCGTCACCGACCGGAGCGTCTCGAGAAACCCCGGCGCGGGAGAGAGACAGCGCTGCAGCGGCTCGACGATGACCGCCGCCAGGTCGCGCGCGTGCTCTCGAATCAGACGGGCGGCGGTGTCGGAATCGTTGAAGGGCGCCACCAGCACGGTATCGCGCACCAGGTCCTCGATCCCGGCGCTCGTCGGCTCCGGGTGCGGAAAGCTGGTCGTCGCGGACGGGAAGAGACTGGTGACGCCGACGTCGTTCGCGCCGTGGTACGCGCCCTCGAACTTGAGCACCTTGCGGCGGCCGGTGTGGGCCCGCGCCAGACGGAGGCAGTACATCGTCGCCTCGGTGCCCGACGCGCAGAAGCGCACCCGCTCGCTCGTTGGGCTCAGCCGGACGATCTCCTCGGCGAGGTAGAGGAGATCGGCGGTGACGGCGGAGAAGTTCGAGCCGAGCGGGGCGCGGCGCGTCACCGCCTCGACGACCTCCGGGCGGGCATGCCCGACGAGCGCCGACCCCCAGCCCATAGAGAAATCGAGGAAACGCCGTCCCTCGACGTCGACGATCTCGCAGCCCTCGCCGCGGTCGATGACCGTGACCAGGTCGGGCGGCAAGTCGAACTCCCCGTTCGAGCCGGACGGAAAGACGGCGATGGAGCGCTCGCGGAGCACGGTGGCGACCCCCCTGCGGTGTCTCCCGCGGCGGTTTCTCCCGCTACGGTTGCTGCGATGTGCCGGGACGAGCCCGGGACGTGCCCGGGGATGGTCCGAGACGTGGCGGCCGGGCGTGGCCGGTGGCATCGTATCCGTGCCCGCACGGTGCGTCCACCGGCCGCGGGGGGGGGGGGGG
>JBFFXF010000412.1:0-4569 GCA_041569895.1 Planctomycetota bacterium | reverse complement strand
CAGCATGATGACGTTCGGCCGCTTGCCGTCACGCGGGTCGACGAGCTGGAAGGGAACGCCGGCGAACGTCTTCGGCGACCAGTCGGGGAAGACGAGGCGCTCGACCCTGCTCCGCTTGCTGTTGAACATGCCGCGGACGCTGGTGATCGTCGCCGCCTTGTCGATCGGCAGCGGCAGGAACTTCCCCCGCTGCGTCAGGAACGCGAGCAGGTCGACGAGCCCGTCCTCGCCCATCTGCTCCTCGAACCCGGCCGGCATCAGCGACTGCGGCGAGCCGATGATCCTGAGGATCTCCTCGCGCAGGATGTCGTGCTTCTTGCCGTCGACGTCGAAGAGCTCGATCGTCGTCCTGGTCTCCGACGCCAGCAACCCGTTGAGGACGCGGCCGTCGCGGAGGACGACGGTGTACTGGCGGTAGTTCCCCTCGACGCTGCGGCTCGGGTCGAGGATCTGCGTCAGCAGCTCGGCCCTTGTGTGGGCGGCCATGCCGGTGAGGTCGGGGCCGATCTCCTGCCCCTCGCTTCCATGCCGGTGACACTTCGCGCACTGCTGCGCGTAGAGCTCCTTGCCGCGCGCCGGATCCCCCCGCCGCGCCTCGACGACCGGCAGGAGCGCGTCGATGACGCGCTGGCGGTCGGGGCTGGGAAGCTCGCCGCCCGCCTCGAGCAGCGCCGTGGCGCGCTTCGCCACCTCCTCGTCCGGGTGCGCCGCGAGGCGCTGCTTCTGGTCGAGCGACAGCTCGGCGAGCTGCACGCGTCCCTCCTCGAGCGCGCCGAGCAGCGCCCGCGTCGAGCCCGCCCGTGAGAGCAACACGCGGATCGCCGCCGGTCTCACCGAGGGCGTCAATCCGTCGAGCGCCTCGACCAGGGCCGTGGCGACTCCGGCCGCCTGGCTGGCGCCGAGCGCCTCGATGATTCCTGTCGCGAGCGCCGGCGACGAGCGCGCGGTGATCGTTCCGAGCAGCTCCTCGACCACCTCGTCGTCCGTCGTCCGGAACTCCACCAGCTGCCGCGCGAGCGCGATGCGCTCGTCGTCACCCGTCTCCTCGTCGGAGACCGCCGTGAGCAGCGACTCGACGATCTCGGTCGCGTGCTCATCGAGCTCCGTGCTCCCCCACCGCGACGCGAGCTTGATCAGCTGGCCCTTGAGGCCCGGCGAGAGCCGCTCGAGCAGTTTCCCGAGTGCGTCGCCGGCCCGCGCATCGAGCTCGGGCCGGACCCCCTGCGGCCACCCGCGCGCCAGACCGCCGACGACGGCGTCGGCGAGCGAACGGGGAGCGCTGGCGAGCGCCGCGACAAGCGGCGCCGTGCGGTCGACCGGGGCGCCGCGAGCGAAGTGCTCGGCCACCGTCGCGACCACCTCGACGGCGCCCTCGCCGGCAGGCTCGCCCGCCGCGAGCACGGACTCGAGGAACGACGCGTCGTGCGTCGCCGCGGCCGACGTGATGGCGTGCGGCAGCCAGCGATCGGAGAGGTTGTCCGCGTCCTCGAGCGCCTGCGCCACCGCGAGCCCCGCGCTCTTCGAGGGCGGCATGTCCGCGAGCGCCAGGAACGCCGCCAGCCGCACCTGCGCATCCGCGTCGGCGATCGCCCCGGCGCGCAGGATCTCCTCCGTCGACCTGGCGATCGACGGCAGCGAGCGCACGGCGGCACGACGCACGCCCGCGGACGGGTGGCGGAGCGCTCCGACCGCCGTGGCGAACGCGGCGCCCTCGCCATCGTCGAGCGCGCCGAGACCGTCGAGCGTCCAGAGCGCGTGCGTGGCGGCGGTGTCGAGCCCGATGTCGTCGACGGAGACGTCCTTGACGAGCGTGATCAGCTCGCGCACCGCGTCCCGTCGCGAGCCCTCGACGATGAGGCGCTGCGCGTGCAGCCTCCAGAGCATGTTGTCGTTCCGGAGCGCGGCGACGAGGTCGGAGGTGCTCGCGCCATCGAGGCGCGGCGCCCTCGAAGGCATCGAGTGCGGGTCGACGATGCGGTAGATGCGCCCGTGGACCTTGTCGCGGAGCGGCGTGCTGTACGCGTTCCCCTTGCCGGTCTCGAAGCCGTGCGGCGTCGGGTTGTGCTGGACGATGTAGTTGTACCAGTCGATCACCCACACCGCGCCGTCGGGACCGACCTCCGCCATGATCGGCGCGGTCCACTCGTCGTCGCTGGCGACCAGGTTCCAGGAGTTGTGCGTCACGAAGTCGCTGCCGCGGCGCTGCAGCACGAACGTGCCCGTCAGGTGCCCGGTCGGCCCGTTGACGAACGCCGTCCGGTTCCAGTACCAGCGCGGCATGCTGCGGGCGGTGTAGATGGCATGTCCCGCCCCGGCGGTGAATCGCCCGTGCGCGTCGACCTGTCGCACCTTGTCGGTGATCGGGTAGAAGCGGGGACTCGCCGCGGTGGACTCGAGCCGGCGCGCCGACCAGCCGCGCACGCGCTCGTAGTAGCGGTTCGCGATCGGCATGTACACGCTCGGGTTGTTGTTCGCGGTCGAGCCGAAGACGATCCCCTCCTCGGTGAACCCGAGGCCCCAGGTGTTGTTGTTGGTGGCGCGGATGAACTCGAGCCTCGACCCGTCCGGCCGGAAGCGGTAGAAGCCCTGGCCGAAGCTCAGCCGCTCGCCGCCGACCTCGCCGCGGAAGCCGGAGTAGCCGACCATTCCCCAGACCCAGTTGTCCGGGCCCCAGCGCAGGTTGCTCGGGCCGGCGTGCGTGTCGTGCGTGCCCCACCCGCTGAAGAGCACGCGCCGGTCGTCGGCGCGGTCGTCGCCGTCGGTGTCGCGCAGGAGGATCATGTCCGGCGCCTCGCAGACGATGACGCCGCCGCCGGCGAACGCCAGACCGGTCGGGATGCTCAGCCTGTCCGCGAAGATGGTGAAGCGATCGGCCTTGCCGTCGCCGTCGGTGTCCTCGCAGATCTTCAGCTGGTCGCGACCCTCTCCCTCGGGCTGCCTCTCGTTCGGGTAGTCCCTCGTCTCGAGGATCCACAGGCGGCCACGCTCGTCCCAGCTCATGGAGATCGGCTTGAAGATCCGCGGCTCCGACGCGAAGAGCTCGACGTGGAGCCCGCGCGGGACGACGAGGCGCTTCATCGACTCCGCCGGCTCGATCGGCTTCTGCATCGTCCGGAACGGCTCGCCCTGCGTCCCCCACCGCTGGCCGGCGAGGTAGTTCGGGATCGGCGTGTCCGTCTCCATGAACTCGAACGGCTTCAGCCCCTCGCGCCGCGGCAGGCCGTTGTCGACGACGCTGTCGCTGCCGGCGGCCCAGCGGAGCCCGCGCTCGACGAGCGCGTGGAACGCCGGGTTCCCCCAGGTGTAATCGTCGTGACCGTAGGCGGTGTAGAAGACACGACCCTTGCCGTGCGTGCGCACCCAGGTCCATGGCTCGACGTGCTCGCCCTCGCGTCGCACCTGGAGCACGCGGCGGTCCTCGTTGTGCTTCGTGTGGACGTAGGTCTCATCCCACGTCTCGAACTCCCAGAGATCGGTGGTGATCGGGTGCTCGCCATCGACCACCTCGGTGCTGAAGACGCCGGCCCCGTGGCTCTTGAACTGCGCGCCGACGAGCTCGATGTAGGCGGGCGAGTTCAGGAAGCAGTACGAGGCGCAGTGGATCGGCGCGAAGCCGCCGCCCGAGGCGACGTACTCGAGCAGGCCGCGCTCCTGCTCCGGCTCGATGCGCGTGATGTTGGCGTAGACGAGCAGGCAGTCGAACGGCGCCAGCCTGGCGGCGTCGAGCATGCCGGCGTCCTCGGTATAGACGATCTCGATGCCGCGCGGCCCGAGCGCCGGCTCGAGCTGCGCGAAACGCTCGGCGGGTCGATGGTGGCCGCGGTCACCGAGAAACAGGACGCGGAGCGGCTTCGGCTCCGAATCCGCGGCGGCGGCGGTCATGCCGCCGAGCAGGGCCACCAGGACGATCAGTCGGCTCATTCCTCACGGTCTCCGTCTCGTACCCGTACCCGTACCCGTTCCCGTGCCCGTCCCCGTGCCCGTCCCCGTCCCCGAAAAGCGGGTCGGGGCGGGCCCGGACACAGCACGACTCCTCACAATGGTATCCGCGTTTCTCCCGACATCACCCCTCGCACGGCGGGTGCGACTCGCACCCGAGGTCTCCCGCCGAGTTCGCGGGATCCGGACCGCAGTTCTCGTGACCCGGAGCCGCCGGCGCCGGCTGCCCGAGGAAGAGGAAGCCGAGGATGCGGATGCCGTCCGTGATGTTCACGGCACCGTCGTCGTTGACGTCCTTCGCCTCCTGGCAGCTGATGTCGGGGTCGCCGAGGAAGAGGATGCCGAAGATCTTCACGGCGTCGGTGATGTTGAGCACGCCGTCCTGCGTCGTGTCGCCGCGCCTGAAGAGCCCACCGACCGCCTGGACGGTGAACGCATCGACGGTGCAACTGTCGAAGGCGTTCGGGCAGTTGAGCCGGTCGGTGACCTCGACCGTCACCGTCCACGTGCCGGCCGGGAGGGTCAGCACGGCCTCGCTGACGCCCTCGAGCGGCCCCACGGAGATGGTGTCGCCGGTGACCGTGTTCTCGGCCGTGAAGATATAGAAGATCGTCGCCGGCGGCACGGTGT
>JBFFXF010000411.1:0-4640 GCA_041569895.1 Planctomycetota bacterium | reverse complement strand
TCGTCGTGGATCTCGGCGAGGGCAACCTCGACGGCGGCGGCGTCGACATCGCGACCGTGCACCAGCTGATTCTCGAGGACGCGGACGGCGGCATCGTGGCGTTCGCGGAGTTCGAGTCGGACGGCATCACGGCCAACCTCGGCGGCGAGCTCGACGGAACGGGCACTGCGCGCAATCCGGACAGCTCGGCCACGGGGCCCGCGCCGGGCGACCTGGGCGAGCTCTCGCTCGGGGAATTCGGAAGGGTCGTTCTGCAGATCGACGGGAGCTCGGTCCGCGTCCGCGTCGGCGATCCGGGGGAGTACACGGTGAACTCGTTCGAGCGACTCGACGATTTCGATGAGCTGGTCAGCCTCGACGGAGTCCCGGCGGGTCAGGTGAGCGCCGTCCGCGTCACGACCACCGGGCCCAGCAACGTGATCGCCTTCCAGGCGACGCTCGATACTGCCCAGGAGGTGCCCGCGCCGACCATCCCGCCCGACGTCATTCCCGCCGGCAGCGCGATGTTCAGCTTCGACGTCGCGACCCGCGAGCTCGAGTTCGAGATCGAGTACTCCGATCTGTCGTCCGACGAGTCCGGGGCGCACATCCATCGCGGCGCCCGCGGAGTGCCCGGTCCGGTGATTCACCCGTTGCCGCCGGGACCCGAGAAGACGGGCTTCGTTGTCCTCAGCGAGGAAGAGGTCACCGATCTCTTCGCGGGGAACCTCTACGTCAACATCCATTCCGAGATGAACCGCGCCGGCGAGATCCGCGGTCAGATCCTGCCGGTCGGCGGAGGTCCGGCCGTCGCCATCAACACGATCGCCGTGCTCGCCGGATTCCCCGCGCCCCCCGGTGTCGGGCCCTTCCTGCGCGGAGATTCGAACAACGACGGTGTTCACAACATCTCGGACCCGCAGTACACGCTGAACTTCCTCTTCCTCGGGGGACCGGCGCCCCCGTGCGCGGCCACCGCCGATGCGAACACGGACGGAGTGGTGAACATCTCCGACCCGCAGTTCTCGCTCAACTTCCTGTTTCTCGGAGGCCCGCCGCCGGAGGAGCCCTCCGTGCGGTGCGGGACGTCCGAGGAACCCGGTGACGTCGCGCTCGGCTGCGAGACGCCGCCGACGAACTGCCCATGAGGGCCGATCGCGCCGCGACCGTACTGCTCTCGGTGATCTTGATCGGCTGCACGAAGGAAGTCGATGGGCCGTCGGTTTCGGCGGCGGCGTGGTTCCGGGACGTCGCCGCCGAAGCCGGTCTCGAGTTCCGGCACGAGAACGGCGCGCTCGGAGAGTTCCAGGTCCCCGAGATCATGGGCTCCGGTTGCGCGTGGATCGACCACGACCGGGACGGACACCTCGACGCCTACCTCGTCAGCGCCGGGAACGATCCCGTCGAGGCGCGGAACCGGCTCTTTCGAAACCGGGGGAACGGCACCTTCGAGGACGTCACGGAGGGTTGCGGCGCCGACGATGCGGGGTTCGGCATGGGCTGCGCCGTCGGCGATTACGACGGCGACGGCGCGCCCGACATCTACGTCACCAACTTCGGGCGCAATGCCCTCTACCGAAACAACCGGGACGGCACTTTCACGGACATCACCGACCGGGCCGGCGTGGGCGATCCGCGGTGGAGCACCTCGGCGATCTTCACCGACGTCGACGCCGACGGGCACCTCGATCTCTTCGTGACCAACTACATGAGGCATCCGCCGAAGGCGACCCGCCGGTGCACCGACGGCGCCGGGATGATCGAGTACTGCGGGCCCAACTCCCACTTCCCGCCGGACCGCGACACGCTCTACCGAAACAACGGCGACGGGACGTTCCGGGACATCACCGCGGAGGCGGGGATGGCGACTCGCTTCGGGTACGGTCTCGGCGTGATCGGCGCGGACTTCGACGGTGACGGTCACGGCGACATCTTCGTGGCCAACGACGCCACCGCCAACCAGCTGTGGATCGGTGATGGCTCTGGCCGCTTCCGGGATGTCGCCGTCGAGTGGGGCGCGGCCTTCAACGAGCACGGGCAGGCGGAGGCGAGCATGGGCGTCCAGGCCGAGGACCTCGACGGTGACGGCCTGCTGGACATCTTCATCACGCATCTCGTCAACGAGACGAACACGCTCTACAGGGGGATGGGTGGCGGGCGGTTCGAGGACAGGACTGCGGGCACGGGCCTGGGCCCCCCGAGTCTCTCGAGGACCGGCTTCGGCCTCGGCTTCCTCGATGCAGATCACGACGGCGACCTCGATCTCCTGGTGACGAACGGGAGGATCCGTCGCGGTCCGATCGCGCCGGGGCGGGGAGAAGGACCGCTCGCGGACCCCTACGCGGAGACCGATCAATTCTTCGAGCACGTGGCGGCCGACCCGACCGGCCGAGGTCGAGATCCCGGCGGCGGTCCCCGTGGCCTTCGCTTCGAGGACAGAAGCCGGGAGGCCGGCGCTCCTTTCCTTCGACCGCACATCGGTCGAGGCCTGGCGCTCGGCGACTACGATAACGACGGGGACGTCGACGCGCTGGTCACGGCATGCCGTGGGCGCGCACGGCTGCTCAGGAACGACACGCCGAGGAAGGGAAACTGGCTGCTCGTGCACGTGGTCCGCGCTGGAGACCGTGGCGACTGCCACGACGCCCGTGTCACCGTGGAGGCCGGCGGTGAGCGATGGACGCGCCGGGTGCAGCCCGCGTACAGCTACCTCTCGAGCAGCGATCCGCGGGTCCACTTCGGGCTCGGCCCGGTCGAGGTGGCGCACGTCACGGTCGAGTGGCCCGATGGGACGACGAGGTCGCTCCGGGACGTCGGCGTCAACCGGATGATCACCGTGGGGAAAGGGGCGGCGCGGCAAGGGGCCACGCGGAAGGAGACGGTGCGAGACGAGATCGGTCGGGAAGACGTCGAAGGCGGCGGGGCGCCGTGAGCCGGGCGCGCCGGCGACTCCATCTCGGACTGGCCGTGTCGGTCGGCGCGGCGGCCGTGGTGATCGCGACGTGGGTGGCCTTCCGGGGCGGGCATCAGCTCGCGATTCCCGGGGCACCCGAGGCCGGCGCGCTCGACGCTCCCTCCGAGCGGCTGCTCGAGCGGAGCACTCGCGCTGTGACACGCGACCCCTCGATCGGCTCCTCCTGGGGACGCCTCGGCATGGTCTACCAGGCGCACGAGCTTCACGAGGCGGCGAGGTATTGCTATGGGCGCGCGGCGGAGCTCGAGCCGGAGGAGCATCGCTGGCCTCACCTGCTCGGTCTCGTCTGTCAGTTCCTCGCGCTGCCGGACGATGCCGCGGCGGCGTTCTCGCGGTCACTGAAGCTCGATCCGGACGACGTCGTGGCGCTGTGCTCCCTTGCACGCATCCGGCGAGAGCGCGGCGAGACGGAGCAGGCGCGGGATCTCTATGCGCGTGCCGTGGCCGTCGATCCCGCCTGCGTCGCCGCCCGGGTCGCCCTCGGCCAGCTCGAGGCTCGCGCCGGCAGGCTCGACGCGGCAGAGCAGCACCTCCTCCTGGCGCTCGAGATCCTCCCTCGCTGCCGTCCCGCTCACGCCACCCTCGCGGAGATCTACTCCAGGCACGGCGAGTCGGCGCGGGCGGCCTACCACCGGTCCTGGAGTCTGCCGGCCTCGGGCGACCTGCCCCTTCCGGATCCGCTCATGGACGAGGTGCAGCGATTCGGCGTCAGCTACACGGCCAGGATGCGGCGCGGAAAGCTGGCGGGCAGCCTCGGTCGGTGGCAGGAAGCCGCGGCACATTTCCGTGCGGCTCTCGCTCTCCGGGAGACGTTCGTCGAGCCCCGGTACTACCTCGGCGTCGCTCTCCTGCGCGCCGGTGAGATCGACGCCGGGCTGGCCGAGCTCGACGCGGTCACCGGCGATGCGGGGCGGCGTGTGGACGCGTTGCTCCACATCGCACGAGTGCACGCGCATCGCGGCGAGATGGAACGCGCCCACGCCGCCGTCGTCGAGGCGCTGCGGGCGGACCCGGAGCACCCGGAGGCGCACGTGACTCGGGCGCGTCTCCTCGCCGCCGAATCGAAGCAGGAGCTCGCCCTCGCCGAGTGCGATCGGGCTCTCCGCCTGAGGCCGGATCACGCGGAGGCGCACGTCGCCCGCGGTGAGATCCTGCTCTCCTCCGCGCGCGGTGACGCCGCAGACGCGCCTGGCGAGAGCGGTTCGAGTGCGGCCCGCGGCGCGCTCGAGGCCTTCGAGCGGGCCCTCGACCTCGAGCCGGACCTCGCCGACGCCCACGAGGGCGCCGGTCTCGCCTTGCTCCATCTGTCGAGAGGGACGGCAGAGCCGTCGGAGACGCGATCGCTGTTGCTGCGCGCCGCCGAGCGCTTCCGGGAGCTGGTGACCTACTTCCCGGAGCGCAAGAGCGGACACGCGCATCTGATCCGGACGCTCTACCGCGCGGGCGACCCGGCTGCAAGCCTCGACGCACTGCGCCGAGCCCATGAGCGCTGGCCGGAGGACCCGCTCTTCCGCAAGCGAGAGGAGTCGGAGCGGGGGAGGTGATGAGGCGGGAACGCCGAAATCGGCATCGGCATCGGAGTCGGAGTCGGGGTCGGAGTCGGATCCGTCACGGTCACGGTCACGGCCACGGGTCACGGTCACGGGTCACGGGCACGGGCACGGGAACGGGCACGGGCACGGGCACG
>JBFFXF010000410.1:0-4661 GCA_041569895.1 Planctomycetota bacterium | reverse complement strand
TGTCGTTGCTGTAGTCGGCCCCGGCCGCATTGCCGAGGTCGATGATATCGTCCCAGAAGGAGTCGTCGAAGAGATGCGCCGCGTGCTTCTTGTAGAGCCTCACCAGCCGCGCCGGCGTCTTGCCCGCCGCGAGCCCGAGCGCGATGATCGATCCGGTCGAGGTCCCCGCGCAGAGATCCGTGTTGCGCACCAGCCGCGGATAGGCCGCGACCAGACGCTGGAGGACCACGGCGGCGAAGAGTCCCTTCACGCCACCGCCATCGATGGCGATGATTCGATACTTCGGCATGCTTGTCTCCCTGGAGGGCTCGAACCACCCCGCGAGCTCGCCAGCGCCGTGTGCGGGTTGCTCTCGGAGTACTGAATACACGACGGCTGGCCGTCCAGCGCAGCGGGCGCGAATCGGTCCGCGTTTCGCCTCGCCCAGTCGAAGTAGAGGTGAAGCGATGCGAGCGCCCCCGAGACCACGATCCAGACGGTGGCGGCGAGGAGGAGGCGCGTGCCGATTCGCCGCGTGTCCGAGAGCGGCCGGGGCCACGACATGATGGCGATGGCGTACAGGAGCCCGACGAGGACGTCGAGGGCCACGACGATCGCCAGCTCTTCGCGGGTGTCCGCCCGGCCGCCCATGAAGAGAAGGACCGTCAGGTTGACGGCTGCGAGGATCGAGAGCACTCTCGCGATTCCGATCAGAGCTCTTGCCATCGACTGCACCGACTCCCCGGTCCATATAGCCCGACACGATTCTGAGAGGGCGTCTGGCCGGCGCTTCTCCGCCCTGGCCAAGCGCCCGGCTTCCCGGACCTCGCAGCGCTGGGACGGCGCCTTCGGTCCACAGCGGCGTTGCGCTCGCTCGGCGATACTCTCCGCTGTATCGACTCGCTCGCGCGCCTTGCTGCGAACCGAACTCGCTCGCCCCAGCACTGCGAATGCCCGCGAAACCGGGCACGTGTCGCTCGGCCTCGACGATACTCTCCGCTGTATCGCCTCGGCCTCGCTTCGCGCCAGGACGCAGAATCGCTCGGCCAGCCACACCACTCAGAATCGCGCCGCGCTATTCAGACGAGTGCGCAAACCACGTACCACGACGCCGTCCGTCCGAAAGGTCGAGTTTTTTCCCCGTCGCGCGGGTTCTCGCGCATGACCGCGCACGCTCCCGCACGATATGGCACGACCGGTGCAGTGACCCTTCTCGGTTCCTTCCGAGACTCGAACGGGTTCGCCTGAAGCCAAGGGGGCGTTGTCATGTCTCGAAACATCCCGCACTCCCGTTGCGCGGGTGTCGCACTTCTGCGGCTCTGCGTGCTCTCGATCGTGCTCGTTCTCGCCGCGCTCGATTCCGCCGGACGCCGGCCCTTGCCGCCCGCTGTCGGCGAGTCCCCTCCGTCGGGCTCCGCCATCCGGGGATTCACATACCTGAGGAAAAACCGTCAGGGTTTGCGAGAGTACCGGCACGAGAAGATCGGGATCGTGTTCGTGCGGTTGCCGGCCGGAAGCTTCGTGATGGGCAGTGCGGAAACGGAGCCCGGGTCACGCAGGGCGGAGCGGCCTCAGCACAGGGTGAGCGTGGACAGCTTCCTGATCGCCAAGTACGAGGTCAGCCAAACCGAGTGGAAGCGCGTGATGGGGAGCAATCCGTCTCACTTCAGGGGCGATGACCTGCCGGTCGAGATGGTCTCCTGGACGGACTGCGAGAAATTCTGCAAGAAGACCGGGCTCTGGTTTGCGACGGAAGCGCAGTGGGAGTACGCCTGCCGGGCCGGGACGAAGACGCCCTTCGCCTTCGGCAAGACCATCACGACGGAGCAGGTGAACTACGGGATCGCCCCATCGAGGAGACCGCCGGCCGGCTCCTATCGGGAGACGACGGTGGCCGTCGGTTCCTTCCCACCGAACCGCTTCGGCCTCCATGACATGCACGGCAACGTCGAGGAGTGGTGCGCGGACGTGTACGTCCCCGAGTTCTACGGCATGCGCGAAGCCAGTCGAAAAAACCCGCTGTGCACGTCCGGATCCGACCGCCGGTCGTTGCGCGGCGGGAGCTGGTTTCACGACAGCGACATCTGCCGTTCGGCGTTCCGCGCCGGCTACCTCGAGAAGATCCGGTTCCGCACACTCGGCTTTCGCCCTGCGTGGCCTCGGCGTCCGTGACGACGCGCCTCGTCAACCCTCCCTGGCCGACGCTCGGCCGGCGCGAACCACGAAAGTCCGGAGATAGTCCGGCACGGCCGCGAAAAATTCGCCTCTCCCGAGGCGCTTCGGGGCAAAATGGAGCGCAGCACGTCGTCTCTCTGGTGGGAGGACCGAATCATGGGTAAAGCGATCGCGCTGCTGATCACCGTCGTCCTGGCCGGGCACATCGTCACCGTCACGCTGCTCCTCGGAGGCCGGGGGTCCGGCGGCGCGAGCGGCGGCGCGCGCTTCGAGAGCGGAGACCCCGACGGCGCCCGGCTTCTCGAGGCGATCGCCGCGCTGCGCAAGGACGTCGATTCGCTGTCGAACCAGGTGGCCAGACGGCCCGCACCGGTCGCGGCCGCGGGCGGGGCGCCCGGCCCGGCGCCCGCCGATGAGAGCGCCCTGGCGGCGCGGCTCGACCAGGTGATCGAACGTCTCGACGCGCTCGAGAAGTCGCTCGCGACCATTCGCGACGTCAACGAGGAGCTCGCCGTCGCCAGGCTTCGAGAGAAGCGAGAGGAGCAGTTCCGGTCCGAGGACGGGTACACGGTGGCGGACGAGCTCCTCGAGGAGAAGAAGTACGCGCTCGGCGCCAACGGCATTCTGACGTTCCTCGACGCGCACCCGGACGACCCGGACGCTCGCGATCTCATGCGCAAGGCGCGCGACGCGTTTCTCCGCGCCGGCTACGGGGAGAAGGCGCTCTGGCTACAGGGCGAGATCATGTCGCGCTACCCGGAGCATCGCGGCGCGGATCTCTACGGTCTCGCGATGATGGAGAAGCAGCTCCGGAAGTTCGACGACGCGATGCGGCACATCGAGGAATCGATCGAGCTCGCCTCGAGGGACCAGGACCGCATGAACCGGATGTTTTATCGCGCCTACCTCATCCACCAGCGCGATGGCGACGAGGCCGGGCTCGCGGCCTACCGCGAGGTCGAGCGCGTGGCGACCACCGCCGGAATCCGGACACCGGCCGAGGAGGCGGGGAAGCGCGCCAAGCAGATCGAGGAGCGGCTCGCGGGGCAGTGAGGCCCGGCGGGGCGCCGGCGAGACGCCGTTCCAGCCGCGCCGAGTTGCCGACCGGGTGTTCGACGCCTGGCGACCTCAGGTTGGCGCGACTCTCGAGGTTGAGTCGACTCCCGCCCGGAGCTACAGTGGGGAGAGTCCGCCAGACCGGAGGGCGCTCATGAGAACGAGCTGGACCGGCGCCGGCGCCATCGCGATGACGCTGCTTCTCGCCGCTTCGATGGCGCCTCTCCCCGTGCTCCTCGCCGAACACGAGCCGGAGCCCGACCGATTCTGGCTCGACCTCGACGGCCCCGACCGCCTCCTCGGCGGCGAGGAGGGGTCGATGGTCACCGCGATGTACCTCTGCACGCTGGCGCACCGCGGCGACGGACCCGGGGCGCAGGGCTGGACGATCGTCATCACCGCCGAGAACGTCACGCCGCTGTCGATCTCCACCGCCGGCACCGACGCGGAGCGCTTCCTCGGCGAGGTCGCGTTCGAGCGCTCCCTGCTCACGAGCTGGGGCGAGGTGCAGGCCGCGGTGAGCACCGTCGTGCTGTCGCTCGTCGAGCAGGTCACCCTGCCGCCGAGGTCGATCCACTCGATCGCGCGGCTCGAGGTCGAGACGGCGATCCCTCGCGGCGAGGGCACGGCGGTCCTGGCCTACTCCGACAGCCCGCCGGGGGTCGACGGGCCGTTCTTGAACCTCATCACGCAACAGGGAGACACGTTCACCCCGTTCAAGGGTCGCGCCGTCGTCGGGCTCGTCGAGGCGCCCGACTGCTGTCGAGCGCGACTGAGCCTCGGTTTCTCGCGCGGGCGCGTCCGCAGTCCGTTGCCGTTTCGGGGCATCGTCGACGAGAGCGACGGGTGCCGCGGATCGGACGGCGAGATCGTCACCCGCATGCGGGACGGCGACGGGATCGTGGTGGTCCACGCCAACGCCATCTCGCGGCTCGAAGACGCCCGGGCGGGCGTCGAGGGCTGGACGATCGTCGTCGGACTCGAGGGGGACGCTGAAATGGACTTCGCGACCACCGGCGGCACCGCGGGCGCGCCGGCTCCCGAGGGCTACCGGCGCGCCGTCAGCTTCGAGAAGACCGAGATCATCCCGCCTGGCGAGCGCTTCGGCGGCGTCCGCGGCGCCGTCAGCGGCGTCGTCCTCGGGCTGAACACGCCGGTGTCGCTGCCCGCTCGCGGCACCGAGTCGATCATCAAGCTCGGCGTCGCGCCGGCCAGTGCGGAGGGTGACGGGGAGGGTGACGGCGAGGGTGACGCGGACCGCATCGCGACGCTCCGGTTCCTCGACGACCTCGGTGGCTCGGGGCAGCCGGTCGACACGCTCTTCAACGTCGCCGGCGCGACGGAGCGGGCGTGCAACACGGACTTCAGCGGCGTCACCCTGGTCTTCACCGGCGGGGCCGTGTTCACGCGGGGCGACGCGAACGACGACGGTGACCACGACGTGGCCGATC
>JBFFXF010000409.1:0-4683 GCA_041569895.1 Planctomycetota bacterium | reverse complement strand
CGCGGGCTGATGAAGGCGGCGCCGAGACCCGACGCGCCGTCCTTCTTCTGGATGCGCAGCGTGTAATCGCGCTCGATCTGCTGCCCGTTAAACTCCATCGTCCACACCAGCGCCCAGTCGCCGGCGAGCTCGCGGGACGCCTTCGCGGCGGCGGCGGCGATCGCCCGCGCGCGCGCGGCCTTCTCGAACGCCGCGAGATGGCGAGTCAGCGACACGCGCACGTTCCGCTTCCAGTAGGCGAAATCGTGCCCGCCGGGCACCTCGCGATACTCGTACGGCACCCTGCGCTCCGCCAGCGCGGCGACGAGCTTGCGGTTGGCGGGAAGCAGGAAGTCCTGCGAGCCGCAGTCGATGTAGAGCGCCGGTCGCGCCGCCGCGTCGAGCTTGTCCATCAGCGCGAGCAGGTCGTACTTCGTTCGCGCCGGCGAGTCGTCGGGCCCGAAGATCTCGCGCAGCCGCTCGTCGATGCGCGGACGCGAAACCGGTCTCGGCACATCGAGCGCGCCGCTGTGACTCGCGATGCTCGAGAAGAGCTCGGGGTGCCGCAGGCCGAGAGCCAGCGCGCCGTAGCCGCCCATCGACAGTCCGGAGATCCCTCGCGACGCGGCATGCGGCTTCGTGCGGAACTCGCGATCGATCAGCGGGACGACCTCCGAGACGACGTAGTCCTCCCAGCGCGCCTCCGGCTTCTCGTGCCAGTTGACCCAGAAGCTCTGGTCGCCCTCCGGCATGACGATGATCACGTCGAGACCCTTCGCCTCCTCCTCGATGCCGACGCGCGCCCACTCGGTGTAATCGCCGCCGTAGCCGTGCAGGAGATAGACCGACGGGTACCGGGCATCCTTCTTCTCCCCGTAGCCGTCCGGCAGGAGGACGTTGACCTTGACGGTCTCGCCGATCGCGGCGGACTCGACCTCCAGCGTCTTCAGCTCACCGGCGGTGAGCGGAAGGAGCGAGACGAGGAGCAACGAGATGAACCCGAGGATGCCGGTGGCGTGGCGCATGGCGTCTCCTTTCGACCGCGCGACGATCGGTCCGGTGGCTTGACGCGTGATCGTCACGCCCTG
This sequence comes from Planctomycetota bacterium, assembly GCA_041569895.1. Classification (GTDB taxonomy): domain Bacteria; phylum Planctomycetota; class UBA8108; order UBA8108; family JACQVS01; genus JBFFXF01. The sequence continues at coordinate 3,616 of JBFFXF010000409.1, read as the reverse complement.
ACTGCTCGAGTCGACCCGGCTCCGGGCCCTGCCGGAGCGCCCTGCATTATCGCAGATCGGCCTGGATTCCGCTCAGCAGGAAATGAAGAGCGCGGGGCACAACGCGCGGACGGCGGCTTCAGAGCTCGTCGACGAGCGAGCGCGGGCAGTCGGGCAGCCGCTCGAGGAACTCGCGGAGGTCGGCGGCGAGCGGCGCGCGCACGCTCAGCCGCTCGTCGAGCGTCGGATGGCGCACGTCGAGCAGCGCGGCGTGCAGGAAGAGCCGCGGCAGCCCGTACGACTCGCGCAGGGCGCGGTTGATGCGGCCCTTGCCGTAGGTGGTGTCGCCGATCACCTGGTGCGCGAGGTGCGACAGGTGGCGGCGGATCTGGTGACGCCGGCCCGTGCGGATGCGCACGCGCAAGAGCGACATGCGCGAGAAGCGCGCGAGGCACTCGAACTCGGTGAACGCCTCGCGCCGGACGCCGCGGTCGCTGGTGAGCGGCCGATCGGTCTCGCCACGGTCGGGAGCGTCTCCGCGAACGAGGGCGAGGTATTCCTTGCGCGCGTCGGGGGCGCCAAGGCTCTCCTGCAGCGCGCGGGCGGCCTCGCTCGAGGTCGCGAACGCCATGACGCCGGACACGGCGCGGTCGAGACGGTGAACGGGATAGACGTGCCTGCCGATCTGCTCGCGGACGAGCTGCACGAGGAAGACGCGATCGCTCGACTCGCGCGTGCGGTGGACGATCAGCCCCCCCGGCTTGTCGACGGCGACCACGTCGTCATCGTGGTGGAGGACGACGATCGGGCTCAGTTGCCGATCGGCCGGTATTCCCCCAGCGCCTCCCCCTGCCATTCGGTGAGGTTCTCGATGCGCGTCTGGTAGCTCGGGTGCGTCGACAGGAACTCGGGCGGCGAGTCGCCGGTCGACAGCTCGCTCATCTTCTTCCAGAACTCGATCGCCTTGCCCGGGTGATAGCCCGCGCGCGCCATGTAGCGCAAACCTTCCCTGTCGGCCTCCGACTCCTGGTAGCGCTCGAAGGGCAACTGTCCGGCGACCTTCGTGCCGACGCCGAACGCCGACATGACCAGCGTGACGGTCTCCGGGTCGCGCTCGGCGAGCGCCGCCTGGAGACCCGCCGCGACAATGTTGATGCCGAGCTGCGTGGTGATGCGCTCGGCGCCGTGACGGATCGTCACGTGGGCGATCTCGTGACCCATCACCGTCGCGAGGAGCGCGTCGTCCCCCTCGGTGAGCTTGAGGATCCCGGTGTAGACGGCGACCTTGCCGCCCGGGAGCGCCCAGGCGTTGATGGTCGCGTCGTCCTCGATGACCTCGAACTGCCAGTCGAGGTCGCTGCGCCCGCTCGCCTCGACGAGGCGGTACCCGACCCGCGCGACCCGATCACGGAGGGCGGCATTCGTCGAGATCTTCGCGCCCTCGAGCGCCTGGCGGTAGGCCTCGACGCCGAGCGCGATCTCGGCCTCCTCGGAGATGACGATGAACTGCTTGCGACCGGTCGGGGCGGTGACGCACCCGAGGCCGATGGTGACCACCGCCACGAGGAGGACGGCGAGACAGAGGCGCCGGGTGGCGCGCGCGAAGCGAGTCAGTGAGCGCATGAGATTCCTCTCTGAGTGTCGGCGGCTGGACGCGCCGGCCGGGGGGACTGAAATAGTGTAGAAAATCGGCCCCGGCGACGCCAGGTCTTCCCGGCGGACCGACTTCCAGCTGCGCCGGCGGGAAAACTTGGTGTATGCTTGACTCCATGAGACTGCGCCCCCTGGTTCTCTCCGGGCTCTGCCTCCTCCTGGCGACCGGCGCCGCGGGCGTCCTCGAGGCGCGTTCCGGCCCGTCACCGGTGTTCGCGATCTCGCGGCTCGCGCGCAGCGATCGGGCCCTCGCCGAGCTGGTCCTGCGGGGCAGCGGGCGAGGCGCCGAGATCGAGCCGGAGAGCCTCGCCGTCATCCAGACGACCTTCGCGGACGACGTCGACTCCGCCTGCGGCTTTCCCGAGGAATGCCAGGCGCCCTGCAACTCCGTCTTCGTCGCGTGGGAGGAGAGCTCGGAGAACCCCGAGGGCGTGCTGCTCTTCGTCGACGGCGTGGAGGTCGCGAGGGTCGACGGGCTCGTCGACGACGACCTGCCGGGCATCAACGGTTTCAACGTGCACAACGTCCCGGCCGGCATGCACACCTTCCGCATCGACGATCCGATCGCGCTCACCTCGCAGGAGTGCGAGATCGACGTCCTCGACCGCAAGCCGCTCTCGGACGCGGTGAACGTCCGTTGCGAGAGCGCCGGGGGCGACGCGTCGGGAGATTGTCGCATCGGCGTGACCTGGGAGAAGCGCGGCAGCGCGCCCGGCTCCTGGGGGATCCTCGTCGACGACGTGCCGCTGTCGTCGTTCGTTTCCGGCCTGCGCCGCGCCGAGCTCGTGCGCGAGAGCGATCTGCTGCGCCCCGCCGATCTCTCGAGCGGCGCGGAGCACACGGTCGCCGTCGTTCCCCTGGTGTTCTTCTCGCCGTGCGCGGCGTATCGCGGGTGTTTCGTCGAGGCGACATGCACCGTCAAGTGCGAGCCGTCCGGGTGCAATGCGCCCTTCGGGCTGACGCTCTGCCAGACGTCGTACGGGCCGGACGGCTTCCAGGTTTACGCGTGGTGGCGCAACGGCGAGCGGCCGTACCCGGGAATGGACGAGCTCGGCACCGACGGACTCGTCGGTTTCGTCGATGACCTCGAGACGCCGGTCGGCACGCTGCCCGGCTTCGCGGAGTTCGCCACCTTCACGGTCGAGGCGCCGGGCGAGCACGTCTTCGCCCTCCGCGGCGACTGCGGGCCCGACGGCAAGTCCGCGATCCGCGAGGCGAGGTTCACCGTGCTCGAGGAGACGCCGCACGTCGACCCGATCGTTCCCGACTCGCTCCGGTGCTGGTTCAAACCGGAAGACAGGTCGTTGACGGCCACCTGGAAGAACAGCGTGCCGTCGTGCGCGGTGACCATCGTCCTGGCGCGGGACGGCGACGAGACCGTCATCGGCCGGCTGCGCGGCGTGGCCGAGGACGTCACCGTCACCGGCGTCGGAACCGACGACGTCGTCGGGCTCCGCTTCTCGCTGATCGACGAGAACGGCGGCTGCTACACGTCCGACCTGATCACGTGCGTGGCGACCCGTGACTCGTTCATCCGCGGTCTCTGCGGCGTGCCCGACGGACGCACGGTCGACATCTCGAACGCCATCACCGTATTGAACTTCCTCTTCCTCGGGTCCAACGCCCCCCCCTGCCTCGAGGCGTGCAAGGTCAACGACGACGACAAGATCGACATCAGCGACGGCGTCGCGCTCCTCACATTCCTCTTCCTCGGCGGCCCGGCGCCGACCGGCTGGAAGGGCGCCTCGCCGGTTTGCGAGCCGATCACCCGGGAGACCGACTGCGAGACACCCAACGACGCCTGTCCGCTGGAGTGAACTCTGCGACGCGAGCGGAACCTGAGGAAGCGGGTGGGGTTTGCGAGGCGGGAGAGAGCCCGATCTCGTCCTCGGCCTCGTTGAGACGGAGACAGAGGTCCGAGTCGGACCTCGGAGTCGGACCTCGGAGTCGGACCTCGGAGTCGGACCTCGGAGTCGGACCTCGG
>JBFFXF010000408.1:0-4705 GCA_041569895.1 Planctomycetota bacterium | reverse complement strand
GAGCGCGTCGACCTTGACCTCGAGACAGGCGCGGTGGTCGGGATCGAGGGCGAGTCCCCGCTCCGCGATGCCGAGGGCCTCGTCGGTGCGCCCGGCGTTGAAGACCAGCCGCGCCCACTGTCCCAGCAGCGACGGCGGAGCGACGCGGTAGCCGCGGAGCCGCGGCAGGTTCTCGTCGCGGAGCACGAATTCGAAGAGCCGCTCCGCCTCCGCATCGCCGCGCCGCCCGGCGATGGCGGACTCGGCGCGCGTCGCCGCCTCGAGGACCTCGAGCTGGAGGTTCCCCGGCCAGAGCGCGTTCGCCTGGCGCGCCACGGTGAGACAGCGGGCGGTGTCCCCCACCAGCTTGCTGGTGAGCGCGAAGTTGTAGAGGTACGGCGCGAGGTCGCGGTTCTCCGCGCCCCATGCGTCGGCGAGCCCCTGGATGAGCCGCGGATAGAGCCGGATCGCCTCGCCGAGATCGCCGCGGTGGCGGGCGGCGCCGATCTCGGCGTGGACCGCGCGGAGCTCGGCAGGGACCGGTCGCGCAGGTGGCGCGTCGACGCGCGCCGGAGGCGACGTCGCCACGCCCGGCGCCGCAGGCGTCTCGGCGGAACGATCGCGCTGCGCATGCCAGAGGGCGGCGAGGAGCGCGCCGAGCACGAGGAGCGCGACCGCGCCGGCGGTGATGAGCCTCCGATTCATGACGTCGCCTCACTCGCCGCAGGCGAGATCGTCCGCGGTCGGATCGCGTCCCGGCTCGGGGTGTGGCGGTCGCGGCGCGGCGCCGGAGCGGAACAGGAAGTCGAGAAGCGCGACCGCGTCGGTGAGCTCCAGCTTGCCGTCATCGTTGACGTCGCCGCCGTCGGCGCACTCGATGACGTCGCCGAGGAAGAGGAAGCCGAGGATGGTGACCGCATCGCTGATGTCGGCACCGCCGTCACCGTTGGCGTCGCCGCGGAGGAAGAGCTTCACGCCGACGCTCTGGTAGATGAAGGGCTCCGGCAGAACGATCCTCGTCGCGCCCGCAATCACCTCGACCGTGACCGCGCCGTCATCGCCGACGTCCGGGGGCGCCGGCGGCACGCGAGCGAGAGCCAGTTGATCGTTGACGACGGTGACAAGAGGCGATTCGGCGCTGCCGAAACGAACGCGGAGCCCCTCCTCGAAGCCGACGCCGACGAGGCTCACGTCGAGGCCGCCCGCGGCGGGACCCGTCTTCGGAAACCAGAGCTGCACCTCCGGCCCCGCCGTCTGCGAGTCGTTGAACACCGTCAACGTGGTCGTGGCGATGAGACTGCCGTTGCCGTCGAAGCCGGTGAAGAGGAATCGATTCTCGTGCTGCGGCGTGTCGACGAGCGCCCGCCAGCGCGTCGGCGTCGTCCAGTTCGGCTCGAACGGCTCGAGCTCGCCCCCGTTGCGCTCGACGAGCATGGTGGCCACGGTGACCGGCGCCTCGCCCTGGATCTCCATCCGGGGGGCGTTCGTCCTCGCGTCGCCGCCGTCGCCGGTGAGGATCCGGAACTCGACGAGGACTGACGACCGGATCGTCGAGAGCAGCCTGGTGCGGACAGTATCGATGTAACTCTTGACCCCGCCCGTGCCGACGCCGATGTCGCGCTGCACCTGGTCGAGGTACGGTCCGACCCTCGAGACCGACCAGTAACCGCGGGCGAACTCGTCGAGGATGCGGAAGTACGTGCGTCTCGGCAGCGGCCGCGACAACATCCGAACGACGTTCGGCTCCCCCGTCGGAAAGAACGACGCGTTGGCGTTGCCGAACGTGTTGTCCATGTCGAACGGGAGCAGCGACCACAGGCCGTCGAGCTGATTGTACGTCAGATAGCCGTTGTGTCCGTTGCCGACGAAGACCGCGTCCCAGTCCGACATCAGGATCCGCGGCGCCAGCACGCGCAGGAAGAGATCGACGTCGAGGATGTCGCCGACGCGCGTGTCGAACGTCGCGTCGGATGCCGCGCTCGCGTCCATGACCCGGGCAAGCTCGACCAGCGGCGCGTAGTCGTCCCGCGTCCGGTTGACGCTGTGGGCCCAGTACCCGCGGTAGTTCTCGGGGTCGTCGCCGCGAAAGACCAGCGACGCGCCCTCCCAGGCGATGCGCTGGCCCGCATCGTTGAAGAGCAGGCGTCCCACGGCCTTGAGCGTGGGACCGTCGGCGCCGGCCTCGCCGTACCACTTCTGGAGGTAGTCGCGGTCGACCGGCTGGATCATGCCCTGGGTGCCCCTCGATGCGCCGTTGATGCGGGTCTGCACCCACAGGTAGTCCGCGGTCGCCGCCGGCCGTCCCGCGCCGGAGTTGCGTCCGACGAGGAAGTACCCGGCGCCCTCGTTCGCCGCGGCGCCGCGACTGCTCAGGTTGATCGCCTTGCGGCCCCGGTGAAAGGTGTGATCGCGAGGAAAACGCACCCGGAAGCTGCTGCGCCCGGGCCGCCCCCAGGGGCTGCCGCGGTAGCGAACGCCGACGCCGTAGACCACCTCGCGATCGTCGAACACGAACGTGCCCGGCAGCAAGTCGTTCGAGTGCAGCTGGCGACTGCCGAGCTCGGCGACGGCGTCGGCGTCCATGATCACCGAGTAGCGGTCGATCGCCGATGGGCCGGAGCTCTCGACCCGATAGACGAGCGTGCTCGCCGACGCGTCGGCGGGATACCGCCGCGTCGCGCCGCGCGCGTCGGTGGCCTCGAGGAAGAAGAGCACGGTGTCGCCGTTTCCGAAACCGGCGATGCGCCCGCCGTACACGCCGTCGCGGGCGCCCCCGTCACCGTTTCTGCCGTCGTCGCGCAACACGGTCGAGTCGAAACCGCTGCTCGTGCGATTCCGCGCGTAGAAGACGCGCACCGTCGCGACGTCGTCGGCATCGACGATCCTCGCCGTGACGACCGGCCCCTGGCCGGGCGCGGGGAACGGCGGATCGTGACTCACCTCGCCGATCACCGGACCGAGGTTGGCGTCGCCGGTGGCCGAGCGGAGGTTGCGCGTGACGCTGTTCTCGGCGCCGGGCGTTCCGAGGTTCTCCGGCACGGTCATGCGCAGCGCCGCCGAGATGCTGTTTCCCGACAGGTTCGCCGACGGCCCGGAGCTCGTTCGATAGGGTCCCGCGTGATACTCGCCGTGGACCATCATCAGGCTCGCGCCGCGGACCCACCGCGCCCAGAGCGACACCTCGTGGCGGCCCGCGGCGAGACGCGGGCTGGTATCGGTCTCGATGCGATTGACGAGCGTGTCGCCCTTGCCCGTCGCGACGACCTCGAGACACGCGCCGCCGGTGTGCGCGTCGGTCGTCACCCGCCGGCTGTGCATGTGGGTCCCCTCGATTCGCCACCGCGTCGTGCTCGACTCGAATCCCGGATTCGGGATGAAGTTCGAGGCGCTCCCGACGCGCGTCACCGAGACGTCGTCGATCCGGCAGATGCCGCGCTCGACCAGATAGACGTGCAGCTCCGACTCCTGCGTGACGGTCACGTTCGGCGCCGTGAAGGAGAGCTTCTCCCAGCGCGTCTTCGACGACTCGTCGCTGGCGTCCCACGCGGAGCCGAGGTCGTTCTCCTGCCGCGGGTCGATGAGCTCCAGGCTGGCGCCGCGCCCGTCCGCCCAGAGCGACCAGTCGCCACCCTCGTGGTAACGCACCTCGTCGACGAGGTTGCCGAGGCGGTCGACGAGGCGGATGTTCTCGCCCGCGTCCGCGAGCCGGCCGTTCCAGGGTCCATGCACGCCGGTGATGCCGTGCTGGCGCGCGACGAGCTCCGGATCTCCGGCGACGACGAGAAACGCCCCCGGCGCGAGCACGACACCGTCCTCGAAGACGTGATCCACGCCGCGGTTGAACCGGAATCCCGACAGGTCGACCGGTGCGACGCCCGTGTTGGTGAGCTCGATGAACTCGCCGCCGTCGCGGTTCTCCGGCGGATGGTAGTAGATCTCGTTGATGACGGCCCCCTCGACCCGCGACACGCGGTTCGGCTCGCCGCGGGTCGGCGTCTCGGTGAGCCACCCGTCGCGCCCGCCGTCGGGGAAACGCGCCTCGGCGAATGACCCGGGCGCCGGCTCTCCCGGAGGCGCGCGGTCGAGGACCGATGCCGCGGCGATGACACCCGTGGGCGTCCTCAGGAAGAGCCGCACCTCGGGCGTCGAGAGGTCGAGACCGGCGGCCGCCTCGTCGAGGACGAGGAACCCTCGCCGGGCCAGCGTCGTGCCGACGGCGAATCGAAAGGGCGTGTCGTCGGCGGGCGAGTCGAGGACCTCGAAACCGGACAGGTCGACGGTCACCCCGCCGGCGTTGTACAGCTCGACCCAGCCGCTGCCCGGTGCGGCGCCGCGGAAGAGCTCGTTGAACACCACCGGGACGCTGGCGGGGCTGGACGACTCGATGCGCTGGCGGCGCAGCAGCCGCGGATTGAGGGTGAAGTCCGAGCTCCCGAGGCTGAAGTTGTGGCCGACGATGGCGATGACGTTCTCGCCCTCGACGAGGGCGCCGCCGGGAACCAGGAAGGTCTCCTCGGCGCCGGCCTCGTGCGCCTCGGTCGCCACGTCGTCGAAGGCGAGGTTCGCCGTGCAGCCGGCGCGCGCCACCTCGACGCCGTTGACGAAGGCGCAGAAACCGTCGTCGTAGTCGATCAGGAAAACAAACTCGCCTGGGAGGGCGAGCTGCTCGGCCGTCAAGGTGAAGCGCTTGCGAATCGCGACCGTGGCGTAGCCGTTCTGCATGTCG
>JBFFXF010000407.1:0-4778 GCA_041569895.1 Planctomycetota bacterium | reverse complement strand
CGTGACCGTCTTGGCGTCGTCCAGCGAGTTTTGTCAACCACGACGGGCGCTTTCGGGCACGGGCACGGGCACGGGAACGGGCACGGGAACGGGCACGGGAACGGGAACGGGACCGGGAACGGGAACGAGGACGAGGGCTGGACTCATTCCGCCGGTTGAGCTCACGGTCCGCGACCAGTACACTTGCTCCCCAGGCCGGGTCCCGAAACCCGGCGTGCCGACTCCCGACTCCGGAACGCCGGCAGGTCGCTGACCTGCTCCCCGCAAGGTGGCTCCTCCGGATCAGGCGGCGCGGGCAGCCGTTCGAGTTGCTCCGGGCGACACCACTCGACGCGCGGCGCCCGTTGCCGTGGACCTATTCACAGACCCCCGACCGGAAACTGAATATAGTCAGAGCATCGCATGACCGAGCGTCCGTGGACTCTTTCTCCATTCGCCGTGATGTTGATCTCGTTTGCGAGCGCCCCGGCGAGCGGTCAGGAGGACCCGTTTCGGCTCGACGACCCGATCGAGCGCGACGAGCCCGTGGAGATCGACGAGGACGGTCCGAGCTGGCGCTGGGACCTCGACCTCCAGGACACCTTCGAATACGACAGCAACGTCTTCCGGCTCTCCGAGGACCTCAGCGACCGGCTCGACAGCGACGTCAGCGGGGACCGGATCAGTGGTCGCTTCGACGACATGGACTCCGAGGACGACTTCCTCATCTCCTCGAGAGCGCGCCTGACCGCCAAGACCGACGGGCTCGACGGGCGCCAGCTCCGGATCATCCCGGGGGTGCGCTACGACTACTTCACGCAGAACGAGCGACGCAGCCACCCCGAGTTCGACCTCGCCGTCGAGCAGGAGCTCGGCTCGGGGCGAGAGATCGCCCTCGATCTCGGGTACGACCTCGACGTCTTCAAGCGTAACTACCTCGCCGACGCGACCGACCTGACCGGCAACGTCTCCGCGGCGGAGCGCGTCTACGACCACGGGATCTACGACGAGCTCTCGGCGGAGGTGCATTACCGGCACCGGCTCTGGAGAAAGCGCAAGCGCGATGAGCCGTTCCTCGACGCCCGCAGGATCTACGGCACCGTGCTGCTGGGCTACCGCCACCGCCGCTACGACAGCCCCTTCTCGAACCGCGACCGCAACATCGGAGAAGTCGGCCTCGGCCTCTCGTTCGACCTCGACGGGCGCTGGGACATCGACGTCCGCTACCTCCTCGGCGTCGTCATGACGGACGACGGGCGCGAGGTGCTCATCCGCGACGAGCCCGACTTCGGTGTCGACCTCAACGGTGACGGCGACGCCCTCGACGAGAACCGCAGAACGGTGCAGCGCGTCGACCGCTCGCGGCTCGAGCACTCGATCGAGGTCGGCGTGAGTTATCGGTTCGCGCGGAACTGGCGGGTGAAGGCCGGGTACGACTTCACATTCCAGGATTATCTCTCCGATGAGCGCTTCGACACCACCCACCGGGACCGCGAGGACCTCCGCCACGCCGTCCGTCTCGGGGTCGAGTGGGAGTTCGCGCGCAGGCTCTCGCTGGAGATCGAGGGGCGCTGGATCCGGGAAGACATCAGCCGCCGGCGCCTCCGGCGTGACGAGGACGAGGAGACCGAGTATACTCGTTTTGTCGCCGCGATCGCTCTCTCGGTGAAACTGTTCTGAGCGGCAGGAGAGCCGCACGACGTCGTGCGGGCCGCTCCCGGGAAATGGGTTGGTCGGACGCGGCGGGACCTCACGACCGCCCGAGCACGCCGGACGAACGACGCCACATGAACGACCCGTCACCCAAGCGTATCCTCTTCGCCGGGTACGCCCCGGTCCACTTCCTCTGCTTCCTCCCGACCTACGAGCGCCTGAGGCGCGATCCGAGAGTCGAGGTCTTCCTCTCCGGCGGCTTCCGCGAGGGCAAGGGGGACGACGCGACGTACCGGCTCGAGGGCTTCTATGACACGTTCCCGGTCGACAAAGACCGCGTGGTGCCGCTCGAGCAGGTCCGTGAGGAGGACTACGACGTCCTCGTGTCCGCGCACCTCTCGGACGCGTTCTTCCCGCGCTCCGTCAAGCGGTCGGTGCAGATCTTCCACGGCGTGTCCTTCAAGAACCTCGCCGTCCGGGAGAAGGCGCTGCGGTTCGACGTCCTCTGCCTCCCGGGTCGCTACCACGCCGAGCTTTACCGGAAAAACGGCTTCGTCCGCCCGGACGGCTCGAGCTGCCTGATCACCGGCTTCCCGAAGACCGACGCGCTGGTCGACTCGACGCTCGACCGCTCGGCGCTCCTCGGGCGCCTCGGGCTCGACCCCGCGAAGCCGACGATCCTCTTCGCGCCCACCGGCGAGAAGCACAACGCCCTCGAGGCGATGGGCGTGGAGGTCATCTGGCGACTTTCTCAGCGGGCCGAGTGGAACCTCCTCGTCAAGCCGCACGACCACCCGAAGAACACGATCGACTGGTTCACCGAGCTGGCGCCGCTCGAGAACGACCACACGCGCGCCGTGCGGGATCTCGACGTCATCCCGTACCTCCACGCGGCCGACCTCCTGCTGACGGACGCGTCGTCCGTCGCGGTGGAGTTCACGCTCCTCGATAGACCGATCGTCTTTCTCGACGTGCCCAAGCTGCTCAAGCGCGTCGCCAAGCGGGCGCCCGCGCTCGATCTCGAGACCTACGGTCGCAGAATCGGCACCGTGGTGAAGAAGCCGGAGACGCTCGGCAACGCCATTGCAGAGTGTCTCGCGAATCCCCAGCGCGAATCACCGATCCGGCGACAGATGGCCGAGCATGTCTTTCACGGTCCGGGCGCGGCGACCGACCGCGTCGCCGGCGTGCTGCTCCACGCAGCCGGACTCGAGGCAGAGCTGCCGGCGGGCATCGAGACCGTCGCGCCGGAGGTCGCCGCGGCCGAGCAGCCGGCCACGGAGTGATGCCATGTGGAGCTCGAGGAAGCGGAACCGTGCGCTCGGCACGATTCTGCGGTTCGGCCGACCGCACCGCCGCCACTTCCTGGTCGGCCTCGCGGCCACGTTCGCCGTGGTGTTCTTCCGGCTGGCGCTGCCGTGGCCGCTCCGCGGCGTCGTCGAGATCGTCTTCCCCGGGAACGAGGGCGACAACGTCTTCTCCGGCCTACTTCCCTCGAGCGGAAGCCCGGTCCTCTGGCTGGGGCTCGTGTATCTCCTGCTCGCCCTCGGAAGCGGCGTCTCGGAGCTCTTCCAGCGCGTCAACCTGAAGAAGTTCGCCGCGTACACCGTCCACGACCTCCGCGGGGCGGCCGTGCGCGGCGCTCGCCGGCGCGCTGGAAGGCGTAAGAAGCGATTCGGCGACCTGATCGCGCGCGTCGTCGGCGACACGGCGCGCATCAAGGCGGGCCTGTCGGGCATCCTCGTGCACGTCCTCCAGAACGGGCTGATCTTCGTCGGCGTCTGCGCCATCCTGCTGGTGATCTCCGTCAAGCTCGGGCTCATCTTTCTGATTGGCGGCCTCCTCGGCATCGGCATCGGCCTGTGGAGCTCCTCGTCGGTCGCCGAGACCTCCGGGCAAGCGCGACGCAAGGAGGGAAAGTACGCCGTCGCGATCCAGGAGCAGCTCGAGCACGGCGGCAAGGAGGAACGTCTCAAGGCGATCAACGAGGCGAGCGCACACAAGGAGGTCCGCTCGACGCGCATCATCGCCCTGTCGTCGCTCGTCGTGCATGGCGTCGTCGCCGCGACCGTCGCGCTGGCCCTCTGGGTCGGCGCCGTCGAGGTCGCCTCCGGCCGGGTGGCGCCCGGGGAGCTGTTCCTCTTCGTCGCCTACGCGCTCACCCTGCACCGCAGGACCGTGCAGATCGGACGCCAGTCGGCGCGCAGCGGCAAGGTCATGGCGTGCGCGCATCGGGTCGGCACGCTGCTCGACAAGGCCGAGCGCGGCTCGGCCCGCGAGACCGCCGGCGTCCCGCCCCTCGAGCCGCTCGGATCGTCAATGCGCTTCCAGGACATCAAGCTGAAGGCGGGTGGCGGGCGCCGTCCCCGCCTGCGCACCGGCGACCTCGCCATCGAGCGCGGGTCGCGCATCGCGGTCGTCGGCGACGTCGGCGCGGGGAAGTCGAGCCTGCTCGAGGTGCTCGCCGGCCGCGAGGTGCCCGACCGCGGCCAGATCTTCTGGGACGACCGCGAGCTCACCGACTCGGTCGACCTGATCGCCGAGCGCACGCGCTACCTGTCGCAGGAGCCGGTCTTCCCGCCGACCCGGATCTGGAAGCTCCTCGGCCTTCCCGGGCCCGACAGCCTCGACCCGGAGCAGGAGGAGACACTGCGCCGGCTCGGCGCCTGGAAGGTGATCCGCTCGCTCCCGAGCGGCCTCCTCGAGAAGGTCGGCTCCCTCGGCCTCTCGCGCAACGAGGCCCGCGCGCTGCGCCTCGGATCGATCGTCCTCGACCGGGACGCCGACCTCTGGCTCCTCGACACCCCGGCCAGCGGCCTGCGCCGCAAGAAGGCCGCGAAACGCCTCCACGCGATCCTCGAGCGGGCCGGCGATCGCACCGTCATCGCCGCGCTCCAGACGCCCGTCGCCCTCGAGCTCTTCGACCGCGTCATCGAGCTCCGCCGCGGCAAGATCCGCTTCGACGGCCCGCCCGCGCAGTGGCAAGCGCGCGAGATGCCGCAGGAGACGGGGGCCGGTTAGCGTCGGCGGGCGATATCTCCCACGAAGGGAACGGTCCTCAGATGACGCAGAGTGAGAGGGACCCGGCCTCTCACGTCCGACCTCCGACCTCTGACTCTGATCTCGGACCTCTGTCTCGGAATCGG
>JBFFXF010000406.1:0-4828 GCA_041569895.1 Planctomycetota bacterium | reverse complement strand
GCGCGACCCACTGGCTGTGAACGCCGGTCTCGGCGTCGAATCCCCAGCGGACCATCGGCCAGAAGAAGCCCTTCTCGCTCGAGACCACCTCGGTCGTGCGCACGGGCCTCGCGGTCGCATCGTCGGCAGGTGCGACGTAGCGCTGCTGGTGGACCTCGCGCGACACCCACAGGTTGCCGCCGGTGAGGTTCAGGTGGTAGGTCCTGTCCTCCGTGCCGTCGATGCGGTGCGAGTAGAGCAGCGGGCCGACGATCGTCCTGTCGACCGGCACGCTCCGGGTGCGCCAGAAGCCGAGCGGGTAGAAGTGCTGGTGCGTCTCGTGGGTCGCGAGGTTCTCCTGGAACGAGAGCAGCGACCACAGGATGTCGGTGCGGTCGAGGAAGACCTCGCCCTCGTCGTCCATCTCCTGCGAGCGGATCACCGTGCCGAGACCGTAGAACTCGCGTCGCAGTCGGTCCGACTCGTACCTCCCGTACGCCGGGAAGAAGTAGTTCTGGCTGCGATCGCCGCCCCACTGCCGGTACCAGAGCGGCAGCAGGAGGAGGTCCCGCTCGTCGCCGTCGCGCGACGTCCAGAAGAGCGGCAGCAGGCGGTAGTGGTACTTGTCGATGCGTCGCTCGAAGTGGATCAGCGGCCAGAGCAGGCTCGTGCCGCTGCCCTCGTGCTTGCCGCCGAATCCCTTGAACCGCCGGTGGATGAACGTCGGACCGAGGAGAAAGAGCTGCTTCTGGGACGGGAAGCTGTTGTAGCTCACGAGCGGCAGGACGTGCGTGCCCCACGAGGCGGGACCGTGGAACGAGAAGTAGACCGGGATGAAGAGGTCCCAGCCGCTACGGCCCGCGCGCGTCCTCCAGAAGAGGGGAAAGCCGAAGCCGAAGTAATCGTCGGGCGCACCCCAGCCGAAGTAGTCGGGAAGCGCGAAGGTGAAGCTCCACGTCACGTCCGTCCCCGATCGTCGCTGGTAGTTGAAGAACAGCGGCGTGGCGCGGATGCGGCGGGCGTCGTTGAAGGTGTCGAAGTAGAAGGGCAGGAACCGGCGGTGCCCCGTGACGCCATCGGGCTCGACGTCCAGCCGCCCGAGGGGCCAGAGGAAGCTGTGCGCGGTCTTGCCGCTCTCGCGGTAGTGCTCGTTGGCGTAGAGGAAGAGCAGCAGGCTCCAGCGGCGCTCCGCGGGGGTCCATGAGTAGCTGAAGAGCGGAATCGAGTAGAAGGAGGAGTGCCCCGGACCGTAGCTGCGATGGTAGAGGGGCCACAGGAGGTCCCGGCGCACCTCGCCGTCGGCGCCGTGCCCGATGCGCGACAGCAGGGGCGGGAGGTAGATGTCCTGTCCCTGCGGCGAGTCCACCTTGCCGAAGAGCGGCGTCATGAAGAACCTGCCCTCCGCCCCGCCGGCGCTGAAGAACAGCGGTACGACGTGCAGGTGCCGGCTCTCGGGGTTGCGGCCCGTCCAGAGCAGCGGGAAGAGGTGCGTCCGCGACTCGACGCCGCCGCCCGCGGTCGGCTTGCTCTCGGAGTGGAAGAGCGCGATGCGGCTCTGCGCCTCGTCGCCGAGCTCGAGCAGAGTCAGCGCCGACGTGCGCGACTCACCGCCCCGCTGGCGGTAGGTCTGAAAGAGCTCGAGGCCCCTGTAGATGCCGAGCCGGAAGGCGGAGACGGGCTTCGCCGGCACGTCGCGCTCGGTGCGAAAGCGGCTCAGCGGGAAGAGGACGTGGTGGCTCGTGGCCACCTTCTCGCGATCGTGGATCCGGAACCAGATCGGCGCCACCGCCTGGAGCGATGTCTTCTGGCCGCGGTAATCGTAGAGGAGCGGCAGCAGGAAGTTGAACGACGCCTCGGCGCCGCTGCGGTGGAAGAAGAGCAGCGGGAAGAGGTAGAGGCGCGAGTCCGGCGGCGTCTTCTGGCGCGCCCAGTAGTAGAACGGGAAGAGGAGGTTCGATGCGTCGCCGCGCGGGTTCCGCGTCGACTGGTAGAGGTAGAGGACGTTCAGGACCTCGGTCTGGTCGCTGGTCCTGATGTAGTGGTCGTAGAAGGGGAAGAGCGGCGGGCCGAGCAGGCGGTAGGACTCGGGCTGCCCGGGATCGTCCGGCCTCTCGGTCCGCGGCGGCGGCGCCTCGGTCTCATCCTGCGACCGGAGCGGCGCGCCGGCGAGAAGGAGAGCGCATGCCAGGCAGGTCGGCAGCGTCCTCCGCGTGATCCTCACTTCGCGACGTCCTCTCCACGAGCTTCACGAGTCCGGGGAAGCTTACCGGAGTCTCGCGGGAGCGGGAAACGAAAAAACCACGACTGGCCCCGCCCGGAACCGGGAACACGCTGGACACCCGGCTCGTGAGACCCACAATGACGATCGGTGCACCGAAGAGAAATGGCCGCAGCCGAAGCGACGACCAGCCGCGGCGAGCCGCCGTCCGTGGACGCCTCCGGCACCCCGGCGATCGGCCGCCCCCGCTTCGCGTTCCTCGCGGCGGCGGTGACCGGCGTCCTGATGGTGCTCTCCTTCCCCGCCTTCGACCTCGATCTGCTCATCTGGGTGACGCTCGTGCCGCTCTTCGCGGCGGCCCGCGGGGCGGGAGGGCGACGGGGTTTTTTCCTCGGCTACGTCGCGGGGCTGGTCCTCGAGGCGGGCGGGTTCTACTGGATCTGCTACGCCATGATCGAGTTCACCGAGCTGCGCGGCGCGCTGATCGTCGTGCCGGTGTTGCTGTTTCTCGTCTGGCTGGCGTACTCGGCGCTGATCTGGGGCGTCCTCGGCTGGTCGCTCGGGCGCTGCCGGTCGCCGGTGGCGATCCACCTCGTCGTGCTCCTCTTCGTCGCCGTCGAGGAGTGGTTCCCGCGGATCTTTCCGTGGCAAATCGGCGGTGCGGTCCACGCGCGGGACTGGCTGCGGCAGTCGGCCGACCTGCTCGGGGCCGCCGGGCTGACCTATCTCATCCTGCTGGTCAACGCGGCGATCTACCTGACGGTCGAGTGGCGCCGTGGCCGCGCTCCCTTCCCGCGGGTGACGGTGGCGGCCAGCGCGACTCTCCTCGTGTCGTCGATCATCTACGGCGCCGTGCGCGAGGCCGCCATCGAGGAGGCGCTCGAGTCGGTGGAGCCCGTGCGGGCGGTCCTCCTCCAGCCGCACATCGATCCGCGGGAAAAGAGGGACATCGAGCTCTACTTCGACCACCTCGCATGGGCGGCGCGGGAGTCGCGCAGCGGCGACCCGGACCTCGTCGTCCTGCCCGAGGGGATGGATCCGATCGCCTTCTACGTCGACGAGGACGAGCCGCTGCGCGAGCACGTGCTCCGCGACGGCCGCAGCGTCTTCGACCTCGTCGAGTCGCCGTTCATCATCGGCGGCGGGGGCGTCACCCGCGAGCGCCGCGTCCGCAACACGGCGGCGTTCGTGCTGCCGCGCGAGGGAACCGAGGGCAAGCCACGCGTCTCGTTCTACTCGAAGAACAAGCTGCTGCTCTTCGGCGAGCGGGTGCCCTTCGAGGAGTACCTGCCGGACTGGTTCCGGAAGCGCGTTTTCGTGGGGACCATGGACCCGGGGCGCGAGTGTCCGGTCTTCGAGCTGCCGACGCCCGCCGGCACGCGCCGCTTCCGCATCCTCATCTGCTACGAGGCGGTGCTCCCGGAATTCGCGCTCGAGGCCTCTCGCGGCGTCGATTTCCTCGTCAACATCACCGAGGACCTCTGGTACGGCGACACCTCGCACGTCGGGCAGCACGCCTCGGTGCTCTCGATGCGGGCGGTCGAGTCGCGGACGCCGCTCGTGCGCTGCGCCAACGGGGGGCCCTCGGGCGTCGTCGACGCGACCGGGTCGTTCTCCGGGAGGACGCGGCCGTTCACCCGGGCGATGACCCGTGTCGAGGTGCGCCCGCGTCGCTTCTTCAGCTTCTACGCCGTCGCCGGTCGCTGGTTTCCTCTGGCGGCGCTCGCCACGGTGGTCGTGATCATCCTTGTAAGACGCCGCGCACGGAGTGGTTAGGGTTCAATTCGATTGACACCAAAAAACCACGTCGGTATACTCCGCGTGGTCTCGAGCGGCGCCTTTCACGCCGGTATGTTTTCCCGGCGCCAGCTCTTATAATGAAGAGCGTTGAGCGCGCCGAGAACGAGCGCGGGAGCGCCGAGTCACGCGCGAAGCGCCGGAGCACGAGAGCCCGCCACCGAACGTGGCGCCCGAGGCCGCTCCTCCGACCCCTTCGAGCCGACGCGCCGTGGCGTGAGTCGCGGTAAACAGTACGAGGTGAGGGCGACATGAGGATGGATCTGGGGCTCACCCAGACAATCAAGCAGATCCAGACGCTCTCCCCTCAAATGTACATGTCGATGGAGATTCTCTGTCTGAACTCCCTCGACCTCGAAGATCGCATCGAGACCGAGCTCGAGAACAACGTCGCGCTCGAGCTCGGCGAGAGTCCGCCGGCCGGCCAGGAGACCGAGGCCGAGAAACCGGAGACGGAGCCCCGGGCGACGGAGGACCCCCTCGGCGACGACGCCTCCTTCGATCGCAAGGTCGAGCAGTGGGACGAGATCGCGCGCGAGGAGTACTACTCCGGAATGCGGCCGCGGGCCTCGAGCTTCGACGGCGAGCGCGATGACAAGCTCGAGGCGCTCAACAACACCGAGGGCAAGCCGGCCTCGCTCCAGGAGCACCTCGAGGAGGAGCTCCACCTGCTGCGCGCCGACGAGCTCAACGGCGTCGACCTCGACGGCGTCGATCTCGACGACCTCATCGAGCTCTGCCTCGAGATCGTCTACAACCTCGACTCGCGCGGCTACCTGATGTATCCGATCGAGGACATCCATCAGGGCCTCGTCGCGCGGCTCCGCGAGGAGG
>JBFFXF010000405.1:0-4880 GCA_041569895.1 Planctomycetota bacterium | reverse complement strand
CAGAGGGGTGACTTTCGAGCTCAGAGTCTGATCTCTGGTCTCTGATCTCCGATCTCGGGATCGGTCATCGGAGTCGGTATCGGACTCGGACTCGGTATCGGAATCGGTATCGGTATCGGCCATCGGTATCGGAGTCGGTCATCGGACTCCGCAACCAGAGCCCTCGAGGACGGGCACGGGAACGGGAACGGGAACGGGGACGTAGCCGAGGGCGTTACCCCGGCAGCCGCCCCATCACGTCCCCCACCACATACCCTCCCGACACCGTGATCCTCACGCCGAACAGCTCGCGCGGCTCCGGCGCGCTCGTGTGCGTGATCTCCACTCGTCCGCCGAGGGCCTCGTCGAAGAACGTGCGCAGGGTGGGCTCGAGCGCGGCGAAGGTCTCGGGAGTGTTCGGCGCCAGCGCGCGGTCGCAGATGCGGAGATCGATGCGACTCCGGTCGATCTCGAGGCGCTTCCGGATCTCGGTCTCCGTCTCGAGGCGCTCGCTCGCCGCCAGCAGGGCTCGCAGCGCCTGGGCGAGGCAGGCGGCGTCGCCGCCCTCGACCGCCTTCTTGCGCTCGTAGTAGAAGCCGAGATCGCCCTTCGTGCAGTCGACGCCGTAGTCGGCCTCGTGCGCGATGAGGAGGACCACCGGGCCGTCCGGGACGTGGCGGTAGTCGGCGACGTCGATGAGCAGTTCGTCGAAGAGCTGCTCCTGGATCCAGGAATGGAAGACGCGGATGAAGGCACCGGGGTCGGGATTCTCCCGCCACGCGATCGGGATCTTCATCCTGACGTGCTGAATCGCCATCTCGCTTCAGCCGCGCATCCGGTTGTAGCAGCTGTGCGCCGCCTCGATGAAGAGCTGCGCCTCCTCGATGGCGTGGTGCGCCGACTCGTGCGTGTGGTTCTGTCCCTGGCGCTTCTGCTGGGCGAAGAGGTAGTGCGCGAACTTCCCGCCGGCGTACGTGTCCCAGAACTTCTTGGTGTCGTAGAAGCGCGTGCGGAACTCGTCGACGATGCGGCCGTCGTCGTCGCCGACGTCGAGGAACTCGGTCTTCACGAGCGCCTTCGCGGCCTCGACCATCGAGCGGTAAGCGCCCTCGCCGGCGGCGTCAGGCCGGCCGGCGTCGAGCGTCACCTGCGCCTCGAAGACCATGCGCTCGGCCGACGTCAGCCCGAACTCCACCAGGGACACCACCTCGCCGGCGCACTCGCCGGTGCCGATGTCGCCGATGCTGTACTCGCGCGGGTCGCCCCAGTCCGTGTAGCGCTCGGGGTCCGCGTCGTGGTCGGGCATCTCCGTGAGGTCCTGCAGCATCTGCTTGACCTCGACCTTGCCGATCCGCTGGACGAAGTCCTTGAAGACCTCGCCGTTCTCCTTCTCTCGCAGGTACCTGTCCGCGAGCCGGTCGACCACCTCCGGGATGTGCTTCGACGGCACCGCCATCACGGAGAGCCCGTAGGAGCCGGCGTTCTCCTCCCACTGGCCGCCGACGACCACCTGGAAGTGCGGCACCTTGTAGCCCTTCACCGTGCGGCTGACGCCATAGAAACCGAGGTCGCAGATGTGATGCTGTCCGCAGCTGTTGAAGCAGCCGCTGACCTTGATGTGCAGGCCGCGAATGGTCTCGTCCATCGAGAAGCTCTTCTCGACGAGGCGCGCGCGCAGCTCCGCGGCGAGCCCGCGGGACGACGAGATGCCGAGCTTGCAGGTGTCGGTGCCCGGGCAGGCGACGATGTCGACGATCGTCCCGTGGCCGGGGTCGCCCAGCCCGGCCGCGACGAGGTCGCGATAGACGTCGCGCACGTCGGCCTTGCTCACCCACCGCATGACGAAGTTCTGCTCGACCGTCGTGCGGATGGTGTCACTCGTGTACTTGCGGACGATGTCGGCGAGCTCGCGGAGCTGGTCGGCGGTGATGTCGCCGAGCGGCAGCGTCACGGCGACCGTCACGTAACCGGCCTGCTTCTGGTCGCGGACGTTGGTCTCGAGCCAGCGGCTGTACTCCCGATCGCCGTCGACGGCGGGGAGCTCGCCGGGCGGGCGCCGGCCCTGCTCGACGTGCGCGTCCACCTCGTCGAGGTACGCCGTCCAGCGCGGGTCGTGCGGCAGCTTCTCGCGCTCCTCGAGCACGAGCTCGCGGAACTTTTCGATGCCGAGATCCTTGACCAGGAACTTGATCCGCGCCCGCGCGCGATTCTTCTTCTCGCCGAGCCGTGCGAAGACGCGCGAGATCGCCTGCGCGATCGGCAGCAGCTCCTCGGGCGCCAGGAACTCGTCGAACAGCTTCGCCTGGTGCGGCACGGCGCCGAGCCCGCCTCCGACGTAGAGCTCGAAGCCGCGACGCACCTCGCCGTCGACCTGGCGCGTCACCGCAACGCAGCCGAGATCGTGCATGTTGACGAGGCCGCACGCGTGATGCCGGCAGCCGCTGAAGGTCGGCTTGAACTTGCGTCCGAAGTCCTGCGTGTCGGGATGGCCCAGCAGGAACATCGCCAGCGCCCGCGCGTAGGGCGTCACGTCGAACGCCTCGTCGGAGCAGACACCGGAGAACGGGCACGCCGTGACGTTGCGCACCGAGTTGCCGCACGCCTCGCGGGTCGTGATCCCGACCGAGGCCAGCCGGCGCATCACCGTCGGCGTGTTGTCGATGTGCACGAAGTGGAGCTGGAAGTCCTGCCGGGTCGTGACGTGCGCGATGCCGTCGGAGTACTCCTCGGCGACCTCGCCGAGCACCTCGAGCTGATGCGGATCGAGCCCGCCGTACGGGATCTTGATGCGCTGCATCCCCGGCGCGTCCCAGACCGTGCCCGGCCCCTTGACCTCCGCCTCCGGGTAGGGAAGCGTCTGTGTCTTCTTGCCGTCGTGCCGCTGGCCGTTGTCGTAGCGCTGGCCGTAGACGCCGCGGCGGAGGCGGGTCTCGGCGAAGACCTTCTCGTCGACCTTGCCCTGACGCCGGAGGTCGATCTCGGTCTCGAAGATATCGATCTCGCGAGCCAGTTGCTCGGGGAGCTTCCCCTCGAGTCGCTCTTTCCAGACAGTGTTGCTCGTCTTCATGGTCGTGTGCCCTCCCCGCGGCTCCCGTCGCGACGCGGCGCCCGCTGCAAGGCGGGTCGGCCGCGGCTCTTCGGGAGTCGATCGGTGTCGAGTATCGGGCGATGATAGCGCCGCGGCGGACAAAAACAAAGGGGGACGGGCGTCGTCCAACGTCCGTCCCCCTCCGTTCGATCGCCGGCGCCGCGACGCGCGCGATCGCCGGTCGCATCGGATCTGCGGGTCAGATCTCCTTCGGATCCCAGCCCTTGCGGTACTCGCGCGCGAGATACGGCTCCGCGTTCGGGTGATTCGGGATCTTCATGTTCTCGGGGTCGTACTCGATCAGGTGACGGGACCGCATCGCGACGTTGCCGAGGAGGACCATCTCCGTGAGCGGCACGGCGTAGTCGATGAAGTTCGACATCGCCGGCGGCCCGCCCTTGCACGCGCGGATCCATTCAGCGTGGTGTCCGGGCGACCGCGGGATCCACGCCTCCGGGGGCTGGTAGCCCTCGAACTGCTTCGAGGGCTGGAGAATCCACCGCGTGCCGTAGTCGCCGGGCGAGTAGAGCTTGCCCTTGTCGCCGACCATCAGCGAGCCGCTGTTCGCCCGCTTGCCGTCCTCGAAGAGCTCCTCCGGCGGCAGGGCGCCGCCGTCGTACCAGATCACCGAGACCGGGGGCATCTCGCCGCGCGCCGGGAAGTCGTAGCGGACCCGAGAGTACGGCGGATAGGTCTCCTCGTTGAGCTCGGGGACCTCGATCGCCTCGACCGCCTTCGGCGAGCCGAGCTTGAGCGCCATGTACGGCAGGTTCATCGTGTGACACGCCATGTCGCCCAGCGCGCCGGTGCCGAAATCCCACCAGCCGCGCCACTTGAACGGCGCGTAGATCGGGTCGTAGGCGCGGTACTGCGCCGGACCCAGCCAGAGGTCCCACGCCATCGTGCTCGGCGCCTTGGCCGCCTCGCCCTTGCCGCGGAGCGCGGCCTGGACGCCCTTGTGGTCGAGAATCGCGCGCGTCGCCTGCGGCCACACCGGACGGTTGGTCCAGATGTGCACCTCGCGCACCTTGCCGATGGCGCCCGACTGGACGATCTCCGCGCCCTGGCGCAGCCCGGAATCGGCCGTGCCCTGGTTGCCCATCTGGGTCTGCACGTTGTACTTCTTCGCCGCCGCCTGCATCAGCTTCGCCTCGTAGACGTTGTGAGTCAGCGGCTTCTCGCAATAGCAGTGCTTCCCCATGCGCATCGCCTTCAGCGAGGCGACGCCGTGCGTGTGATCGGGCGTCGCGACGATGACGGCGTCGATGTTCTTTTCCTCCTTGTCGAGCATCTCGCGAAAGTCGTGATACTTCCGAGCCTTCTCGAAGCGCCTGTACGTGCCGGCCGCGTTGCGGTCGTCGACATCGCAGAGCGCGACGATGTTCTCGCCCGAGCACCCACCGATATCGCCGGACGCGCGCCCACCCGCGCCGACACTGGCGATGTTGAGCTTTTCGTTCGCGGGGTATCCCCGGACGATGTCGCTCGACGCGGCGATGATCACGCCGGCGCCGGCAACGGCCCCGCCCCTGAGAAAGTCACGTCTCGAAGATTCCTGCACGGAAGCCTCCTTTCACGAAGCTCGATGGACCCTGTGATATCGGCCCGGATGTGCTCGCCCGGGAACGGTTTACTCTACAGAAAACCGGGCGGGGACACAACGGGGTTATCGGCCCCCCCGCGGGGGAGCGGTTCCCGTACCCGTTCCCGTGCCCGTGCCCGTTCCCGGGCTCGCTCGGCGTCGGGCTCGAGATCCGATTCGGATGCCGACGCCGACTCCGACTCCGATGCCGACGCCGACTCCGATTCCGAT
>JBFFXF010000404.1:0-4915 GCA_041569895.1 Planctomycetota bacterium | reverse complement strand
CGGGCCCCGCTTGCGGGGACGGGCCGGCGGTGGTATCACCTCTGTGCCTGCCCGGACGTCCCTCTCCTCCGGCTCGACGACCCCGACGCGGGGCTGCTGCGCTCCGGCGATCGCACGCGCGAGCGCTCCCTTCTGAACAGCTGAACAGGCCGGCGCGATTCCGGCCTGGAGAGCCCCTTCCGGGCGAGGAGAGACTCCGTGGACCACGATCGCCGCCGGCTCCCGCGCCACCCCGACCGTCACCACGCGAACCGCCATCAGACGCCGTCACGACGCCCCGCGACGCGCGAGGGCGCTCGTTTCCGGCTCCGCACCCTGGTCCCCCTCCCGGGGCAGCTGCACTGCCGGCTTTCCGCCGTCCGGCGGCGTCTCGAGGAGCGCTTCCGGATCCGCATAGGGGAGGACGACTTCACCGCGTACGTGGTCGAGAAGGCGGTCGAGCGGCTCGAGGAATGGGAGCAGCGCCTGTCCGGATGAGATCCGGATGATGACGGTGGCCGCGAGGTGTTTTTTCGCGCGCAGCGCGGGCGGGTTATCAGCCCGTTCCCCCCGGGTAGGTTGAGGGTTCCGCGAGGCCCGAAAAGCCGGTATCCTTCCGATATCGAAAGAGGCGGGAACAGGGCCCCACTCCGTGATCAAGCCGGGACGCCGGTACGTCCGCGCGGGCCCGTTGCCGATAGAAAGCGCAGAAGGAGCGCGCGTGCGATGAGACCCCTCGTCCTCGGAGCGACGATCACAGCCCTCGCCCTGGTCGGCCAGCGAGGGGGCGACGATGTGCCGCCACCGCTGTCGATCGACTACGAAGGCCTGATCGAGCCGTCGGTCACCATCAAGGTGAGCTCGGCCGTCGACGGCCTGATCGAGACGACGCCGGTCGACCGCGGCGACCTCGTGAAGGCCGGTCAGGTGGTGGCGACTCTGGAATCGAGCGTCGAGCGCGCCACCCGCGACCTCGCGAAGAAGCAGTCCGAGCTCAAGGCCGCGCTGGATTCGGCGAAGGCCCGCATGGAGTTCAACACCAGACTGGTCGAGAAGAACCGCCCGCTCTTCCGGCAGGGGATCATCTCGATCGAGGAGCTCGACCAGTTCGAGACCGATCAGCGACTCGCGTCGCTCGCGCACCTGCAGGCGCAGGAGAACATGGCCATCGCGCTGCTCGATCTGCGGCGCACCCAGGCGGCGCTCGACCTGCGCACGATCCGCTCGCCGATCGACGGCGTCGTCGTGCAGCGTTTCCTGACCTCGGGCGAGCTCGTCAGCCGGTCGAAGGAATCGGATATCATGGAGATCGCGCAGCTCGATCCGCTCCACGTCGAGGTCATCGCACCGGTGGAGCTGCTCGGCGCCGTCGACGTCGGGACCGAAGCGGTGGTGCGCCCGGAAGCGCCGGTCGGCGGCGCGTATCGGGCGACCGTCAAGGTGGTCGACCGTGTCGTCGACGCCGCGAGCTCGACGTTCGGCATCCGGCTCGTGCTGCCGAACCCGGACTACCGGCTGCCGGCCGGGCTCAAGTGCACCGTGCGCTTCGTTCGCTGATCGGTCGGACTAAGAACGGTCGCCCCCGACGTCGAGAGTCAGACCGACGACGGTGGTTTCGGGTCCGGGCACGGGACCGGGGCCGGGACCCGGACCGAGCGTTTTTTCTTGAGGTGACAGCCTGGTAATGGACGAAGGCCGAAACGCCCAGGTCACCGACGCCGATGCGCTCCTCTGGCAGCGGTTCGCCTCCGCTCGCTCGTCGCAGGAGTTCGTCACCAGCTGGCTGGCGTTGCAGTGCCGGCTGATCGGCGGGGTCTCCGATGCAGTGCTCGTCCTCGGCAAGGACCGTGTCCCGTCGAACGGCGGCTTCAGCTCGTACGAGCCGAAGGCGTTCTGGCCGGAGGGGTCGCGGGATCGCCGGCACCTGGCGGACGTCGTCGAGCGCGCGCTGTCGCAACGGCGCTGCGTCGTCGTCAAGACGGCCGGCGAACGCGGCGCCGCCACCGGAACGGTCCGCTTTCACGCGGCGCACCCGATCGCCTTCGACGGCGTCCTTCAGGGGGCGGTCGCCATCGATGCGGCGCGTGACTCGGAGACCGAGCTCCACGCGGCCGTCCGCCAGCTCCAGTGGGGGACAGCGTGGCTCGAGTTGCTCCACCGGCGCCACGCAACGTCGGGGATCGAGGTCGACCGCGGCAGGCTTCCCCTCGTCCTCAATCTCGTCGCCACCCTTCTCCGACACGATCGTTCGCACGCCGCGGCGACGGGTTTCGCCACCGAGCTCGCCACTCACTTCGACTGCGATCGCGCCAGCGTCGGTTTCCGGCGGCGTCGTGGCGGCGTGCGACTCGCCGCCCTGTCCCACAGCGCCCAGTTCGGCAAGAAGACCAACCTGATCCGGGCGATCGAGGCCGCGATGGCCGAGTCCCTCGACCAGCAGAACGCCATCGTGCATCCGGAGTGGCCCGACGCGCGTTTCCAGATCAAACACGCCCACGAGCAGCTCGCGCGTGAGTTCGGATCGGGGTCGAGCTGCTCGGTGCCTCTGGTCTCGCGCGACGAGGTGATCGGCGTGCTGACGCTCGAGCGCGGCGAGGAGCGGCCCTTCTCCGCGCAGGACGTCGAGCTCTGCGAGGCGGTCGGCGCCGTGGCCGGACCGATCCTCGAGCTCGAGCGGCGCGAATCGCGCAACTTCATCGTGCGGTGGCGGGACGCCGCGCTGGGCCTCGGAGGGCGACTCTTCGGTCCGCGGCATCTCGTGCTCAAGCTGTGCGCGACGGTCTTCGCCGCCCTGGTGGTCTTCTTCGCGTTCGCGAAGGGGGACTATCGGGTTTCGGCGGAGGCGGTGCTCGAGGGCAGCATCCGGCGTGTCGTCGTCGCGCCCTTCGAGGGCTACGTCGCCGAGGCTCCGGCGAGGCCGGGCGACGAGCTCGCACGGGGCGCCCTGCTGTGCGTATTCGAGGACAGGGAACTCCAGCTCCAGAAGGACGAGCTCGTCGCCGAGCGCCAGCAGGCCCTGAAGCAGCGCGAGCAGGCGATCGCCCGGCGCAACGCGGCGGAGATCAAGATCATCGACGCGCGCCTCGAGCAGATCGAGGCGCGCATCGCGCTCGTCGACGAGCAGCTCGCTCGGACGCGGGTGACGTCTCCGCTCGATGGCATCGTCGTCAGGGGCGACCTCAGTCAGGCGATCGGCTCGCCCGTCAAGCGCGGTCAGGAGCTCTACGAGCTGGCGCCGCTCGACAGCTACCGGCTGATCCTCCAGGTCGACGAGAGCGAGATCGACGAGGTCAGACCGGGGCAGAAGGGCGAGCTCGTGCTGGCCGCGTCGCCCACGGAGACGCACGCGTTCACGGTGACTCGCGTGACGCCGGTCTCGTCAGCGGAGGAGGGCGTCAACTTCTTCCGCGTCGAGGCGGAGCTCGAGTCGACTCCGGAGCGGCTCCGTCCCGGCATGGAGGGCATCGGAAAGATCACCTGCGGGCGCCGCCACCTGATCTGGAACTGGACGCACCGCGCGCTCGACTGGATACGTCTCTTCTTCTGGGAGTGGATGCCCTGACGTCGAGCGGCTCAGGCGCTGGCCGGGCCGCCCGCCGGCGCGTCGTGCAGGAAGCTCTTGATCCGGCCCATCACCTCGAGGTACTCCTCGAAGCGCTTCGCCAGCCGATCGAAGAGCCCGGTGCGCGCCGGATCGAGGTTCTCGTAGACGCGCGCCACGTGCGCGTATGCGCTCCGTCCCTCGACGATGTAATAGTCACGCGGGTGATCGAGCGCGACGACGGTCGATCCGACGCACGCCAGCAGCGGCGACGCGGCGCGCGGCGCGCGACGCTCGAGCGACTCCGGGAACAGCCCGGCGATGAAGAGGGCGAAGTCGCCGACGTGCTGGTGGAGCTCGAGGTCCCGCTCGAGACCGCTCGAGGACGACGCGCGCGTCTCGAGCGCCATCTCGGCGAGGTCCGTGAGACGCCGCCCACGGCGGTCGCGCACCTTGTGGATCCGATCGACGTGGACGAACTCGGAGAGGACCTCGTCGGTGATGTGGATCTCGACGTCGGGGTGGTAGATCCCCCGGAACCCGCGAAACGCCTTCCTCGTCACCGCCCTGAAGAGGTCACGCAGCGGGTGATTCTCCGGAGTGCTCTCCGGCTCGGTCGGAAAGATCGGACTCTCGGGTGTTCCGTCGCGATCGCGGTCGTCCATGCCGCAACCTCCGCCGCAACCTTGGTCCTGAACCTCGAACGCCGGGCCTCGAACGCCGGGCCTCGAACGCGCGTCCCACTGTCCTTGACGTCCTGCCCGAACTTCGGTGACCAAATAATTGTATCATCTCGGCGCGGAATCTGCCGGCGGACCCGCGCATCGCGGTGTCGTTGCCCGAGACCCTATCGGAACTTGTGAGTGCGTTCGTACCCGTACCCGTACCCGTACCCGTTCCCGTGCCCGCGCCCGTTCCCGTCCTCGAGGGCTCTGGTATCGGAGTCCGATGACCGACTCTGATACCGATGACGGTCACGGTCACGGTCACGGTCACGGTCCACGGTCCACGGTCCACGGTCCACGATACCGATACCGATTCCGACTCCGATTCCGATGTCCGATACCGACTCCGACTCCGACTCGATGCGCGGGGTTTCCTGTGCAGCGGGGGGCGGCGGCGTCGCTCGGTCGAGTGTACCCGGTACTCGGTCGAGTCAAGAGTGCCCTCGCTTCGCTCGGCGACTGCGTCGCTCTTGACACGCCCTGCGCTCCGGGTGCGGGGGGAGAAAGCGCCGCCGCAACGGGCCGGCGGCCACGGACTCTTTCTCTCCCTTCATCCGGAGGTTCGCATGAAGTGCTTCGAGGCTCTCGAGATCGCTCTGGCGGCGGTTCGTTCTCTGCGTCCGATTCTTCCCTCGATTCGGCAGTCTGATCCGCGGCTGGCGACGCACAT
>JBFFXF010000403.1:0-4955 GCA_041569895.1 Planctomycetota bacterium | reverse complement strand
CCGATGGGGACCATCGCGAAGAGCGGCACGATGAGCACGATCATCACCGGCATGATGAGGTTCTGGGACTCCTTCAGCGTGTTGCACACCGATCCCATCGCGGCGAACGCCGACGAGTAGAGGAGATACCCGAGGAGGAAATAAACCAGGAACGATGAAATGTACGCCGGGTCTCTCAGGAACACGGTGAAATCGACGTCCGGCATGTCGTCGAGGAAGTAGGGCAGCGACTTGATGATCGCCACGAACCAGATCACCCACGATCCGAGCACCGTCAGACCGGTGGCCGCGATGCCGGCGATCTTTCCGGCCATCAGCTCGAAGGATGAGACCGACGACAGCAGCACCTCGATGATGCGGCTCGACTTCTCCTCGATGGTGTTCGTCAGCAGCATCTGCGCCGTCGTGAAGATCGCCACCCAGAGCAGGTAGACGAACGCGATCGGCCCGAACTGGCCGATCTTGTCCTCCTTTTTGACCTCTTCCTCCACGCCCGTCGCCGTGACCTTGCGCGATTCGAACCGGACGCGGCCGGAGAGCCACTCCGCGGTCTGCTCATCGATACCCTTCTTCTCGATTCGCTTCGAGCGGACGATCTCCGTGGCGAGGTCGGAGTACCAGTCGCGCAGGTTGTCGTCCGTGAGGTTGTTCGAGACGTACTTGCAGCCCTCGTCGCTCTCGATCGGGTCCCCGGCGATCACGAAGTAGCCGAAGAGCTCCCCGCTGTTCAGGCGGCGGTTGAGCTCGGCCTCCGGATCCTCGAGCGACGGGTCGATCTCGACCTGGACATAGAGGGCGCGCATAAGACCCGGGATGTGACGCCTCGCCTCGTCCGGCGCGAGGCTCAGCCACCAGCGCGGCAGGCTCTGGTTCAGGAGCTTGGCGATGTTGTCTCCGTGCTCCCGGATGAATTCGTCGACGTCCTCGATCTTCTCGATCTCCTCGAGCGCCGCCTCGGGGACGAGCTTGCGGAGCTCCTCTTTCTTGCCGACCTGGTCCAGCGCGAAACGGATGATCTTCTCGAGGTCCGACCTCGCGGCGCGCTCCTCGATCGCCTTCGCCAGCCACCCGGAACGATCGATCACCGCGTAGCGACGCGCGTCCTTGCGCTCCTCGAGCCACGAGGGCACGAGGAACATCAAGAGCAGCATGACCGGGAAGAACGAGACGCCGATCCAGAACGTCTTGGTGCGCAGGTTCTCGACGTACTCGCGGCGCGCGACGAGATAGGACTTCCTCATGCGCGCTTCTCCGCCACCGCCCGCACGAAGACCTCGTGCAGCGAGGGCTCCCGAAGGTCGAAGCGGCGGATCGTCAGTCGGCCGACCGCCTCGCGCAGCACGGACTGCGGGTCGGTGCCCTCCTCGAGGAAGATCTCCGCCCGCTTGCCGGCGTCGTTGATGCGCGCGACGCCCGGCAGATCACGCAGGAAGGACCCGTCTCCGTCGTAGTCGATCAGGATGCCGTGGTCGCCGCGTCCCTTGACCTCGGCGAGCGATCCGTCGAGGACCTTGCGTCCCTTGTTGAAGAGCAGGATGCGGTCGCAGATCTGCTCCGCCTGCTCCATGACGTGCGTCGAGAAGATCACCGTGCGGCCCTCGCGCTTCATCTGGAGCATCACCTCGCGCATGACCTCGACGTTCACCGGATCGAGCCCGGAGAACGGCTCGTCGAGGATCACCAGATCGGGATCGTGGATGATGGTGCCGAGGATCTGCACCTTCTGCCCCATCCCCTTCGACAGCGCCTCGCAGCGCCGCGAGGCCCACTCGCCGAGACCGAACCGCTCGAGCAGCTCGCGCCCGCGCCGGTAGGCCGTGCGGCTGTCGAGGCCCTTCAGCATGCCGAAGTACGCGAGGGTCTCCTCCGCCTTCATCTTCTTGTAGAGCCCCTTCTCCTCGGGGAGGTAGCCGAGACGGTCCTTGACGCTCGCCGTGTCGCTCGTCCCGAGAACGCGGATCGAGCCGGAATCCGGCTCGAGGATGCTCATCACCATGCGGATGGTGGTCGTCTTGCCGGCGCCATTCGGCCCGAGGAAACCGTAGATCGTCCCGCGCGGCACGTCGAGCGACAGGTTGTCGACGGCGACGACCTTGCCGAACGTCTTCGTGACGCCCTCGATCACCAGCGCACTTTCCAATGGAAGGTCCTTTCCTCGTGGCGGTAGACTCGCTCGTCGACGACCGGGCCGCGATGATAGACGAAGAAAGCATGAAAGACACCCCCACGATCGCCCGCATCGCTTTTCTCATGGCGCTTCCGGCCCTGCTTCCGGCAGCGGAAGACGAAATCGTCGCGCGCTGGACCTTCGACTCTCCCGCCTCGATCGAGGGCTGGACCGTCGGGCGCGGCATCGATGGCCTCGAGGTGCGCGGCGGCCGACTGCGCGGCACGACGACGCACCACGACGCGTACCTCTTCGCGCCGCCCGTCAACGTGCCGATCGACGGTCTCGTCGTGCGCGTGCGCTGGGCATCCCCACGTGGGAGCCAGACCCAGTGCTACTTCGCGACCGACCGCAGCACGGCGATGGGCGAGGACAAGGTGGTCTCACGCGAGACGCGCGGCGGCGGACTCGTCGAGACGGAGTTTCCGCTCGGCACCACGGCGAACCGCGATCAGACGCTGACGCGGTTCCGGCTCGACCCCTTCAACGGCCAGGTCGGCGCGCCGTTCGAGATCGACGAGGTGGCGCTCGTCAGGCTGCCTCCGCGCATCCAGGTGTCCCTCGCATTCGAGCGGCCGGTCGTCTCGTCGGGTCAGCCGGTCGCGCTCGTGGCCCGCTGCGCGCTCGCCGGCGGTCGCACGCCCGAAGGTCGTGTCCGCGTGCGGTTGGTGCGGCCGCGCCTCGAACCGGTTGTCGAGCTCGACCTCTCCCGCGGCGAGGCGACCGGGTCGTTCCCGCTGACCTTCGAGACCTCCGGCGTCCACGTGGCGCGCGCGGTGGTCGAGCAGGGCGACAGGGTGACGCACGAGCTCGACGCAACGGTCGTCGTCGGCTTGCCCCGCGCTCCCGGAGAGCTGGCGCTCGAGACCGGTGACGTCGGCATCGAGCTCCTCCCGGTGGCCGACGGAGCGGGCGCCGGCGCGGCCGTGGCGTGGTTTCGCGATCGCGGCGTCCGGCGCATCGCGGCGCTGCTTTCCCCGCTGGTCGCCCTGGCGTTCGAGGAGGACGGCGTCGTCAGGCGCGTCCACCCGGCGCTGACAGGGGCTCCGTCGGAGGGCGGAGTGCTGCTCGTCTCGTCGAGGCCGCGGGTCGAGGTGCGGCTCGCCGGGGTCGATCGCTCCGGCGTTCGCATCGGCGCGACGCTCCCGCAGCCGCCCCGCGGCGGGATCTTGCAGTTCGCCGCGCCCGCCGTGCGCGTCCTGCCGCGGGAGCCCGCGGCGGTCCTCGAGCGGCACGCGCTCTTCGGCGGACTGGAGTTCCTCGAGCCCGGCTGGCGGTCGTCGAGCGCCCGCTCCGTCGGCGAGCGGTTCGCGTCGCGCTGGAGGCCGCATCCTCACAGGGTGAGCCTGCCCGCGATGGCGATCGAGACGGACGGCGTCACCGTGGCAGTTCTCTGGCACCCGCTGCGCGAGTGGAGCCACGGCGAGCGCATGCCGGCGGCGACGTTCGCGTCTCCGAACCTGCTCGAGAGCGGCGCCGATCACCTGATGCAGCTCTCGGCGCCCGGCGTGCCGCTGGTCCCCGAGAACACCGACCTGCCGCCGCGCCCGATCGAGGTCGACGGAGAGGTGTCGCTCGAGATGATCGTCGACGTCTTCCGCGGCGGCGTCGTCGAGAGCGCGTCGCGCTGGTACGACCGCTTCGGCATCCCGGAGCCGCCGCCGTGGCCGCACGACGAGCGCGCGACGCACGACCTGATTGCTCGCTCCTTCGGAGAGACCGTCTACTGGTCGGAGGAGAACGGCTGGCGCGCGCACTGGTTCCTGGACCGTGGCTCGCGATTCCGTTCCGATTTCGCCGCCGAGCTGATTCTCCACGCGCGCGTCACCGGCGACGATCGCTGGGTGCGGGCGACCGGAC
Organism: Planctomycetota bacterium; assembly: GCA_041569895.1. GTDB lineage: Bacteria > Planctomycetota > UBA8108 > UBA8108 > JACQVS01 > JBFFXF01. The sequence continues at coordinate 928 of JBFFXF010000403.1, read as the reverse complement.
TCGCCGACCGCCCGCTGCTCGCGACGTACGGCCTCCTCTGGGACCAGGCTCGCGGCGGACGCGGCTCCGCCGAGGCCGCGCTCCGGGCGATGCGCGAGGACGGCACCTTCCCCTTCCGGAACACCGACTGGATGCGCCGGCGCATGCGCGAGCACACGGGAGGCGCGCACGACTCGCTAGGCGACGATGGCTCCACCAGTCTCGGCACGTGCGTCCAGGGCGCGCTGCCGCTCGTGCGCCACTGGTTCCTGACCGGCGACGAGCGTCTCGGCGCGGCGGCCGAGCGGGCGCTCGCCGCGATGCGACGATTCCGCGTGCCGCGAGGGGCGCAGGTGTGGGAGGTCCACCAGCAGGTGCCGGACATCCGGGCGGCGGCGCTCGCGGTCGAGGCGTTCCGCATGGCGGCGATCGCGACGGGCAAGGAGGAGTACATCGACGACGCGCTCTCGTGGGCGCGCGCCGGCCTGCCCTTCCTCTTCAGCTGGCGCCCGCCGCTCGATCCCGCGACCGCCGTCGTCAGGACGTCACGCGACCGAGACGACTTCGAGGAGAAGATCGACCTGCCGCTCGCCGAGCTCTACCGCGACGGGCGCCGGCAGGTGAATCCGTTCGGGACCATCCCGGTCTTCGGCAGCAGCTACTTCGTCGTCGGGTGGTTCGGCGTCCTCGTGCAGTGGTGCGGTCTCGAGTGGGCGTGGAAGGTCGAGGAGCTTCTCGAGCTGCGCGACGATCCGCTGCTGCGCGCCGCCTCCGCCGGCGTCATCCGCTCGGGCCTGCAGCAGATGTTCGATCGCCCGCCGTGGACCGGCCTCTACCCCGACGTCTGGAACCTGCTCGAGAACCGCGCCGGCGGCGCGCTCATCTCGCCGATCCTCATCGCCGGGGCGCTGCGCGCGCACGGCCGGCTTCCCCGCGAGCTCTCCGCCTG
>JBFFXF010000402.1:0-4991 GCA_041569895.1 Planctomycetota bacterium | reverse complement strand
CTCGCGGATGATCTCCTCGGGAGCGGCGCCCTCGACGGAGAGCGCGATGACCTCCTGCGTCGTCAGCGGATCGGGCGGCGGCAGCGAGCGACAGCCGGCTCCGAGGGCGAGCGCCGCGAGGGCGCTCCCCACGAGGGCGAACGGCGCGCGATCACGCGTTGCACTTCCAGTCCTCACTGCGGATCCCCGCTACTGGGGCTCGCCGGACACGCAGGTCAGGATGTCCTCGGAGGGGTCGATTCCGCGATCGGGATAGGGCTCGGGGAACGCCGGCCCCGCGAGGAAGAGATAACTGAGACCGTAGACGGCGTCGCTCAGGTTGATTCTGCCGTCGTCGTTCATGTCGCACGACTTGACGCAGCCCGGCTCGCTGTAGAAGCCGCCGAATTGCCAGCGGAGCAGGTAGATCGGGTCGCCGATGTCGAGCGCCGCGACGCCGTCGCACTCGGCCCCGCGGATGAACTCCGGCTTGGGGGCCTCCTGCACCCGCGCGAGCAGCTGCGGCTCCATGATGAGGTCGCTGCTCGAGATCGACGTGTTATGCACCTCGATCGCCAGGACGTTCTCGCCGGCGACGAGCAGGCCCGCCGGCGGCACGAGGGGCCGGTTGAACTGGCCGGCGGTGAACTCGTGGTCGTTCGCGGCCGTGTTTCGGTTCGGCGTGCCGGCCGGCATCGACGACCGCCAGAGCTCCCTGCCGTTGATGTAGGCGACGAACCCGTCGTCATAGCGCGCGACAAACTGCACGCGCTCGACGAGCGACGGATTCGGGACGTTGAACTTCAGCCGCAGGTACACCGTCAGGTAGCTGTTGACCATGTCGGTCAGGGTCGTCTGCAGCGTGATCGCCGGCGGCGACTCGCCGTAGCCGATCGGCGTCTTGCCGTCGAACCATCGCTCGTCTTCCACGAAGTCGACCTCGTTCCAGCCGTCGGGCGGATCCTCGGTGCCCTTGAAGAACTTCAGCTCGTGCCCGATCTCGATGAAGCGCTGGGTGGTCTGGCCGCGGGCCGTGTCGGGAAGCAGGACTGCCACGAAGAGGGCAGCGCACAGGAGACGCAGCGCCACGCGGCGCGTCGACGTGTGGCGAATTGTCGTCGCTCCATTCATCTCGGATCTCTGCTCTCTGATTCGCTCGACCGGAGCTCGGTGCTTGCTGGTTTCTCGACCGCTCGACGGAAGGGGCGGGTCGACCCATGCGGCGATTCTACACCAACCCCGAGCGCTTGTTGACCTTTTCCCGACATGGACGCTGCGCCGATCCTCTACCAGGGCCTGTTGCGGTCTCCAGCGAGCTGGGCGCGCGTCGGCCGTGGCGCGACCGGAGCGCTCGCGTCACTCGGCCACGAGGTCCTGGCGCTGGCGCCCCGGGGGTTCCTCTTCGACCGCGGCATCGCCATTCCGGACGGCGTGCGCGAGGTGTCGCTCGAGGAGGCCCGGCGGGTCGCGGGCCGGGCGGTCGGCATCGGCTTCCTGCACCCGCCGCTCCTCGATCGGCTCCTGGGCGCGCCGCGCGCGAACCTCTTCGTCTGGGAGTCGGACGTCGTGCCGGCCGCGTGGGTGACCGCCTTGCGGGACGGCGCTGACGTCGTCGTCGTACCGAGCGACTTCACGCGCGAGGCGCTGACCCGGTCCGGGCTCGAAGCCGGGCGGGTGGTGGTGTCGCCCTACGGGCATGACGGCTGCGTCCCCGACCCGGAAGCCGACCGGGAACGGCCGGGCCGACCGTTCACGTTCCTGTCGGTGATCGCCCCGCACCGGCGCAAGGGCGTCCCTGAGCTGCTGGCGGCCTACGCGGCGGCGTTCGGCGCGAGCGACGACGTGGTGCTCCGCATCAAGACCACCTACGACCCGGCGCGCCGGCGACGACGAGCGTCCTTCGAGATCGACGGCTGGGAGGCCGCTCTCTCGCGGGCGGGGCTGACCCGTGAAGGCGCCCCTCCCGTCGCGCTCGAGGTCGGCGTGGTGCCCGACGACGCCATCGGCCGGCTGATCGACGAGGCCGACGTGTGCGTGCAGCCCTCCTGGGGCGAGTCCTTCGGACTCGTGCCGCTCGAGGCGATGGCGCGAGGGCGGCCCTGCATCGCGACCGGCTGGGGCGGGCACGTCGAGTACTTCCCGTACGGCGACGACCTGCTGCCGTTCGACCTCATCGACGACGACGTCGAGAAGAGCGCGCTCTACGAGCCGGCGCCGGGAGCGCGCCTCGCGGTGCCGCGAATCGAGGCGCTCGTCGAACGCCTGCGGTGGCACCATGAGCATCCCGACGCGTCGCGACGACTGGGACGGATGGCCCGGAAGGGCGTGAGGGAGATGACGTGGCGACGGGCGGCGGAGGGGCTGGTTGATGTGCTTTCGCAGTGATGCCGATTCCGGACCCGGACCCGGTCCCGGGCCCGGGCCCGGTCCCGAAAGCGACCGTGGTCGAGGAAAACGATCGACGTCGGGGCCGATCGATCGGAGTCAGAGACCGAGACGGAGATCAGAGACCCGATTCCGATGCCGACTCCGACTCGGACTCCGACTCGGACGCGGGGACGTCACCCTGCGGACTCTGCGGACCGGAGCAACGGGAAGAACGCTCCCTCCATTCGCTTGCCCCGCGGTACCGGTGGCACGCCCTCGAGCAGCGGGTCGTCCGAGTCCGAGACGACGCCGTCGCGGAAGACGTTGATGACCGTCGCCCGGCGTGGTCGGTCGGTGCGGTTCTCGTAGGAACCGTGGACCATCAGCGCGTGGTGGAAGCTCGCCTCGCCCCTGCGGAGCTCGATGGGGACCGGCCGGAACTGCTCGCGCTGCTCGTCGGTGAGCACGGTGCGGATGGCTTCCATGTCACCCGCGAGCCCGGTGATCGGCAGCAGCTGCCAGCGGTGGCTGCCGGGCACGTAGTGGACGCAGCCGTTGTCGACCGTCGAGTCGTCGAGGGCGATCCAGCACGTCAGGTGCGCGAGCGGCTTCGTGCGCGTCCAGTAGGAGTAGTCCTGGTGCCAGGCGACGACGCCGCCATGTCGGCTCGGCTTGCAGAAGAGCTGGTCGTGCCAGAAGCGCACCGGACCGCCGAGGAGCTGGGACGCCGGCACCGTGAAGGCGGGATTCCAGAGGATGTCGTGGAAGCCCGACGTGATTCGCCACGCGCCGAGAGCGTGAAAGAGGACCTTCGACGGATCGGCCGACTCGTTGACGTTGTACTCGTAGAAGAGGCCGTTTGCCGGGTGCGACGGATCCATCAGCCCCACGAGCTCGTCCCGGAGCGCGTCGACGTGCTCATCCGTCAGGATGCGGACCCCCGCCAGATAGCCGTTCTCCTCGAAGAACGCGATCTGCTCGTCCGACAGCCGATACCGCGACGGATCGGCTGACAGCGCGTCCTGGAAGAGCTCGCTTATCGGTTCATGTCGCTGGGCGAGGTCGGTCACCATCGGTCGGTCGTCCTCCTCTCGGGGCGCTGGCCTTGGGCGCCGGCCTTGGGCGCTGGCCTTTCCGCGGGCTGTTCGGTGGCTGCTGTGTCGGCTCCGACCGGCCATTTTCCCGGATCGCCGCCGCGTTTTCCACGGCCAGGGCCAACCGGCAGTCCGGGCTGAGGAACTCGCCGGGAGATGCCGATTGAACCGAGAGCCATGAAGATCGATCGCATCGCACTCTTTTCCACCGACCACCCCTTTTACGTCGACATGCTCTTCGGCCTCGCCCGGGGGTTCGAGTCGATCGGGGTGGACACCAACGTCATGACGCAGCTGCCGCGTACCGAGACCTTGAACTCCTTCTGCCGGCAGTACAGGCCGTCGGCGGTGCTCGAGATCAACCGGTCGCGCTCGGAGCTGCCGCGCTTCCCGGAGGAGATCCCCCACATCTGCTGGTTCCAGGACTACAACGAGGGCCGCAACAGGGAGCCCAGCGCCAGCGACATCACCTACTACCTGACGGACCCGCACAGCCTGGGGTTCCCCGTCAACGAGAGCCGACTGAGCGGCTACCTCCTCCCCGGAGTCGACGAGACGCGTTACTTCTACGGTGAGCGGGAGCGCCAGAGCGACCTGTCGTTCATCGGTTACATCCCGCAGCCGATCCCGAAGTCGGTTTTGGACACCGCTTTCATCGACATCGAGGCCCTCGGAAGATCGCTGACGCACCGCGAGATCTTCGACGTCATCATCGATCGGGTGAACCGGCCGGACTACATCAACCTCGAGGTGCCGGAGATCCGCGAGCTCGTCTACTCGGAGACGGCCCGACGCCTGGGGATCCAGCGGGAGCACCTCCCGGGCTTCCCGCCGGAGATCATGGACTGGTTCGACCGCCGCCTCCTCCGCATGCACGACCGGCGCCGGTTGTTGAAGTCCGCCCTCAATGTGTCGGAATCGATGCGGATCTACGGCACGATCGAGTGGCGCGAGTGGCCCGAGTTTGCGCGCTACTACCGCGGCTACCTCTCGAACCAGGACGACATCCGCGCGGTCTTTCAAACCACCGGGATCAACCTCCACAACAACCCCAACGGCTTCGGCATGCACTTCCGCGTCCTCGAGTGCATGGCCTCCGGCGGCTGCATCATGGTCAACCGCGGCCGCAGCGACGACGACGAGGCGGGCATCAACGCCTTCTTCGAGCCCGGCGTGCACTACGTCCCCTACACCTTCAACGACTGCGAGGCGGTCTGCCGGGAACACCTCCCCGACACCGAGCGCGCGAGGAGAATCGGCCGCGAGGCGTCGAGACTGGTCCACGCCGAGCACACGTGGACGCATCGGGCACGGCAGATCGTGGGTGACCTCGCGCAGCGCTAAAATAGTCGTTCCCGGTCCCGAAAACGATCGTCGCGCTCGGTCTCGTCCTCGTCCTCGTCCTCGTCCTCGAGAGCTCCCGAACGCGGGGGAGGTCCGAGACAGAGATCAGAGACCAGAGATCAGAGACCAGAGATCAGAGACCAGAGATCAGAGATCAGAGAACCGAGAACCGAGAACCGAGAACCGAGAACCGAGATCGATTCAGAT
>JBFFXF010000401.1:0-5008 GCA_041569895.1 Planctomycetota bacterium | reverse complement strand
CGGTCACGGTCACGGTCACGGTCACGGTCACGGTCACGGTCCACGGTCCACGGTCACGGTCCACGGTCCACGGTCCAGAGGTCAGAGATCGGAGATCAGAGATCGGAGGACCGATTCCGACACCGACTCCGACACCGACTCCGACACCGACTCCGACACCGACTCCGATTCCGATTCCGATTCCGATTCCGATTCCGATACGGATTCCGACTCCGACTCGGCGGTGCGCGGGCTTCGGAACGCTCGTCGGCGATCAGGTTCGTGCTGCGCTGACCGTTCCCTCGGCCAGCCACGATGCCACGCCCTCTTTCACCGCGCTCGCCACCTCCTTCTGGTCCTGCTCTCCCAAACGGGTGAAGAAGGGCAGGGCGAGGCAGGTCTCGGCGGCGCGCTCGGTGATGGGGAACTCGCCCTCGCGGTGGCCGAAGCGGTCTCGGTAGTACGGCTCGAGGTGGATGGCGCGGAAGTAGACGGCGCTCTGGATGCCCGCCCCGGCGAGGTGGCGCCGGAGGTGCTCGCGCAGCTCCGGTCGGGAGGCGCGGACGACGAAGACGAAGGGGCTGCGCTTCTCGCTCCGGGGCATCAGCCGCAGCTCCTCGATGTCACCGAGCAGCTCGTGGTAGCGCGCCTCGACGCGGCGGCGGGCGGCGACGAAGCCGTCGAGCCGCTCGAGTTGCTTCTCGCCGAGCGCGGCGGTGATCTCCGACATGCGGTAGTTGTAGCCGAGGTCGACGAAGCGGCCGTCGCCGTCGGGGGAGCGACCCTGGTTGCGCAGGCTGCCGATGCGCTGCGCGAGCTCCTCGTGGTCGGTGACCACCATGCCGCCCTCGCCCGTGGTCATCTGCTTGTTCGGGTAGAAGCCGAAGACGCCGACGTCGCCGAAGCTGCCGAGGCGCCGGCCCCAGGCGGTGCCGCCCACCGCCTCGCACGCGTCCTCGACGATGGCGAGGTCGTGTCGGGCCGTGCGCTCGAGCAGCCGCGGCATGTCCACCGGGTAGCCGAACACGTGCACCGGGAGCACGGCGCGCGTGCGCGGGCCGATCACGGCGTCGGCTGCGCCGACGTCGAGGACGAGCGTCTCGGGCTCGACGTCGACGAACACCGGCCGCGCGCCGACGAAGAGCGCGCAGTTCGCCGAGGCGACGAAGCTGAACGGCGTCGTCACCACCTCGTCGCCGGGGCCGACCTCGAGCACGCGCAGCGCCAGGTGCAGTCCGGACGTTCCCGAGTTGACGCCGAGCGCGAAGCGCGTGCCGATCGAGCGCGCGAAGCGCTTCTCGAACGCCTCGAGACGCGGACCGATCGACAGGGTGCGATCGCCGAGAACGCGCGCGACGTGCTCGATGGTCTCCTGGTCGACCTCCGGCGCCGCGAGGGGAATCCTGACGTCGCGTGCGCTCACGACACCACCGTCTCCGCGACCTCGTCCGTGACGTCGTCCTCGACGTCGTCCGTCACATCGCCCGTCACATCGCCCGCGACGTTCCGCGCGACGACGGCGGCGGCGGCGCACGCCTCGCGGACCGGCGTGTCGCCTCCGCGCACCGTTCGCCTGCGGATCTCGTCGAGCACGCCGGCGCGACCGAGAAGGTCGCGGATCTCGTCGGGCGCGAGGAACGGGCCGCGGGAGGAGTCGAGCGCGATGCCGGGATCGGGAGACGTCTCCGGACCGTGCGGCCGCTCGAGCGGCGGCGCGGGCTCGACGACGAGCAGCCGCTCACCCACCGCTCTCGTCCGCAGGCTCTCCTCCTCGGTGACCAGCCGCTCGTGCATGCGCTCGCCGGCGCGCACCCCGATCGGACGGATCGGGAAGTCGCTCGCCGGGCAGCGCGCCGCGGCGGCGTACTCGGCCACGAGCACCTCGACGAGGTCGCGCACGCGCAGCGCCGGCATCCTGAGGATGAAGGTCTCGCCGCCACGCGCCCGACGGCCGGCCTCGAGCACCAGCGACACCGCGTCGCGGATGGTCATCATGAAACGCGTCATCTCGGGATGCGTCAGCGACGCCGCGCCGTCCTGCTCGAGCTGATCGAGAATCCGCGGCGCGATCGATCCGCGGCTGCCGAGAACGTTTCCGAATCGCACCACGCAGAGCACCTGGCCCGAGGAGAACTGCTGCGAAGATGACACCAGCCGCTCGGCGAGCAGCTTCGTCGCGCCCATGGTGTTCTGCGGGCTGGTAGCCTTGTCGGTCGAGATGACAACGACACGTCGCACGCCGGCGTCACGCGCCGAGGCGATGACGTTCTGCGTGCCGACGACGTTCGTCTGCACGGCCTCGAAGGGGTTGTACTCGCAGGCCGGCACGTGCTTCATGGCGGCGGCGTGGAAGACGACGTCGATCGATTCCATCGCGCGGCGCAGGCGATCCGCATCCCGGACGTCGCCGATCAGGAAGCGTGTGCGGCCGAGCGCGCCCCGCCGCGCCAGGTGCTCCTGCAGCTCGACCTGACGCGTCTCGTCCCGGCTGAGGACGCGGACGACCGCCGCGCCACCCTCGAGGAGCTGCTCGACGATCTGCGAGCCGATCGAGCCCGTGCCGCCAGTGACGAGGATCCGCCGTCCGCGCAGCGTCTCGAGGTCGGGGCGATCCGCATGCGCGCCGGCGCGCTCGGGCTCGCGGTCCTCGGGACGATCTCGCTCGGGACGGTCCACGCTCCTGCTCCGACCTCGGGATGGGCGCTCGACGGGGGGAGTCTCGGGCGGCTCCCTCGACCGCTTTCCCTCTATCGGATGCCCAAAGAACGAGGGCGCTGCGGTTTTCCGGAGAAAACGGCAGCGCCCTCCGTCGGACCGTGCCGGTAAGCATCGCGCGTCGGGCCGGATCGCGCTCGCGTCAGGAGGGGATCTCGAGCTTCTCGAGAATCGCCTTGCGGATCTCCAGCGCGAGGCTCCGATCGTAGATGATCGGCTTCCAGTTCTGGGTCGCGAACGGGTTCCCCTCGACGTCGTAATGCGTGAACTGATCGCCGCTTTCGAACGGAGGCTCGGCGATGTCCATGTACTTGCGGGCGAAGACGCGCGGCATGTAGTGCCCGGTGCGCTCCGGGACGATGTGGACGTCGATGCGGTACATCACGGGGTAGGCGCCCTCGAGCTCCACCTGGCTGAACGCGAAGGCGTGGCCGGACGAGCGGTGGACGCGGGTCTGGTAGTAGCGCTCCTTGAGGACGCTCTCGACGGCGTTGACCACCTGCTCGAGGTCAGCGCTGCCGGGCGCCTTGACAAAAGTATAACAGCCCGAGAGCACCGGGAGGGCCAGCAGGCCCGCGCAGGCCAGCGCGAGCTGGCGGGCGGAAATCACGCGACGGACGGAAGATAGAGTCGACCGATTCATGTGGGGTCTCCTTTCCCCCTCTCCAGCTTCGAGATCGAGCTCGATCAGGGTGACGCGAACTCCTGCTGCACGCCGCCGGAGTCTCCCTCGTTCTTGCTCTCGACCGCCGCCGAGGCCTTCTCCCGCTCGCTCGACGGGTCGTAGTCACTCTGGATCTTCTTCTTCATCAAACGGCCAACCTTGAACTTGACCGTGGTCTTCTCGGGCACCTGGACCTTGTCCCCGGTGCGGGGATTGCGCGCGACGCGGCTCGCCTTCGTCTTCGGCTCGAAAACGCCGAAGTCCCGGAACTCGAGGCGGTTCCCCTTGGCGAGCTCGTTGATGATCTCGTCAAGGAAGCACTGGATCACTTCCTTGGCGTTGATCTGCTGGACCCCGGTCTTTTCAGCAACCCGCTGTACCAGTTCGCGCTTGGTCACGGTTTGCATCCCAACCTCCTACAGCGATAGGAACTTATGCTTCAAGACGATACCCCGCGCCCCGGGGTGAAACAAGAAAAAAAGGGCGTCGCACGGCGCCCTCGGCAGCGCGTCGCTGCCCGCTGGCGCGATCACCGGCGCCGCGCCGAGACGCACTCTAAGTGCTGGCGTTCATGGGTAATCCGAGGGTCAGGGCGAGCGCTCTGGCTCACAGCAAGGCGCGCGAGGGAGGCGATTCAGCGGAGAGAATCGTCGACCGAGCGCAACGCAGCTGTGGGCCAGAGGCGCCGGCATAACCCTCGGAGGACTTCTGAACGCCGGCACTAAACTCTTGAAGTGTAACCGATTAGTCGCCTGGCGTCGAGACCGCATCCGGCCCCGAGGATTTCCGGAACGCGACGACGGGGCCGGCCGGGGCGCCGGCGCCGGGTGGCGGCTGAAGAGACTGCCGGCGAGGGACGATAGAAGAGGAGACGCGACTGCATGGCTGGAAAGGAGGCCCTCCGATGCTCGAGACCCTCTCCTCCGAAGAGCTTCTCTTCATCAAGGCGATCGATCGCTACAAACTCGAGAAAAACAAGAAGTTCCTGTCGTGGACGGAGGTTCTCAAGATCGTCAAGGACCTCGGTTACCGGCGGGTGGCCGCGGAGGCCCGGGACGGCGAGCCGGGCGAGCGCTCGAAGTGACCCCCCCGCCGGCGGACGGCCTCAGCCGCTGATCGCCCGCCACCACTCCTCCTCGAGCTCCTCGAGCGTCTTTCCATACGTCAACCGGAACGCCCGCGCCAGCGAGCCCTCCTCGCGCGCCGTCTCGAGCAGCAGCCGCAGCCGGAAGACCCGATACCGCGACGCCAGGTGCTCGACGAAGCCGAGCCCCTGGAGATACGTCCAGCGCGCCTCGTCCTCGTCCGAGACCTCCCAGAGCCTCGCCGGGATGCGGGCGAAGGGCACGCGCCGGGATGCGCCCTGACGCAGCTTCTCGACCACCTCGCGCCGTCGCTCCAGGCGACGCCGCTCCAGAAGCGCGGCCTCTTCGCCGCCGGCGGCCTCGGCGGTGGCGTGCGCCGTGGCGGTGGCCCGCGCCACGCCGCCCCCGTGGACGGGCGCGTACTCGAAGTACTGCGCGATCCCCTCGTTCAGCCAGTTCGGGCAGGCCGCGAAGAGCCCCTTGACGAGCGCATGGGTCAGCTCGTGCTGAATAGCGCGGTGGAGCTCTGCGCGGTGGAGCTCTGCGCGGTGGAGCTCTGCGCGGT
>JBFFXF010000400.1:0-5027 GCA_041569895.1 Planctomycetota bacterium | reverse complement strand
GACGTGCTCGACTTCTCGAAGATCGAGGCCGGTCGTCTCGAGCTGGAGCAGGTCGACTTCGAGCTCCGCCGCTGGCTGACGACCGTGCTCAAGCCACTCCACTTCCGCGCCGACGAGAAAAACCTCGTGCTCGTCGGACGCGTCGCCTCGAAGGTGCCCGATCTCGTCGTCGGCGACCCGTCGCGGCTGCGGCAGATCGTCGTCAATCTCGTCGGCAACGCGCTCAAGTTCACGGACAGGGGCGAGGTGCTGGTGGAGCTGGACCTCGAGGAGCGCTCCGCGACCTCGATGCGACTCCAGCTCGCCGTCAAGGACACCGGCATCGGCATCCCGCGGGAGAAGCAACGGGTGATCTTCGAGGCCTTCCATCAGGCCGATGGATCGATGACGCGACGCTACGGCGGCACCGGCCTCGGCCTCTCGATTACCAACAAGCTGGTCTCGCTGATGAACGGGAAGGTCGAGGTCGAGAGCAAACCCGGCCGTGGAAGCACGTTCCGGTGCACCGTCGAGCTCGGCGTCCGGCCGTGCGACCGGGACTCGCCGATCGACTCCGGGCTGATCCATTTCGCGGGGCGCTCGGTGCTCGTCGCGGACTCGAACGAGACCAGGCTGATGCTCCTCCGCGAGATCTGCGACTCCTGGGCGATGCAGGTGACCGCGGCCTCGGACCGCGACGCGGTCCTCGCGGCCGTCGAGGCCGCCGCCCGCGACGGCACTCGCTTCGCCGCCGTGGTCATCGACGCGGGCCTCTCCGGAAACGGAGTGGCGGACCTCGCGAGGAGACTCCACGAGCAGCACGGAGACGTCGTCGAGCGCATCATCCTGACCCTCTCGGGACGTCAGGTCGAGGCGGTGCGTCACGCCTGCGAGGGGCTCGATTGCCACTTCCTTCTCCGCCCCGTCGGCGCCAACGAGCTGCTCACCGCCATGGGCGGCGGCGAGACACGAGCTGGCGATCGCGACGACCGTCCGGAGCACGGGCTGCCGCTCGCGGTCGATCGGGAGGTCCGCGAGTTCGAGGGGCTGCGGATCCTCCTCGTCGAGGACAACATCGTCAACCAGAAGGTCGCCGGGACATACCTGAAGCGGCGTGGACACCAGGTCACCGTCGCCGGGAACGGTCTCGAGGCGCTCGAGGTGTTCGAGGACGATCGTTTCGATCTGATCCTGATGGACGTGTCGATGCCGGAGATGGACGGTTACGAGGCGACCGCGGAGATCCGGGCGCGAGAGCGCGCGGGCGATCTCCACGTTCCCATCGTCGCGATGACGGCCCACGCGATGACCGGCGCGCGGGAGAAATGCCTCGATGCGGGCATGGACGAGTACATCTCCAAGCCGATCGACGAGGCTCTCCTGCACGAGACAATCGAACGCCTGACCGGCCACGTCTCCGCCTGCGTCGAGCCCGCCGCGTGGGCGTCGGGCCTTGCCTCGCGCAGCGTCGACGAGGGCTTCATCGCGCGGGAGTTCGGCGATGACGTCGACTACTTCCGCGAGGTGGCCGGCCGCTTCCTCGCCGGCTACAACGCGCTTCTCGGCGAGATCCGCACGGCGCTCCGCAACCGCGACACCGACGCGGTCTACCACGCGGCGCACGCCACGAGGGGAGCGGTCGGCAACTTCGGACGGTCGATCCCGGCCTACGAGCTCACCGCGGAGATCGAGCGCGCCGGCAAGGCATCAGACCTGGGACGGGCCGCCGAGCTTCTCGGCGAGCTCGAGGACGAGCTGGAGCAGCTCGCCGGTGACCTGCGCCGCCTGCTGGCGACATCCGCGCAGGGCTGATCCTCCGCGTGGACCGTGACCGTGGACCGTGACCGTGGACCGTGACCGTGGACCGTGACGGTGACCGTGGACCGTGGCCGTCTCGACCGTCTCCGGACGCCCTCTCAGAATCGTGTCGGGCCAGTTAGCTTGTGTAGATGTCGCAGCCGAGGTCGTCGGGCGTCGGGTCGACGCCCCAGTCGTGCGGGGCCGGGAACGGGTCGGAGGAGATGAACAGCCGGTTCAGCGTGTGCACCGCGTCCGACACGTCGAGCTGGCCGTCGTCGTTCGAGTCGCCGGAATCGTCGCACAGGAGCGGCGGCCCGTTCATGAACAGGAAGCGGAGCGTCACCGTGGGATCGGTGATGTTGCGCTCGAGGTCGAAGTTCGCGTCGCCCCGCATGAAGAAGCCGACCTCGCCGATGATCTCGATGCCGCCCTCGCGGAAGTTCTCGTCACCGAGACCGAAGGCGTTGACCTGGCCGCCGTCGGGGCTCGCCTCCTCGACGCGGTTGTCGAACACCTCGGCGACGTCCGGCGGCTCGACCGGCTCCGACTGCACCTCGCGAAAGATCAACGGCGTGAATCCGAAGTCGGCGGTCGCCAGCGCCCTGAACTCGATGCGGAGCACCGGAATCGGCACGTCGCTCGGCTCGATCAGCGCTCTGCGATCATCGCCGGAGTCGAGCTTGACGGCGATCCAGCCCTCGTTGATCTGATTCCCGGGACTACGATCGAAGTTGTTCTGGATGGTTCGCGCGAGCGCGTCGGCGAGCACGGGACTGGCGTCCTCGACGTCCATCCGGCTGACGTTGCGGGCCTGCAGGCGCGTCTCGTCGAAGTCGATCGCCACCGCGAGGCTGCGCAGCGGCACGGCGGTCCGCACGCTGAAGACGACCGTGCCGGTGCCACCGCGCCGGATGTGCGCGCGGCCGAGGATGTACTCGATGTCGACCGTGGGCTTCGGCTGCGGATCGATCCCCGGTCGGTCGTTGAGGTCATCCGCGCGCACCTGCGCTGCGGCGACCGCGGTCAGGACGGGCAGCAGAGCGACGGCGAGCACGATCGACACGCCGGCGCGCCGGCGGGCACCATCGACAGAGCTCTTCATGAAACCGTTCACGAAGCTGTTCATGAGATCGACCTCGAGCACGAGAACACGATATGGCCCGGCGGCTTTCGCGGCCGCGGGGCGGACTCCTTCCCCTCCTCTTCCCGTCCGAGTATCCCGGGTTGCAAGGGGCGTTCCAGACCCAGCCTCCTCACCGGAGGTGATTGTAAGGCCAGGACTTGGCAGCCGTCACCGAAATTCGCGTCAAGGCGCCTTGACACCACCGGCGGCGGTCGTGTCACTCGGTGACACGGGGACCTCCTCCGGCCGGGGGCGGGTCGAGCCGGGGAAGCGGGCGGCGCTCGGGCTCGGCGAGCACCTCGCAGTCGCAGCGCAGGCCGCGCTCGTGGAGGAAGCGACTGACTCCGAGCGGATCGAGGTCGTTCTTCAGCGCCCACTCCTCGGTCAGCGCGTGGGTGTGGTCGCACTCCCCGGGGTCGCCGATCTGCGAGGCGATGTACTCCCGGAGCTCGCGACGCCGCGCCTTGGGAACGATCTCCGGATCGACGCCGACGAAGTCCTCCTGCCGCGGATCGAACCACCCTGTGCAGAGAAACGGCGAGTCGTCGTCCGACCGCGGACCGCGCTCGAGAAAGGTCACCAGATCGTCGCGGTGCGCCTGGGCCACCTCCGAGCCCGCGTCGAGCCGGAGCGCGCTCTCGAAATCGTGGAGCGCCTTCTCCCACTCCCGCTGGTGCAGGTGCACCAGCCCGAGGTGCACCCACGAGTCCGGGTGCGGCTGGATGCGGATCGCCAGCCGGAAGCTCTCGGCCGCCTCCCGCCACCGGTAGAGCCGGCTGAGCGCCACACCCATGTTGTAGTGGATCTGCGGCATCTGCGGGTCGATCTCCATCGCCTCCGCGAAGAGGTCGCAGGCGTGGTTGTAGCGCTGCTTGCGGATGGCGCCGAGCGCGTCCTCGAAGAGCTTTTCGAGTCTGGAGAGAGCCATGGAACCGAACCTCCGCGGGCCGTGCGAACGACCTTGACAAAGACGGGAACTTCTCGATCATGCAGGTCGAACGACGGCCACTCGGGACCACACGGACTCTCTCATACTAATAGGAAAGCGACCGACAATGTCCACCACCGACTGGAGCTCGAAGAAGCTCTTCATAGAGGACCTCGATGTGGCGGGCAAACGCGTGCTGGTGCGGGTGGACTTCAACGTGCCCCTCGCCAGGGAGGACGGCGCCCCGCGGATCACCGACGACCGCAGGATCCGCGCCAGCCTGCCGACGATCGAGCGGCTGGTGTCCGGCGGCGCCCGGACGATTCTCGTCTCGCACCTCGGCAGGCCGAAGGGCACGCGTGACCCGGCCGCCAGCCTCGCGCCGGTCGCGAAGCGGCTCTCCCAGCTCCTCGGCCGGCCGGTCGCCTTCGCCGATGACTGCGTCGGCGACGCGGTCGCCGGGAAGGTCGAGGCGCTCGGCGCTGGCGACGTGCTGCTCCTGGAGAACCTGCGCTTTCACGCCGGCGAGGAGAAGAACGATCCGGAGTTCGCCCGGCAGCTCGCCTCGCTCGCCGACCTCTACGTCAACGACGCGTTCGGCACCGCGCATCGGGCGCACGCGTCCACCGAGGGCGTCACGCGTCACATCGCCAGGTGCGCGTGCGGCTACCTGCTCCGCAAGGAGCTCGACTACCTCGGCAAGGCGCTCGCCGAGCCGGAGCGCCCGTTCGTCGCCATCATCGGCGGCGCCAAGATCTCCTCGAAGATCACCGTACTCGAGCGGCTCCTCGACCGCGTCGACACGCTGCTGATCGGCGGCGGCATGGCGTACACCTTCCTGAAGTCGATGGGCCGCGAGATCGGCAAGTCGCTGCTCGAGGAGGATCACCTGCAGACCGCCGCCTCGATTCTCGAGAAGGCCCGCGCCCGCGACGGTGTCGAGCTGCTGCTGCCGACCGATTGCGTCGTCGCGGAGGCGCCGAACGCGGAGGCGCGCCGCCAGACCGTGTCGGCCGAGGCGATGCCGGCGGACATGATGGGGCTCGACATCGGGCCCGAGACCGCGAAGCGCTTCGCCGGGGTCGTCCTCGGCGCCGGCACCGTCATCTGGAACGGTCCGATGGGGATGTTCGAGGAGCCCGCCTTCGCCGCCGGCACCCGCGCCGTCGCCGAGGCGCTCGCCAGCGCCACCGAGCG
>JBFFXF010000399.1:0-5057 GCA_041569895.1 Planctomycetota bacterium | reverse complement strand
CGCGTCGCCGGGCTCGACGTCGCCGCCGAGACGCGCGGCGCGCTGCGCGGTGTCGTCCGGGAGGTCGCGTCCGTGCCGGTCGACGAGGGCACGCTGTCGATCGAGCTCGAGGCGATCATCGGAAGGACCCTGCTCTGCGGAGTCGAGGTGGTGCGCGAGGGCCTGCCGATCGCGCCGGTGCCGCGACTCACCGAGCGAGACACGTCGCAGCTCATCCGGAGGGCGCCATGAGCGAGCCGAACGGCGCACTCGACCACGAGGTGACGCCGCCTCGCGAGGGCGAGCTGACGCGCCGCGCGTTCCTCGCCGGTACGGCCGCGGCGGCCATCGCGGGCTGCGCATCGCCGCGACCCGGCGCCGGCGATCGAGCGGGGGGAACGACGCGCCCGCCGGTCCAGAGGATCGTCGACATCCACCAGCACACCAACTACCACGGCCGTTCCGACGCCGACCTCATCGCCCACCAGCGCGCCCTCGGCGTCACGACGACGGTGCTGCTGCCGGCGGGCTCGAAGTTCGGGCTGGCGGCCCGCTGCGGCGGCAACGAGACCGTGCTCGCGGTGGCGCGCGCGCACCCCGGCGAGTTCGTCTTCTTCGCCAACGAACTGCCGGACATCGAGGGCGCGCGCGAGGAGATCGAGCGCTACCTCGAGCTCGGCGCCATCGGCATCGGCGAGCAAAAGTTCCGCGTGCGCTGCGACTCGCCGCCGATCGAGCTGATCGCGGAGATCGCCCGCGACCACGGCGTGCCGGTGCTGCTCCACTTCCAGCACGAGGCGTACAACCTCCAGTTCGACCGCTTCCATAACATCCTGGAGAAGTACCCGACGGTGAATTTCATCGGTCACGCCCAGACGTGGTGGGGGAGCATCGACCGCAACCACGACCCCGCCGTCATGTACCCGAAGGGCCCGGTGACGCCCGGCGGCCTCACCGATCGATACCTCGCCGACTACCCCAACATGTACGGCGACCTCTCCGCCGGCTCGGGACTGAACGCGCTCCGTCGCGACGAGGACCACACGCGCGGCTTCCTCGACCGCCATCGCGACAAGCTCCTCTTCGGCACCGACTGCGCCGACTCGGACGGTCATGGAGAGAGCTGCCAGGGCGCGCAGACCCTCGCCACCGTCCGCAGACTCGCGCCGGACGATGACGCACTCCAGAAGATCCTGCACGGGAACGCGGAGCGGTTGCTGGGTTTGACGAGGTAGTTCGGACCCGTTTCCGTGCCCGAATGGACCGCTCGACTCCGCCGGCGACACACTGACGGCAGAGCACGGCAAGGAAGGCAGGAAAGCAGGAAGGCAGGAGAAGAGGGAACAGAGGGAACGCAGATCACGCAGAGTGGAAGGAGAGGTGCAAGGATCTCGGTCTCTGACCTCTGCTGTCTGACCTCTGTCTCGGATCTCTGACCTCGGACTCGGTCATCGGACTCGGTCATCGGAGTCGGATCTCGGAATCGGACTCGGCCGCCGCCCCGATCAGTCCTCGCACCCCCGCTCGCACCCCAGGCTCGCATCCCCCGCCCGGTCCCCCTCGCCGCACACCAGGAACGGCGCCACCGGGGGTCGGCCGCCGAGGAATCCCCACGCGAGCCTAGGACTGCGACGACGATGGTCCCCCTACGATACGTTTTCACCTGCCCCTTTTTCTCGCAAGGGCTGAAGGACCTGGCTGTCCCGGAACTAAAAAGAAATCCGCCGCAGCGCCTCGTCGACCCCAGCACCTCCGCACCCCATGGCCGACCGTTCTCACAGTCCGCGCAACAGCACGTTCGACGGATCCACCTTCTCGATTCTCCTCAGGATCTCCGGATAATTACGCACTGCCTCTAGCTGGCCGATCTCTTCGAGCTGCGCCAGTAACTGCGTGAGGTCCCCATCTGTCAACTTGCTGGCTCCGAATCGACGAACGATTTCCAAGTACACGTCGCACGACCATTGATAGTAACAACGGGCCTTTTCTTCTCCCCCGACATCTTTCAGATACTCTCTCACTTCCGGCCACTCACCGGAACTTCCATACGTGGCTCCTGCGCACGCAGGGGCAACGGCTGTGAAGACCTTTGGGCGCGTCGCGCCCATTTGCCTCATGAGCAATGGGTAGCGACCGGCCCGCCCCGGGTGGGATAATCGTCGGCTGAGAGGCGCCGCGCGGGCGCCGACTTTCCCGCTCACGTCCACAGAAACGATCGAACCAACATGCCGATGAGAGCACGACGGCGCCTCGCGCTCGTCCTGGCGGTCTGCTGTATTGCTGCCGGCGCGACCTCGCGAGCGGACCACGACCTCGAGTACTACCTCCCCGACGACGTCGACCATGACCAGTCGATCCCGGCGCCACGTTCGGTGATCGGTCACGAGGTCGGCGAGTACCACGTCCGTCACGACCGGCTCGTCGCCTACTTCCGCGCGCTCGCGGAGGCGTCGCCTCGCGTCACCATCGCGACGTACGGCTTCACTCACGAGAAGCGCGAGCTCGTGCTCGCCGCGGTGACGTCGCCGGAGAACCACGCGCGCCTCGAGGAGATTCGCGAGCGCCACCTCGCCGCGCTCTCGGCCGATGGAGAAGCCGTGCCGGCAGAGGGGCGTCCGGTGATCGTCTGGATGGGGTACAGCGTGCACGGCAACGAGTCGAGCGGCTCGAACGCGGCGCTGCTGGTTGCGTACCACCTCGCGGCGGCGACCGGACCGGAGATCGACGCGTTGCTCCGGAACGCCGTCGTGCTCATCGATCCGTGCGTCAACCCGGACGGGCTCGCCCGCTTCGCGCAGTGGGCGAACAGTCACCGCGGCAAGAACCTGGTCGCCGATCCGGCGCACCGCGAGCACGACGAGGTCTGGCCGGGCGGCCGCACCAACCACTACTGGTTCGATCTCAACCGGGACTGGCTGCTGTTGACTCACCCGGAGTCCCGCGCGCGGCTCGAGCAGTTCCACAGGTGGAAGCCGAACGTGCTCACCGACTTTCACGAGATGGAGACCGGCTCGACGTACTTCTTCCAGCCCGGCGTGCCGACGCGGCAGAACCCCAACACGCCGGAGATCAACCTCGCGCTCACGCGTCGCATCGCGACGTACCACGCGAAGGCTCTCGATGCGGCCGGCAGCCTCTACTACACCGAGGAGCGGTTCGACGACTTCTACTACGGCAAGGGCTCGACCTATCCCGACGTCAACGGCGGCGTCGGCATCCTCTTCGAGCAGGCGAGCTCCCGCGGCCACCTCCAGGAGAGCAGCTTCGGCGAGCTCTCGTTCCCGTTCACCATCCGGAACCAGTTCCTGACGTCGCTGTCGACGCTCGAGGCGTCTCTCGAGATGCGCGAGAGCCTCCTGGACTACCACGCCAGCTTCCACCGGTCGGCCCTCGACGCCGCGGCCGACGGGCCGATCCGCGCGTACGTCTTCGGCTCGACCGGCGACGCCGCCCGCGAGCACGCGTTCATCGACATCCTCCGGCGCCACCGTATCGAGGTCTTCCGACTCGGCGGCACGGTGCTCCGCGACGGACACGAGTTCCGCCGTGACAGCGCGTGGATCGTTCCGGTCGCCCAGCCGCAGTTCCGCCTGCTGACGGCGCTCTTCGAGACGCGCACCGAGTTCGAGGACGACGTTTTCTATGATGTGTCAACCTGGACGCTGCCGCTGTCGTTCGACATCCCGTTCGTCGCGCTCGAGAACGACGGGTTCGAGCGGGAGCTCGTCGGCGAGGCGATCACGGACCTCGCGCCGCCGAGCGAGCAGTTCGATGCCGAGACGGCCGATGCCTACGCCTACCTCCTCGAGTGGCACGGCTACTTCGCCCCACGCGCCCTCAACCGACTGCTCGAGGCCGAGGTGCGCGCCCGCGTCGCCGCGGAGCCGTTCGGCTACGGCCCGAAGAAATCGGTTCGCCGGTTCGAGCGCGGCACCATCGTCGTGCCGACGGGGATCCAGGAGATCGGCCGTGATCGCCTCGCGAGCCTCCTCCGCGAGATCGCGCAGAACGACGGCATCGAGGTCGTTCCCGTGGAGACCGGGCTGACGGACAGTGGCATCGACCTCGGCAGCCCGAACGTCCTCGAGCTCGTGCGACCGCGGCCGCTGCTCGTCGTCGGAGGCGGCGTCAGGTCCTACGAGGCCGGCGAGGTCTGGCACCTGCTCGACCAGCGGTGCGACGTCGAGCTCAGCATGGTCGACCGGGAGCGCCTCGACGACATCGATCTCGGGAGGTACACGCACATCATCCTCGTCAGCGGACAATACGGCCCGAGCGACTCCTCGACCGCGGAGGCGCTCCGGCGCTGGATCCGCGCAGGGGGCGTGCTCATCTCGATCCGCGGCAGCACCGGCTGGGTCGAGCGCGTCATCCTCGGACGCGAGGAGCGGGTCGGGGCGTCGGAGGGTGCGGGCCCAGGGAGCGAGTCGAAGAAGGAGGAGCCCGCGCCGGCGCCGCTGCCGTACGCCGAGTACGAGCAGCACCGCGCCCGCGGCCTCATCAGCGGCGCGATCTTCGAGGCCCACGTCGACCGGACGCACCCCATCGGCTTCGGCTTCCACCGCCCGACCGTGCCGGTCTTCCGCAACTCGACGATCATCATGAAACCGGAGCGCGACCCCTTCGCCACCGTCGTTCGCTACACCGACACGCCCCTGCTGAGCGGATTCGTGTCCCCGTCCAACCTCGAACGCATCCGCAACACCGCCGTGGTGACCGCCGTCCGACTCGGCCGCGGCTCGGTCATCCGCTTCGTCGACAACCCCAACTTCCGCGGCGTGTGGTACGGAACCAACAAGCTCTTCCTGAACGCGATCTTCTTCGGACACGCCATCAAGTCCACCGGGCAGTTGACGGGGGCGGGTGGATGAGGAGGGCGAAGGAGAAGGAACGCAGATTACGCAGATTGGTAAGGGTTCGGTCTCGGAGTCGGACATCGGACTCGGTCATCGGAATCGGAGTCGGAATCGGAATCCGAGTCGGAGTCCGAGTCGGAATCGGAATCGGGATCGGAATCGGAGCACGAGTCGGAGACCGTGATCCGTGGACCGTGACCGTCGACCGTGACCGTGACCGTG
>JBFFXF010000398.1:0-5059 GCA_041569895.1 Planctomycetota bacterium | reverse complement strand
TCTGCGTAATCTGCGTTCCCTTCCCCGCCAGCGAAGTCGGGCAGCCCTCGACGTCACCCCCCCGTCTCGCCCTCCCCTCTGCGGATGCGTTCGATCTGCTCGAGGCGGTAGAGCTTTCCCTTTCCCGAGCCCGGGCACTCGGATTCGACCTCGTCCCACGCGCGGCGGCTGCGGAGGTTTTCCGGCCAGAACGGGTAGGTGCGGCACTGGGTCGGTCGTGCTCTGTAGACCGTGCAGCCGATCTGGCGGTCCCAGAAGATGCAGTCGCCGTTGGCGCGCTCGATGAGCGCGTAGCGGTTGCCGACGCGGCGCATGAAGCGTCGGCGGAAGTCGTCGACGTGGAGGTCGAGGAGTCGAGCGAGGGTCTCCGATTCCTCGCGGGTCACCCAGACGTAGCCCGGGGCGCCCGTGCAGCACGCGCCGCACTGGGTGCACTCGAAGCGCAGTCCGTCACGGTACCATCGATCGGCCATGCGGCGATCAGGATGCCAGATGAGCGGGGACTTTCAAGCCCGCCTCACCGGCGCCGCATCACACGTCGACGGTGAAGTCGCCGACGACGCCGGCGGCCTCGACGACCACGAGCAGGAAGAAGCCGCTCGCGTTGACGATCGAGGGGAAGTCGCCCGTGGTGATCGTCAGGCTCTCGGCGTTGGAGCCCGACGGAAGGGTCGCCGCCGACGCGAAGAAGTTGCCCGGCAGCGTCAGGTCGAAAATGGGGGTGACTCCCGCCTGGACGTTCGCCAGTTCATCTCCGTCGATGACGTAGATGTCGACGTCGCCCTCGTCCTGTCCCGTGACGGTGATCTCCATGTCGGTGGACGTGTCGGGAAAGATGCGGAACGCGCGGATGGGTACGACGTCCATGAACGTCACGAGCGACTCTGGACGGATCGTGGTGTCGAAGTTATCGAGCTCGTTGACCGCGTCGGGGAGAGTGTCGACGGTGTCGGAGGGGCACCCCACGAGGGGGAAGAAGTTCGCGCCAATGATATTCGCCTCGCTCTGCGCCGACAGAAGGCCGAAGACGCAATACCCCCCTGGTGGCCCGAGCTTCAAAGTGGCCGTCTTGCCGCCGCGCACATTGACGATGCCGTCGAACGCGATGACGCCCAGCGGGTCCATCGCCAGGGCGCGGAAGGTGCCACCGCCACCTCCGTCGAAGACCTCGAGACGCGTGTGGCCCCCGCGCAGCTTGAGGTCGGCCCCGGGCTCGATGTCGATGAGCGCGTTGCCGGTGTAGTTCACGGAGCCGGCGTTGCCTCCAATGCCGTCGACACCGTCGATCGAGTCACCGCCGCGTGCGATCAGCTTGGCGTTCGTCGTCGTCACCGTCGTGCCGTTGAGAGAGATGGTGCCGCCGGCGCCCCCACTCGAGGCGGTGAGGAAGAGGGTGTCCCCTCCGAGCGCCTCGATGTCGAGACCGTCGATGGCGAGCGTGCCGTTACTGGCCTCGATGATGATCGTACCCCCGTCACCGGGCGCGCCGGAGGAGTCGCCGCCGCTGGAGTTGATCTCGTCGACGCGCTCCCAGAGGATGTCGCCGACGGCCACGACGCTGATGTCGCCGCCCGGGGCTCCGAAGATCAGGTTGTTGGTGTAGCTCTGGCCCGCTCGCGACGAGACGCGCCCGCTCGCGAGCATCTGTCCGTAGGTGCCGATCTGTACGAGCCCCCCCTCTCCCCCGGAGCTGGCGTCGACGTCCTGGGAGCGGGAATCGCCGCCGCGAGCGTTGATGAAGCCGGTGAACACCATCAGCACGTCGTCGGCGGCGTTCAGGGCCGTTCCGGAGGCGATGAAGATGTCGCCGCCGTCGCCGCCCTCCGAATCGTCGGATCTGAAGCCGGAGGTGTCGATGGTGCCGGTGACGACCATGCTGCCGTCGCAAAAGATCGTCAGCTCCGGCCCGTCGATCGTCTTGCCGGTGTCGCCCGCGTCGCTGACGATCTCGCCACCGATGAAGACGTCACCACTGACGTTGAGGAAGGTGTTGCCCTCGAGAACGATCTTGCCACCGGGCCGGACGTTCAGGTACGTCAGGAGCTGCCCGCCCTTGAGCCTGCGGACCTGATCCGAGCCGACGGTCAGCCCTCCCGGGCCCGTGAGCGTCTGGGTGACGACCGTGAGCGGGTCGAACGTCCGGAGACGACCGAGGATCTGCACGTCGCCGACCATCGACTCGATCTTGATCTCTCCGCCGGGCCCGCCGAGCCCCTCCGTCGGCGTTCGCTTGCTCGCGAAGACGACGCTGTTGGTCGCACCGCCGAGCGCGTCGATCGTCGGCTTCACCTGGTCCTTGCTCGTCGTCGGGACGGCGTCCTGCTCGCAGCCGGCGAACGCCGTCGCGAACACCAGCGCGGCCGCCTGCACCCGCAGCGATCGGGTCCAGCTCCTGTGGCCCGGGTGTGAATTTGACCGTGCGCAGCTCATTCGGTGGCCTCCGCTCTTTCGAACTTTCTTCGCACCGTTCTCGTTTCTGTGGAACCCTCGGCGCTCGATCGAGTACAGTGTCGAGCCGTGCCGCCCGGCTGCCGGCCGACTCGCCGGACGGCGTCCAGCTGCGAGGCGACCACGCATGAAGACACCCGGGATACCCCGACGGCCTCGACGCGGTGCTCCTACGAGACTTCTTTCTCTTCGGCGGCGAGGAACTCAAATCTTCACGTCTTTGTGGACCGTCGACCGGCGACTCCCCCGAGCCATCGTCCCGCTCCTCCTCTCGGTGGCCGCGGTGAACATTCTCGGAGGATGCGCCGAGAGGCTGCTGTTCGTGCGGACGGCCCCACCGGGCGCGACGGTGACCGTCAACGGCGCGCCCGTCGAGACGACGATCGAAGGAGTTACCCGGCCCGCGCTGACGCCGGTGGAGATCCCCTTCGACTTCTACGGAAAGTACGAGATCGTCGTCCGCGCTCCGGGGCACGAGTCGCAGTCCCGGATCGTCGACGTGGAGGCTCCCTTCCACGCCTATCCGCCGCTCGATTTCCTCGTCGAGCACCTGGTGCCCTGGCGAGTCCGGGACGTCCACGAGATCGACTTCGACCTCGAGCCGACGACGGAGGCGGACGACGACGGCATCTCGCGCCTGCTCGAGCGCATGGCGGCTTTCGAGAAGCGGCTGGTGGAGACGGAGAAATGAGGAAGCCGTTCTTCAGATCGACACCGCCCGACACCGTGAAATGGAAAACGACGGCACGGGCTGTTTCCGGCGACGACTCATGAGGAACGCAGGAAGAGCACGAACCCAGGAACGGGGATTGAGACACGGTCCATCAACGACGAGAGCGAGGCTCACGAAGCTCAACCCCAACAGTCCTTCCGGTTCCTGCTTTCATGAATTTCCTTGCCTTCCTCATGAATCGTTAGAGAGCAAACGTTCCGAAGTCGAGTCTGCCTGCCGGAGGTTCGAACTCCATCTCTCCGTGGTTCCTCAGCAGCAATACTCCCGATAATCGTCCGCGACGAGTGACGAGGTGGCGGGGATGCGACGGGATCTCTTCTCTCCCCATCCGATAACGCCGTCGGAGCTCGACGGGTTGCGTGCGACGGTGATGGGACTCGGTCTCTTCGGCGGCGGTCGTGAGCTCACCGAGTTCCTCTGCCGCCATGGCGCGCGCGTCACGGTCACCGATCTGCGGAACGCCGAGACGCTCCGTCCGTCGATCGAGGCGCTCGAGGGCCTTCCGGTCCGGTGGGTGCTCGGCGAGCATCGCGAGGAGGACTTCCTCTCCGCGGACGTCGTCTTCGCCAATCCGGCGGTGCGACGCGACGCGCCCCTCGTCGAGCTCTGCCGTCGACGCGGCGTCCGTCTCGAGACCGAGATGAATCTCTTCTTCAAGCTCTGGCCGGGGAGGATCTGCGCGGTCACCGGCTCCAACGGGAAGACGACGACAACGTCACTCCTCGGCGCGATGGTGCGGGCCGCATCGCCGTCGACGCGCGTCGGCGGCAACCTCGGCGGATCGCTCCTCGGGCAGATCGCCGGGACGACCGAGCGGGACTGGGCCGTCGTCGAGGTGTCGAGCTTCCAGCTCGAGGACCTCGCATCGATCGAGCGGCGGCCCGATGTCTCCCTGGTCACGAACGTGTCGCCGAACCACCTCGACCGACACGGCACGTACGCCGACTACCTCGCGGCCAAGAAGGTGATCCTCGAGGGCGACGGCGTCGCCGTCCTCAACGGTGACGACACGGTCGTGAGGAGCTGGGCGGCGGTGACCGCTCGACGCGTGACGTACTACGGCCGCACGGGCTCCGTGCGTCCGCGCGCCCGCGGGGTCTGGCTGGACCGCGACCGCGTCATCCTCGGAGCGGGGTCGACCGAGACGCTCCTCTTCGACCGGTCCGCCGTGCCGCTCGCCGGCGATTTCAACGTCCTCAACGCGGCCGGAGCCGCAGCCGCGGCGCTCGCGGCGGGCTGCGGCATGGAGCACCTGCTCGCCGGGCTGACGGGCTTCCGTCCGATCGAGCACCGCCTCGAGCTGGTCATCGAGCACGAGGGCATCGCCTACTACAACGACTCGATCGCGACGACGCCGGAATCGACCATCTGCGCGCTGGACGCGCTCGGACCGCGGGTCGTCGTCATCGCCGGCGGCTCGGACAAGGGCACGTCGTTCGCTCGCCTCGGCCGCGCCATGGCCCGGCGATCCAGGGGAGTCGTCCTCATCGGGCGCACCGCCGAACGGATCCGCCAGTCCCTCGTCGACGCGCGCGCCCGCATCCCGGTGATCGACGCCGCCACCCTCGAGGACGCCGTCCGCACCGCCCGCAGCCTGGCCCGGCCCGGCGACCGCATCGTCCTGAGCCCGTCATGCGCGAGCTACGATATGTTCACGCACTTCGAGGAACGGGGGCGACGGTTCAAGGAAATCGTGCGAGCGATGTGCTCGCCGGGCTAATTCGTCCGGCGTCCCCGGGGGGCTGCTCGACTTCGCCGGCGAGATCGTGCGAGGAGGAACGCAGATTACGCAGATTGGGGAATCGGACCTCGGAATCGGTCATCGGTCTCGGAATCGGAATCCGAATCGGCCTCTGATCTCGGTTCTCGGTTCTCGGT
>JBFFXF010000397.1:0-5089 GCA_041569895.1 Planctomycetota bacterium | reverse complement strand
GCGATCTCGGCGCGGTCCCGCGCGAGCGCCCGCAGCGTGGACGCGACCGCGGCGCCGTCTCGCAGTCGAAGCGTGCGCAGCGCCTCCAGCCGGAGCAGGTGATCGCTCTCCGCGAGGAACTGCTCGAGCAGCTCCGTGGTCAACTGATCGAACCCGGGCGAGATCGAGCGCAGTGCGAGGCGGCGCAGCGCCAGCGGCCGCTCGCGGTCCGTGCAGACCGAGAGCAGGCGCTCGTCGCGGCTGCGGCGGTCGCGTTCGACCGGGTTGCCGCCGTCGATCAGCTCGAGCGCGGCGAGCGACGCGTCGAGCAGATCGCGCGTCACGTCGCGCATCGCGAGCGTCGCCTCGATCGCCTCGCGGCAGGTCTCGAGCCGCTCTTCCCCGGCCCATTGCACCGCCGCCCGTCGCACGGCGACGTCCGGGTCGCGCAGCCGCGGCAGGACCCGCTCCGTGTCGCCGCGTCGCTTCGCGACCAGCACGCCGAGCAGGCGCATGCGGGGATCCGGCGCCGCGAGGAGCTCCGAGACGGTCTGCCCCGAGGCGATCCGCGCCAGCGACCCCGAGAGGGCCGAGAGGATGAAACCCTCGTCGCGCTCGATCGTCTTCGCGAGGAGCTCCGCCTCGAGCCCCTCGACGCTCCACAGGGCGAGCGCGGCCTCGAGCACGGCGCGCGGGTGCGCCCCGGATGCGATCTCCGCGAGGTGGCTCGACGACAGCTCGCGCGTGGCGCCGAAGAGACGCACCGCCGCCGCGGCGAGGTCGGGGGAGCACTCCTTTGCGAGGACGGACCGTACCGCCAGCCAGTCGAGACGGCCGCGACGGGCGAGGACGACGAGCGCATGGTAGCGGCACACCTCACTCACCGACGCGGTCATCAGTCGCCGGGCGATGGCGTCGGCGTCGGGACGCTCGAGGAGCGCATCGACCGCGCGCTCGCGCGCCGCCCGCACGGGGTGTGACAGCGCGCGAGCCGCGCTGCCTCCATCGCCATCCACTGCCGCGTCGCCCGCGACCGGGGGCGGCGGGTCGATCGGCGCCGGCTGTCTGGCGTGGAGCTTCCAGATGCGCCCCTTGCGGTGCACATGATAGTCCTTGTCCACCCAGTCGGAGAAGAATACGGAACCGTCCGGCGCCACGGCGATGCCGACCGGCCGGAAGGACTCGTCTCCGCGGACCACCGTGTCGACCGCGGTCCGCATCGTGGAGCCGTGCGCCGACGTCCGGTGCATCTCCACGCGGTGGTCGCCCCACGAGGTGACGAGCAGCGCCCCCCTGTATCGTTCCGGGAGAGCGGCGTGCTCGTACGCGACGATCCCGGAGGGCGCCTCGCCGGTGCCCGCCGCCATCGGCAGCGTCCCGGGAAGCTCGCCGTCCCACGCGGTGAACGGGTGCAGGCCCGTGCGACCGAGCCAGAACCGGTAGCCGTAGTCCCCGTCTCGCACGACGTGGATGAGACGGCACGGCGGGCGCGAGTCGGGATCATTGTCGACCGTGAACAGCGCGCCGAAGGCGTCGACCGCCAGGTGGAACGGGTTCCAGAATCCCGTCGCCCAGCGCGTCAGGCCGGTGCCGTCGGGTCGGATGCGGTAGACGCTGCCGCCCTCGCCGCCGCCCTCGAGAGTCGCGCCATCGCTGCCGATGAGCCGGTACTCGACGCCGAGGTTCTCGCCGAGACCGAAGTAGACGAAGCCGAGATCGTCGGCGGCGAATCCGGAGAGCCCGTTGTGCGGGTAGTCGCCCTTCGTGTCGAGACGGATGAGCAGGCGCGAGTCATCGCAGCTCAGGTCGCCATCATGGTCCTCGAGGCGGTAGATCTCGCGACGGGACGCGAGGAGCGCCGTCCGCTCGGTCTCGACCCGCAGGCCCATGAGGTGCGTGAAACCCGACACGAAGGTCGTGCGGTCGTCCGCGCGTCCATCTCCCCCGCTGTCCGAGAAGACGAGAACGCGGTCGGACTCCGGGCCCTCGTACTCGGGCTTGCGGAAGTGCGTGTGACTCTCGATCACCCAGACGCGTCCGCGCGCGTCGACGTCGAGCGCGATCGGCGTGACGATCCGCGGCTCGCGCGCGAAGAGGGTGACCTCGAGCGCCGGATCGAGCGCCACCGGCATCTCGATCGATCCCGTGGCCGGATCCCCGGCGCGCAGCGTGTCGGCCGGCGAGACGACGAGCGTGACCGCGCCGAGAACGACGGCGACGACGACCCTGGCGGCGACCCGCGGCTTCGGCATCAGCGGTACCATCGGCTTCCGGTAAGATCGACGCCAGGTCGCATCTCTCGACGCTCGTTTCTGTTCAGGAGTGAGTCGCAAGGGTACCATGATAGCCGTGAAGACCGACGGGATGCCAGCCGACAGCGGCGTCGCCGGACGGCCCGGCGCGGGACGACGCGATGCGGACGATGCGGACCGCGAGACGCTCGTCGCGGCGCTGCGAGAGCGCGGGGTGCGGTACCTCACGCCGACCGACGCGGTGGCGTTGGGACCCATCGACGACGCGACGCTCATCGAGGGTCTCGCCTCCTCACCGGACCCGCGACTGCGTCAGGCGTTGATTGCGCTCTTTCTCCTCCAGCCGGAGCTCGCCCCGTCGGTGGCGTCGCTGAAGACCCGTCTCGACGCGTCGGCAGCGACCGAGCTCGTGGCGCACTTCATGGCAGCTGTCTATCTCCAGAGGATGTGGCGGCTTCGTCTCGATCGCGTCCTCGGCGAGGCCGGCGAGCTTCCGGATCTGTTCTCGAAGCAGTACGGCCTCCCCGATCCGTCCGACGGACACGGCAAGCCGGGTCTCCACGCCCTCGCCGAGTGGCATGCCGCGGCGCGTGGGGCGCGAGCGGACCACCTTTCGGAGTACGAGGGCGTCCTCGAGCTGCTGCTCGCGAGCGCCGGCTCGACGGCGAGGGATTCGCGTGAGTCCACGACAGAGCGTTGACCGCGAGCGGATATGGCGCTTCTTCGAGGAGCTCGGCAAGAGGTTTCGCGGCGCCGCACGGATCTTTCTCGTCGGCGGCACGACGACCGTCTTCGAGGGACTGCGCGAGAGCACCATCGACATCGACTTGACGATCGAAGTCGCGCCGGAGGATCATGGTGCGCTGATCGCGGCGATCCGCGATCTGCGAGACGAGCTCTCCGTCAACGTGGAGGAGGTGTCTCCGGGCGACTTCATCCCGTTGCCGCATGGTCAGGAGTCGCGTCACGTGTTCATCGCGCGGTTCGGCTCGATCGACCTCTTCCACTTCGACCCTTACTCGACGGCGCTGAGCAAGGTCGAGCGCGGCCGGACCCAGGACTTCGAGGACGTGATCGCGCTGCTGCGAGCCGGAAAGATCGAGTGGGAGCGCCTCGAGGCGTCCATGCGGGAGATCCTCCCGCTGATGGGACGGAAGAGCCTGCGACAGGACCCGCGGGCGTTCGAGCTCAACTTCGAGGCGCTCGATCGTCTTCGCCGGGGGGAGTCGGGGGACGCGCAGCCGCCCGGGAGTGGGACGTGACGCGCTGGAAGAGGGGCGGGGGCGCGCGGCCCCGAGGAGATGGCCCATGCTTCGACTGGTGACCGACGCGGCGAGTCGCGACTGCTCTGGCGTGACGCGACGGGACTTCCTCGAGGCCGGCACGCTCGGTCTCGGCGGGCTCTCCCTGTCGTCGCTCCTCTCGGCTCGCGCCCGGGCGGCCACGGCCGGCGTCGATTTCGTGCGAGACCGCGCCGTGGTGCTCCTCTTCCTCTCCGGCGGCGCCAGCCACATCGAGACCTTCGACCCGAACATGGACGCCCCGGCGCCGTACCACAGCACGACCGGCGAGGTGCGGACGCCGATCCCCGGCGTGTCGTTCGGCGGCACCTTTCCCCGCCTGGCGCGGCTCGCGCGCCGCATGGCGGTGGTGCGCTCGTTCCAGCACCCGGTCGGGTCACATGAACCGGCGATCCTTCACGTGCTCTCCGGCGGGACCGACACGCGCGGGCGCGGGAACGAGGGCTTCAGCATCGGATCGCTCGCGACCCGGCTGCGCGGCGCGAACCACCCGCTGACCGGAATCCCGTCGTACGCGCTGCTGGATTCCGACGAGGTCGACGGGCAGTATCGCAAGGAGAAGGCGCGCGTCCGTCGCGGATCGCGTCCCGGTCCGTTCGGCGCCATCCACGGACCGTTTCGGCCCGACGGCTCGGGACCGGCGATCGAGGACATGCGCCTGACGATCGAGCACGGCCGGCTCGCCGACCGGCGCGGACTGCTCTCCGCGCTCGACCGCATGCGCCGGGCGGTCGAGAAGGGCGATCAGCTCGCCGCGGCGGACCGGTATCGGCGCCAGGCGTTCGATCTGCTCCTCGGCAGCGCCTCGGCGGCGTTCGACCTCTCCGGCGAGCCGCGGGCGATCCTCGAGCGGTACGACACGAGCTCGATCAGCATCGGACACAAGAAGTTCCGTCCCTCGAACCTCGGGACGCTGATGCTGATGGCGCGGCGTCTCTGCGAGGCCGGCTGCGGATTCGTCACCGTTCACAGCGCCGGCTGGGACATGCACGCCGACGGCAACAATCCGGGCATCGTCAAGGGCATGGAGATGCTCGGCACGACGGTCGACATCGCCGTCTCGGCGTTCCTCGAGGACCTCGAGGCGCGCGGTCTCGCCGACCGCGTCCTGCTGGTCATCACCGGCGATTTCGGTCGCACGCCGAAGATCAACAAGCGCGGCGGCCGCGACCACTGGGCCCGTCTCGGAACGCTCGCCTTCGCCGGCGGCGGACTGCGCATGGGCCAGGTGATCGGCCGCTCCAACCGCCGCGTCGAGGAGCCGGCCACCGAGCCGGTGACCCCGCATCACCTGATGGCGACCGTCCTCCACACCCTCTTCGACATCGGCGAGCTCCGCATCGCCCGCGGCATCCCGTCGGACATGATGCGACTGGTGGAAGAGGCAGAGCCGATCGGCGAGTTATTCTGATCTCGGACGAGAAAGTCGACAACGCTCAACGGTGCCCGGTTTTCAATTCGGGCAGGGAGAGTGGACTTCGGAGGCTTGCTGTCAGACGATTCATAAGGAAGGCAGGAAACTCAGGAAGGCAGGAAACGGAAGAAGGATAGAGGTCG
>JBFFXF010000396.1:0-5130 GCA_041569895.1 Planctomycetota bacterium | reverse complement strand
GCTGGTCGCCGGGTCGGCGCTGAGCCAGGCCCGCGGCTCTTGCGGCGTCAGGTCGCGGTACCACTCGACTCGACACAGCCTGTCATCGCGTCCGAGCATACCGCCCCACGGCTCGTACGTCCGGGCGGCGAGGCGAACGATCGAATCGCGCGGGCAGCCGAAGACGACGCCGCGGTCGTCGACGTGCACCTGCCAGCCGTTTACGAGCCGCGGCAACGTCACGGTCGACGTCGCCTGTCCGTACGAGTTGATCTCGTAGACGACGCAGTCGGCGAGGTATCCGGCCCAGGGCGCGCGCGAGCTGCGCGCCACGGCGACGAACGTGCGTGGCTCGCCATAATCGTCCTCATCATCGTCCTCCTCGAGGACGATGGGGCCGGCGGTGATCGCGCTCGTTTCGCCGTTGTCGTCACCAACCCCTTTCTCGGCCGGCCGTTCGGCGTCGACATCGAGGATCGTGTCGCGGCCCCCTCGGTTCAGCGTGTACGACCAGACGCTCGGCCCGATGAAGCCGCGTCGATACTCCCAGATGCGCGCAATGCTCCAGCCGGGCTCGCCCGTCTCGAGATCGAAGGTCGCCAGATCCTCGAGTGGCCCCGCGCACACGAGGACGCTGTCGCCGAGGAAGTTGAGCGAGCGGATGCTGTCTGTCGCGTAGTCGGGTCGGGTACTCGCGCGCAGGTAGCCGCCGCTGTACTCTCGCGTTCCGGCGGCCTCGAGGCGATGCGACCAGAGCGGCGCGCCGCCGTCCCGTGGGAACGCCGTGACGCGGTAGGCTGTCTGCCGGCGAGATGGAGGCCACTCCCCGGCCACCGTCTCCGAGCTCAGGACGATGACGCGGGCGGTGCTCGGCAGGACGGCCGCGATGACCTCGGCGGAGTCCGCTCCGCGATCCGTGGCGGGCGGCACGAGCGACTCGAGCCATCTGCCGTCCTTGGTCGCCAGGCGGTAGACGCGTGGCGGCTTCTCGAAACCGGACGGGCCATCGTCACCCGGCGCGACGGCGAGATAGATCGCGTCGTCGTCGCTCGCTCGCCAGACGAATGGCCGCCGGAGCGGACTCTTGGCCGACCAGCGTTCCGCCCCGCTGCGCACGTCGGTTGCGCGTACCGTGTCGCCGTCGATCGACAGCGCGAGCTCACCGGCGAAGAAGGTCGGCGTCCACGTTCGCAGCACCCTCGATGGCTCGAGCGTCCGGTCGCCGAACGTCAGGCCGCACTCCTCGAGTCGCGGCACGAGTGGAGGGAGCGGTGGCGGCTCCGGCTCCGCATCATCGGCGGCAATTGGCTCGGGAACACGCGAGGAAGTCCGCGCGTCATCGCCGGACGACGAACACGACCCCAGTGCGGCGGCAAGGCAGGAACCGAGGCAGAGCGCGAGCGCGAAAAGCGATCGGTGGGTGGTCAGCACGGCGAACCCTCCCGCTGGGCTTGCAGGGTAGCTCCTCGCTCGTCATCGTAGCCCGGCGTCCGGACATCGTCACCCGTCGGTCCCGCAAGCCCGGCCCGCACCCACTCACGTCAGGGTGTCGCGTGTAAGCTCCTGCCACTTCTTTTGACGCATGCTGCACCGCTCCGTATCGATCTCGCGCTGCTCGGCGAGAGCCCTGTCGAAAGTTTGCGCCTCCTTCTTTGTCCAGCTGCCGAAGAGCGCATCCAGCTCGTGGTGAAGTTCGGGCTCCCGAGTCCTGCGGATACCGAGGCTTTCTTCGAGGATTCGGAGGATCGTCTTGCTCAGACTCTCGCCCTCCTTGTCCGCCTTGCGTCGGAGCCGTTTCAGGAGCTCCGGGGGGAGGTTTCTCAGAGTTATGGTCGCCATCAGCCGATGATCTCCGTCACCACGCGGGCTTCCTCCTCGACTCCGGTCAGTCTCTGGTCGAGGCCCTGGAACGGGAAGGTCAGGCGGCGGTGGTCGATGCCGAGCAGGTGGAGCATGGTGGCGTGCAGGTCTCGCACGCGGACGGGATCCTCGGCGATGTTGTAGCTGAAGTCGTCGGTCTTGCCGTAGTGCATGCCGCCACGAATGCCGCCGCCGGCGAGCCAGCCGGAGAAGCAGCGCGGATGGTGGTCACGCCCGTAGTTGTCCCGCGTGATGTTGCCCTGGCCGAACACCGTGCGTCCGAACTCGCCGGCGAAGACCACCAGCGTGTCGTCGAGCAGCCCGCGCGCCTTGAGATCGGCGAGCAACGCGGCGGTCGGCTGGTCGACGTCTCGGCACTGGCCCCGCATGTTCTCGGGCAGACGCGAATGGTGGTCCCAGCCGCGGTGGAAGAGCTGCACGAAGCGCACGCCCCGCTCCGCCATCCTGCGCGCGAGCACGCAGTTCCTGGCGTAGGAGCCCTGCTTGTGGACCTCCGGTCCGTACGTCTCGAGCAGGTCGTTTGGCTCCCCGGAGAGATCGGTCAGCTCCGGGACGGACGCCTGCATGCGGAACGCGAGCTCCTGCTGCGAGATCGTCGTCTCGATCTCCGGGTCGCCGATCTCGGCGTGGTGCTTCCTGTTGAGCTCGGCGAGCGAATCCAGCATCCGCCGCCGCACGCCCCGGTCGACGCCCTTCGGGTTGGAGAGGAAGAGCACCGGGTCGCCCGTCGTCTGGAACGACGTGCCCTGGTGTCTCGAGGGGAGAAACCCGCTGCCCCAGAGCCGCGCGTAGAGCGCCTGCACGTTCACCTTGCCGCTCCAGAACGCCGAGGGAATGACGACACAGTCCGGCAGGTCGTTGTTCAGCGTGCCGAGACCGTAGCTCAGCCACGCGCCCATGCTGGGCTTGCCGGGGATCTCCGATCCGGTGCAGAAGGAGGTCTTCCCCGGATCGTGGTTGATGGCGTTGGTGTTGAACGAGTGGATCAGGCAGAGGTCGTCCGCGGCGGATGACAGGTGGGGGAGCAGCTCGCTCATCCAGACGCCGCTGGTGCCCTGCTGCGCGAACTTGAACATCGTCGGCGCGACCAGCTGCTGCTTGCCACGGGTCATCGTCGTGACGCGCTGCCCCTTGCTCACCGACTTCGGCAGCTCGGTCTTGAAGAGCTTGTCGAGGCCCGGCTTGTAGTCGAAGAGGTCGACCTGGCTCGGCGCGCCCGCCATGAAGAGGAAGATGACGCGCTTCGCCCTTGCCGGGTGGTGCAGCCCCGGAGCCGCCGCCGCGCTGCCTCCCGGCACCAGCGACGCGAACGCCGCCGCGCCCAGCCCCATGCCCGAGTTCAACAAGAACGACCGGCGCGACTGCAGGCGCTCGGCTTCGAAAACATCGTGTATCATGCGTCCTATTCCCGCGTCTTCGTGACGTCGAGGTTGTAGAGCGTGTTGACCAGCACCGTCCATGCGGCGAGCCGCGCCTTCTCTCCGGCGCCATCGAGGTCACAGCCGCTGCAGATGGCGTCCGCGAGTTCCGGCCTCTCGCGATACTGCCGCTCGAGGTCCTCGATCAGCCTCGAGAGGATCTTCCGCTCCGTCGCGTCCGGCAGCTTCGCGGTGACGGTCTCGAAGGCCATCTCCAGCCGCCCGGCCGCGTCGAGGTCCTTCTGCTCGAGCACGCGCTGCGCCAGGCTCCGGGCCGCCTTCAGGTACTCGCTCTCGTTCAGGAGGAGCAGCGCCTGCGACGGCGTGTTGGTGCGCTCGCGTCGCGCGACGCAGGCGTCGCGGATCGGCGCGTTCAGGATGGTCATCTGCGGCGGCGGCATGCCGCGTTTCCAGTACGTGTAGACGCTGCGGCGGTAGATCGCCTCGCCAGTGTCGGCCTTGAACCGCTCGCCGATCATGGTGACCGCTCTCCAAAGCCCCGCCGGCTGCGGCGGCTTGACGCTCGGTCCGTACATCGTGGTCGAGAGCAACCCGCTTGTGGCGAGGATCTGGTCGCGGATCACCTCGGCGTCGAGCCGGAAGCGCGATCCGCGCGCCAGCATCCGATTCGCCGGGTCACGCTTGAACTGCTCCGGCGTGGCCGCCGACGACTGGCGGTAGGTCCTCGACATGACGATCTGCTTCATCAGCGCCTTGACGTCCCAGCCGGATTCGATGAACGACACCGTGAGGTAGTCGAGCAGCTCGGGATGGCTGGGGACCTCGCCCTGGGTTCCCAGATCCTCCGAGGTCTTCACCAGGCCGACGCCCAAGAGTTGCTGCCAGAATCGATTGACCGCCACTCTCGCCGTCAGCGGGTTCCGGCGGTCGACGAACCACTCCGCCAGGTCGAGGCGCGAGGCGATCTCGGTGCTCTCGGCGCTTTTCTTCATCGGCGGCAGGAACGCCGGCGTGTCGCGAGTCACCGGCTCGCCGGGGTCGTCGTACTGCCCGCGCTTCATGAGGAACGTCGGGCGCACCTCGGCGCGTTCCTTCATCACCATCGCCCGCTGCAGCGATCGGTCGAGCTCCTCGCGCCGCCGCTCGAGGTCCTTCTTCCTGGCGGCCAGCTCCTGCGCGGCCTCCGCGAGCCGCTGCTTCGCCTGCGGATCCGTCGCCTCGGCCGCGGTCTTCTCGGCGCGCTCGAGCTCCGGCCCGAGCGCGGCCAGTTGCTCGCCGATGTCGCGCAGCTCCCGCTCCTGCTCGGGCGTCGCCAGCACGACGAAGGGCGGCTGCAGCCCGTTCCGCGGGGCCCCGTTGGTCTCCGGCTCCGCGTCGATGTTGTTGAAGAAGGCGAAGAGCGAGTAGAAGTCCCGCTGCGTCAGCGGGTCGTACTTGTGGTCGTGGCACGAGGCGCAATGCACCGTCATCCCCATGAACGCGGTCCCGACCGCCGTGACGCGGTCGACCACGTTCTTGAAGAAGCTCTCCTCGGGCAGCGCGGTGCCGCGGTCGATGATCAGGTGCAGGCGGTTGAAGCCCGAGGCGACGAGCTGGTCGTTGCTCGCCTCGGGGAAGAGGTCGCCGGCGAGCTGGTAGCGGACGAAGTCGTCGTAGCCGAGGTTCTCGTTGAACGCGCGGATCACCCAGTCGCGATACGCGACGAAGTTGCGGTAGAAGTCCTTGTGCATGCCGTTGGTGTCGGCGAAGCGCACGAGGTCGAGCCAGTAGCGCGCCATGTGCTCGCCGTACTGCGGCCGCACGAGCAGGCGATCGACGAGCGCCTCGTACGCGTCCGGGCTGTCGTCCGCCAGGAACTCCCGCACCTCCTCCCGCGTCGGAGGAAGCCCGG
>JBFFXF010000395.1:0-5156 GCA_041569895.1 Planctomycetota bacterium | reverse complement strand
TGCTCGGGGGCTGACGGTCTCGGCACGTCCCCGTTCCCGTCCCCGTTCCCGTTCCCGTTCCCGTTCCCGTCCCCGTTCCCGTCCCCGTGCCCGTCCCCGTGCCCGAAAGCTGCCGCCGTCGGTCTCGTGCTCGACGTCGGGGCCGAGCGAGCGGGGTCGGAGACCGAGGCAGAGGTCCGATACCGATTCCGATACCGATTCCGACTCCGATTCCGAGATCCGAGATCCGAGACCGCCGGCCGCGACCTCGATCGCGGGCTGGGCTCCCTTCTCTCCCTCGCTTCTTTCCTTTCCTGCCTTCCTGCCTTCCTTGTCTCCCTCTGCCGTCAGAGTCTCGCCCACGACGTCGAGCACCCTTGCCGTGAACGGGAACGAGGCGTTGCCCGCGAGCGCATGCTTCCTGTATCCTCGCACCAAACACGAGGAGATCCCCCATGCGCTGCTCTCACATCACTCAAGTCCTGCTGCTCTGTCTCTGCCTGCCGTTGTCCGTCTCCGCCGTCGACGATCTGTGGCCGGACGGCAGCTACGATGAGTCCGTTCCCACGCCCGAGACGGTGCTCGGGTACCCGCTCGGCGCGCGGCACACGCCTCACCATCTGCTGACGCGCTTTCTCGAGGCGATGGCGTCGAGCTCGCCGCGGGTGCGGCTCGAGCGGATCGGCGAGAGCTACCTCGGCCGCGCGCAGTTCCATGTCATCGTCAGCGCGCCGGCCAACCTCGAGCGGCTCGACGAGATCCGCGCCGGCATCCGCGACCTGACGCGGATCGACTCGAGGGCGGACGCGGCGCGGGTCGAGGCGATCCTCGCCGACACGCCCGCGATCGCCATGCTCAACTACTCCGTCCACGGCAACGAGGCGAGCGGCGTCGAGGCCGCGATGCGCACGGTCTACCAGCTCGCGGCCGGCACCGACGAGACGACGCGGGGGATCCTGGAGCGCGTGGTCACGGTGATCGATCCGGTGCAGAACCCCGACGGCCACGACCGCTACGTGGGCTTCATCAACAACTGGATCGTCACCGAGTCGAACGCCGACTACCAGTCGCTCGAGCACGACGAGCCGTGGCCCGGCGGTCGCACGAACGCCTACTACTTTGACCTCAATCGCGACTGGTTCCTGCTCACCCAGGTCGAGAGCGTCAACCGCATCAAGGCGCTGCTGAAGTGGCTCCCGCAGGTGGCGCCGGATCTGCACGAGATGGGCTCGAACTCGACCTACTTCTTCCACCCGCCGATGCTGCCGGTCAACTGGAACATACCGCAGGTGACGCGCAAGTGGCTCGAGATCTACGGGCGCGCGAACGCGGAGGCGTTCGACGGGTTCGGCTGGACGTACTACACGCGCGAGGATTTCGACATGCTCTACCCGGGATACGGCGAGAGCCTGCCGACTCTTCTCGGCGCGATCGGCATGACCTACGAACAGGGCTCGGCGCGCTCGCGGCGCCGTGAGCGTCGCGACGGCACGGTCTTCGAGCTGCGTGACGCCACGTGGCACCACTTCATCGCGAGCATGACCACCCTCGCGGTCACCGCCGACCGGCGCGAGGAGAAGCTGCGCGACTTCCACCGATTCTTCACCGAGTCGGTGCTGGTCGCCGCGTCCGGCGAGATACGCGCCGTGTGCATCCCGCCGTCCGATCCGATGCGCGTCAACAAGCTGATCGAGCGAGTGCAGCTTCTCGGCGGCGTCGCCTCACGCGCGACCGAGTCGTTCGTCGTTCGTGGCGCGCACGACTACCTCGCCGGCAGGACGCGGGACGTGCAGCTGCCGGCGGGGACCATCGTCATCCCGCTCCGGCAGACAGCGGGCGTCGTCCTCAAGACCATCCTCGAGCCCGACACCCGCCTGGAGTCGTCGTTTCTCGACGAGGAGCGGCGCCGCATCGATCGCGGCGAGTCGAGTCGGTTCTACGACGTCACGGCGTGGAACCTGCCGATGACCTACGACCTGCCGTCCTACGCGTCGCCGACGGACGTCGAGGTCGCGCTCGAGGTGGTCGAGCCCCTCGAGAGAACGCGTCCGGAGTCGGCGCCGGTGTCGCGCGCGAGGACGGCGTACGTCGTTCCTCCCGACACCAACGCGAACATCGCCCTGGTGATCGGTCTGCTCGGGAAGGGCTACCGGGTCCGCGTCGCGAGCAAGTCGTTCACGCTGGGCGAGACCGAATACGCGCCGGGGACCGCCGTGCTGCGGGTCTCCCGCAACCCCGACACCCTCCACGACGCCATCAACGAGCTCCTCGCGGAGACCGGGGGCACCGCCGCGGCGACGGACACGGCGTACACGCCCGACGGCATCGATCTCGGGTCGGGGAATATCCTGGCGCTCCGCGAGCCGCGCGTTGCTGTCCTCGGCGGCGACGGCTTCTCGAGCTACAACTTCGGCGCGGTGCGCTACCTCTTCGAGCAGGTGTGGAAGCTGCCGCACTCCGCGCTCCGCGGCGAGTCGGTCGGCCGGCTCGACCTCGATCGCTACAACGTCATCGTGCTGCCACGGAGCCGTGGGCTCCAGTCGGTGCTCGGAGAGCGCGGCATCGCCAGACTGAAGCACTGGGTCGAGGACGGCGGCGTGCTGGTCGCGATCGGCTCGTCGGTGGACTTCATCGCGAGCGAGGCGCTCGGTCTCTCGTCCGCCCCGAAGTATCGCCAGCGGCGACGCGAGCCGGGCGACGCCCCCGCGACGCCGGCGGGAGGCGATGGCGGGCCCGCCGAGGGCGGGTCGCCCCGCGCGCCCGGCAAGCGCTTCGAGGTCGAGAAGCTCCTCTCGACTCCGGGCGCGATCCTCAAGGTCATCCTCGACGAGCGCTCCCACCTCGCATGGGGCTATCCCCGCGGCTCCGTCCCGGCGCTCGTCGCCGGTCGCTCGGTCTACGAGCCGATCACCGACGACCAGGGCATCACCGCGGGTCGCTACGACGATGGCCCTGAGATGGTCCTCAGCGGCCACGTCTGGCCGGAGATGCGCGAGCTCCTCCGGGGCAAGGCGCACGTCTGGCGGGAGCGCCGCGGCCAGGGCCAGGTGATCTGCTTCGCGGAGGACCCGGTCTTCCGGGCGTCGTACGACGGCCTCGAGAGGCTGTTTTTCAATGCGGTGATCGTGTCGCTGGCGTACGCGCCGTGAGCGTCGGGCACGGTCCCGGATCCGTCCGTACCCGTACCCGTTCCCGTTCCCGTTCCCGTACCCGTGCCCGTACTCGTCCTCGGAGGCTCCCGGCGCGGAGTCCGACTCCGATTCCGATTCCGATGTCCGAGCCCGATTCCGACTCCGATGGCCGACTCCGACTCCGATTCCGAGTCCGCTCCCCCGGAAGGGACGTGCCCCCGATCTGCGTAATCTGTGTAATCTGCGTCATCTGCGTTCCCTTCCGCCTCGCGTTTCGAGGACGAGGACGAGCCTGGGGGGCTTGACGATATCTGGATATCCTGATATGATCTCGGCATGGAGATGCTCCTCACCACGCTCCGGGCTCTCGGCGACGAGACTCGGCTCCGGATCGCTGCCGTGCTGCTCGCCGGGCCGTTCAACGTCAACGAGCTCGTCGGCATTCTCGGGCTCGGGCAGTCGCGGGTCTCCCGGCACCTGAAGATCCTGCTCGATGCGGGGCTGGTGCGCGCGCGGCGTGATGGGAGCTGGGTCTATTACACGCTCGCCGACGCATGGCGCGACGGCCGTGCGGTCTCCGACAGGGCCGGCGTGGGCGGTGACGGTGTCGAGGGTGACGGCGTCGCGCCGCTGCTGACGGCGCTCGCCGGGTCGTTGCAGGGTGCGCTCGAGGTCGAGCGGGACGCGGTCAACCGGTGCCTCGAGCGGCGGCGGGAGCAGGCCGGGCGTTTCTTCGGTGGACCCGAGGTCGCCGCGGGCTGGGATGCGCGCCGCGACAGTGTGCAGGGGCCGGCGGACTACCTCGATCGCGTCGTCGAGGCCCTCGGTCCCGCGGAGACGGTCGTCGACCTCGGCACCGGCACCGGTGTGCTGCTCTCGCGGCTGAGCGGTCAGTCGTCGCGGGTGATCGGCGTGGATGCGTCCGATGAGATGCTGCGCGTCGCGCGCGACCATGTTCGCGAGCTCGGGCTCGGCAACGTCGAGCTCCGTCTCGGCGCGCTCGAGCACTTGCCGCTCGCGGATGGCGAGGCGGACGCCGCGGTCGCGAACATGGTCCTGCACCACGTCGCGCAACCGGGGGAAGCGCTCCGCGAGGCGCGCCGCAGTCTGCGTCCCGGAGGCCGGCTCGCCATCGCCGACTTCCGCACGCACACGCAGGAATCGTATCGCGAGAAGCTCGGTGATCTCTGGCTCGGCTTCGAGCAGCACGAGGTCGCCGCGTGGCTCGACGGGGCCGGCTTCGACGTCGAGCGCCTCGAGGAGGTCTCGCCGGCCGGCGGCCGACCGGCGGTGTTTCTCGCGCTCGCGTCGTTGCCCGGCGAAACAGATGGAGAAACAGGGAATCGCGAGGCCCGGTCCCGGGCCCGAATCGACAGGAAGGAAAGGAGTCGTCCGTGACTACCGCCGCGACCAGAAAGAAGTACAAGGTGAAGGACATCGGCCTCGCCGAGTGGGGCCGCAAGGAGATCGAGCTCGCCGAGGTCGAGATGCCGGGCCTCATGGCGCTGCGTGAGAAGTACGGCGCCGAGAAACCGCTCGCTGGAGCCCGCATCGCCGGCTGTCTCCACATGACCATCCAGACCGCCGTGCTGATCGAGACGCTGATCGAGCTCGGCGCCGAGGTCACGTGGTCGAGCTGCAACATCTTCAGCACGCAGGACCACGCCGCCGCCGCCATCGCCGCGCGCGGCATTCCCGTCTACGCGTGGAAGGGCGAGACCGAGGAGGAGTTCTACTGGTGCATCGAGCAGACGCTCGTCTTCTCCGACGGCAAGCCGCTCAACATGATCCTCGACGACGGCGGTGACCTGACGCAGGTCGTGCACGACAAGTACCCGCAGTATCTCTCCGAGATCCGCGGCATCACCGAGGAGACCACCACCGGCGTCCACCGACTCTACCAGCTTCACCAGCGCGGCGAGCTCAAGGCGCCGGCGATCAACGTCAACGACTCGGTGACCAAGAGCAAGTTCGACAACCTCTACGGCTGCCGCGAGTCGCTTCCCGATGGTCTGAAGCGCGCCACCGACATCATGATCGCCGGCA
>JBFFXF010000394.1:0-5175 GCA_041569895.1 Planctomycetota bacterium | reverse complement strand
TTCGGTTCGCAGCAAGGCGCGCGAGCGAGTCGATACAGCGGAGAGTATCGCCGAGCGAGCGCAACGCCGCTGTGGACCGAAGGCGCCGTCCCAGCGCTGCGAGGTCCGGGAAGCCGGGCACTTGGCCAGGGCGGAGAAGCGCCGGCCAGACGCCCTCTCAGAATCGTGTCGGGCTATATAGCGAAACCAACGCTTTTCGAAGCCAGAGCGCGCCCGATGGCGCCTGGGGGTGTGCCATGTTTCCGACTCGAGCAAGACGGTTCCTGCGGCGGTCGCTCCTCGCGGCAGCGACCCTGTCCCTGTCGATCCTCTCCAGCGGCGCACCCCGCCTGCGGGCCGACGACGCCGCAATTCTCGTGGCGCCGCGTGAGCTGCACGCGGGGGGACGCTCGGCGATCACGCTGACGACGCTGGACCACGAGACGCGGATGCCGATAGACCGATCGGCCATCGTCAGGCTGCTGCGCGGCGACGACGTCATCGCCACGCTTCTCGACGGCGCGGACACCGGGCCGTCGGGTCGACTCCACGTCCCCTTCGACGTGCCGAACGTCGAGTCGGGCAGCGTGACCGTCGAGGCGCAGGTCGCCGGCGTCGAGGAGCCACTGCGAGTCGCGGCGACGCTCTCGCGAACGCCCGCGGTCCTCATCGAGACCGACAAGCCGATCTACAGGCCGTCCCAGACGATCCTCGGACGCGTCCTGCTCGTCGACAACGCGCTGAGGCCGGCTGTCGGCGAGGTCGAGCTCTCGATCCACGACGCCAGGGGGATCCGCGTTCACCGCGAGTCGCTGACCGCCGGCGAGTTCGGCGTCGCGCCCTTCTCGCTCGACCTCGCCAGCGAGGTCAACTTCGGCGTCTGGAAGATCCGCGTGCGATCGGAGGGCGTCGAGTCGGTTCGCGACGTCCGCGTCGAGGAGTACACGCTGCCGCGCTTCGACTTGAGCGTCGGCTTCGAGCGAATGTGGGCGCTGGTCGACCAGGAGATCACCGGGTCGGTCAACGCCCGCTTCTTCTTCGGGAAAGACGTCGATGGGGACGTCCGCATCACCGCGCAGCGGTGGGTCGGTGTCTGGGAGGAGTACGCC
This sequence comes from Planctomycetota bacterium, assembly GCA_041569895.1. Classification (GTDB taxonomy): domain Bacteria; phylum Planctomycetota; class UBA8108; order UBA8108; family JACQVS01; genus JBFFXF01. The sequence goes on along the minus strand of JBFFXF010000394.1, from coordinate 4,087 downwards.
GCGACAGGGGGCGCGCTCTCGGGCGGAATGCTCGAGTTCACGCTCCCGGCGGCGGGCTTCGTCGCGGGCACGCCGACGAGCGGCGGCCAGGGCTCCGTGCGCGTCGACGTCTCGGTGACCGATTCGACCGGCACGACGCAGGCGGTGACCGAGATGCTGACCATCGTCAACGCGCCGGTCGTCGTCGGGCTGATCCCGGACACCGACACGCTGAAGCCCGGCCTCGCCGCCACCGTGCTCGTCACGGCCAAGTCGCCCGACGGGCAGCCGCTCGACCAGGTGGTGCGCGTGGCCACGACGTACTCCGGGCGCTGGGGCGAGTCGCTCGGCACGGTGCGCCAGGACGTCGACGTGATGGGCGGCGTCGGTGTGCTCGTGCTGGAGCCTCCGCAGGAGACCTCCTACGCGCGGCTGACGGCAACGGCGGAGCGCGATGGGCGCAAGACGACGACGGAGATCCGCATCGGCAGCGCCTACTCGAGCGCCGGCAGTTTCCTCTCGCTGACGCGGCTCGGCGCGGACGCACCGGTGCGCATCGGCGACCCCGTGCAGTTCTCGGCGGTGTCGACCGATCCCGGCACCGTCTTCTTCGAGGTGTACGCCGGCGGGCGCACGGTGCTCTCCGACGCCAGCGAGGCGGACACCTTCACGGTCACGGTAACGCCCGAGATGATGCCGAAGGCGAAGGTCGTCGCCTACAAGATCAACCCGTTCAACGAGGTGGTCGCCGATACCGTGGCGGTGGAGGTCGAGCCGGCCGGTTCGATCGCCGTGTCCGCGAGCTTTGCGAGTGACGAGGTCAAGCCGGGAGAGGAGGTCGAGCTCGTGATCGACGCCGGCACGGGACACCGGACGATGATCGGCCTGTCGGTCGTCGACCAGTCCGTGCTCGCGCTCGGGCGAGCGCGCCTGCACCTCGCCGAGGTCTTCGGCGAGCTCGAGCGGCGGTTCCTCGAGCCACAGGTCGAGGTCCACGAGGGGGGCGGAGGAGCACCCGAGGTGGACGTCGGCCTCCTCGCGCCGGACCGGTTCTTCGGTCCGCCGCGCAACTTCGGCGCGCTCGACACGCTGCGCCAGGTCGGCCTCGACATCGCCGCGAGCTCCAACATCCGCATCCCGGAGGGCGGCGTCCTGGACTGGGCGGTGCTCGAGGACGTCGATGCCGTGCCGCCGCGAGCAGGCGAGAAGCTGGCGGACGCCGGCGACGTCCGCGTGCGGCAGTACTTCCCGGAGACCTGGGTCTGGGAGCCCATGCTCCTGACCGACGATAACGGATTCGCCACCATGACGCTCACCGCGCCCGACAGCATCACCGGGTGGAAGCTGAACGCCGTCGGCAGCTCGAGCGCCGGCATCGGCTTCGGCGACGGCGAGCTGATCGTCTTCCAGGACTTCTTCGTCGAACCGACGCTGCCGCCCGCCGTGACCCGCGGCGAGGAATTCGCGATGAAAGTCGACGTCTTCAACTACCTCGACGCGGTGCAGTCCGTCCAGCTGACGCTCGGCGGCGGCGAGTGGTACGAGCTGCTCGGCGAGTCTCAGGAGACACTGACGGTGCCGGCGCAGTCGGCGACCGCGGTGTCGTTCGGCATTCGGCCGACGCAGCTCGGGAGGCATGACGTCGAGCTCACGGCGATCGGCTCGGAGCTGTCCGATGCCGTGCGGCGTCCTCTCCTCGTGGAGCCGGAGGGCCTTCCGGTCGAGAACGTGCTGAACGGCGTGATCTCCGCGGAGAGCTCGCCGGTGACGCTCGACCTGACGTTTCCCTCGTTCGCGGTGAGCGGATCGCAGCGCGCCTTCCTGAACGTCACGCCGAGCCCCGTCGCCCAGACGATGAGCGGCGTCAGCGATCTGCTCGGCATGCCCTACGGCTGCGGCGAGCAAAACATGATCTTCCTGGCGCCCGACATCGAGGTGCTCAAGTACCTGCGCGAGATCGGCGAGCTCGCACCCGAGATCCGCGCCGAGGCCGAGTACCTGGTCAACGTCGGCTACCAGCGTCAGTTGACGTTCCAGACCGACGACGGCGGGTTCGCGGCGTTCGGCGGCGCCGACGGCAGCCTCTGGCTGACGGCATTCGTCCTGTCGACATTCTCGGGCGCCCGGGAGGTGCGCGACATCGACGAGGCGGTGCTCGAGCGCGCGGCCGCCATGCTGGTCTCCCGGCGTCGTCTCGACGGATCGTTTCAGACCGATGACTTTTTGATCCACAAGGAGATGGACGGCGGGCTCGAGAACATCTACGCGATGACCGCCTACGTCACCAATGCGCTCGCGGACTACACCGAGGGAGGCTTCGGCGCCGCGGACGTCCACGAGACGCTGGCCGGGGCGGCCGAGTACCTCGAGGCGACGCGAACCGAGGTCGCCGACGACGCCTACTCGCAGTCGATCGCGGCCGTGGCGCTCCTCAAGGTGCCCGGATTCGAGACCGTCGCCGAGGCCATCATCGATCGTCTCCTCGAGCTCGCGCTCGACGACGGCGTCGGCATCCACTGGGAGCCGTACCCGGTGGAGACAACCGGCTACGCTGCCATGGCGCTGCTGCGGGCCAGCGGCGGCGCAGGTCGTCCGGAGGCCGGCGCGGCGATCGACTGGCTGTCGACCCAGCGCAACGCGCTCGGCGGGTACGGCGGCTCGACGCAGGACACCGTGGTGGCGCTGCGGGCGCTCTTCGAGGCGGCGCGGAAGGTGCATCGCGACCTCGATCTGGAGGTCACCCTGCTCTCCGGCGAGGAGGTCTTCTGGACGCTGCGCGTTGACGCGGCCAACTTCGACGTCCTGCACACCGTCCGGCTGCCGATCGACGCACCCGGGCCGATGACGCTGCGCGCGATGGGGACCGGCAGCGTCGGCTACCAGGTCGCGAAGCGCTTCAACGTGCCCGGCGAGGAGCTGCCGCCGCCGAGGAACATGCTGATCGATGTGGAGTACGACACCGAGGGGATCGAGGTGGATGACATCCTCGACGTCACGGTTCGACTGCTCTACACCGGATTCAAGGACGCGACCGGCATGGTCGTCGCCGACGTCGGCGTGCCGACCGGCTTCGCACCGGTGCGCCCATCGCTCGAGGCGGTCGTCGAGGCGGGTCTCGTGAGCCGGTTCGAGATCGCCGGACGCAAGGTGATCATCTACATCGATTCGCTGAGGCGCGACGAGCCGCTGAAGTTCACGTTCCAGCTCGTGGCGCTCTTCCCGGTGCGCGCCGAGGGACCGGTCAGTCGCGCCTTCGAGTACTACGATCGCCAGGTCGAGGCGCACCATCGGTCGGCCCCGGTCACCGTCGCCGGCGAGGTCCCGGAGACCGAGTTTCGGCGCGGCGACGTCAACGTCGACGGCGCGGTGGACATCTCCGACGTCACCACGCTGCTCGGCCATCTGTTCCTCGGCGACGATCCGCCGACGTGCCTCGACGCGGCCGATATCGACGACAGCGGAAGGCTCGACATCACGGACCCGATCGCCATCCTCGGATATCGCTTCCTGGGACAGTCGGCGCCACCGGCGCCGTTCGGGGAGTGCGGCGTCGACCCGACGCCGGACGAGCTGGAGTGTGCCGCGTTCGCGCTCTGCGACTGAGCAGGACTTCGCGAGGGGATCGGGACGAGGCAGGACCGGCGCCGGAGGCTCGTTCGCCTCCGGTCAGGGTTTCTCGGGCGCGCTCGCGAACACCCACGGGCGCGCCTGCTTGATCCGCAGTGCTCCGTCGCTGGTGATCTTGTACTCGATCTCCATCGCGAAGCCCGGCGCGTTCGGGTCGACCCCGTACAGCCGCGCGAACTTGTGGTGGATCCTGTTGAGGCACTTCCTGAGCGAGTCGAGGTGCTCGGTCTGGAGGATCCGCTGCTCGCCCGGCGTCCGATTGGAGTACTGCCTGATCTCGTGGCCCTCGTCGGCCCACCAGGCGAGGAGGATCTCCTCGGGGATCGACTGCCCCTCCGGATTGGTCACCATGTCCTCCCCGACCTGTGTGTTGAGGTAGTAGTTGCCGTGGGTCTGGTAGAGGATGTCGTCCGTCACCGCGACGCCGTTCGCCCGCTCGCCCCGGAAGCTCGGGTGAACGAGCACGCCCATCGCCGCGTGC
>JBFFXF010000393.1:0-5177 GCA_041569895.1 Planctomycetota bacterium | reverse complement strand
TCGCTGCGTCCGTTGGTGATGTCGATTCGTCGTCGCGATTCGCGGCTGGCGACGCAGATGCGGGATGCGGCGTCGTCGATTGCGCTCAATTTGGGCGAGGGGAACCGGCGTGCGGGCGGCGATCGGCTCCATCTCTGGAGGATCGCTTCGGGGAGCGCTGAGGAGGTGCGGACGGCTCTGCGGGTCGCCATGGCGTGGGGGTATATCGCGGAACGGCAGGCCGAGGAAGCGCAACGGCGGATCGATCACGTCCAGGCGGTGCTCTGGAAGCTGACGCGGTGAGTTCGATCCTCGGGGCGGGTTTCGGCCCGTTCCCGTCCTCGGCCTCGTGCAGTTGACGGAGTCCGAGACCAGAGACCAGAGACCGGAGGACGGAGACCGATCCCGAATCCGAGATCCGATTCCGACACCGATTCGGACACCGATTCCGATTCCGATGAAAGGTGATCGTTGGTCGGTCTGCCTCGATCTGCGCCCTCTGCGTTAGGCGCCGTCGATGCGAAGAGTCGACTGTCGCCTCTGCGAACGTTCGAGAACGGACGCAGGGCCGGAAAGCAGAACCCCCAATCATCCTTTCCTGCCTTCCTGCTCTTCCTGCCTTCCTTGCCGTGCTTTCCTGCCGTCAGAGCTCGCCAGCGGCGACGAGCAGCCTCGCCGGGCACGGGCACGGGTACGTTGCTGCAACGCTGGGGTCGGACTCCGAGACAGAGACCAGCAACCCGCTCCGCTCACTCCACCGTGAACGGCACGTCCCGGATTCGGCGGTGGCCGTTGCTCGATGGTCTTCGCGGGCGCGTGTCGTTCGATCGTTCCGGCGCGGTGCGGCTGGTGGTCTCTCGCATCGACTCCGCGCGGCGGCGGAGGAGCTCGGTGACCCATTGCAGGTCGTCCGATCCGGGGACTCCCGTGCGTGCCTGGCGCTCGCGCAGCGCCATGGTGGCCTCGGCCCTTGCGGCGAAGTAGACGAACACCGCGAGGAGGACGAGCGTCAGGGAGAAGTACGGCGAGAAGAGGCCGATCAGGCCGAGGATCACGGCGATGACGCGGCCGACCGCGGAGGCGATCAGCGTCGCGTCGACGTAGTCCATCCGCCAGGCGAGGAGCGCTCGGAGGATGCGGCCGCCGTCCATCGGGAACGCCGGGATCAGGTTGAAGATTCCCAGCGTGAGGTTGACGACGAGCAGCGACTCGAGCGCGTTGCCGCCGACGAGGCTCAGCCCGCCGAGGCCCTCGAGGCCGCCCGTGATGAGCACGAGGAGCGCGAAGATGCCCGCGAGGACGAAGTTCACGGCGGGGCCGGCGATGGTGATGACGAGCTCCTGCCACGGATCGCGCGGGATGCGCTCGAGTTGCGCGACGCCGCCGATCGGCAGCAGCAGGATGCCCCGCGTGCCGATCCCGAAGGACCTCGCCGCGAGCGCGTGGCCCAGCTCGTGGAGGAGCACGCAGCCGAAGATCGCCAGCAGGAAGAGCGGCTGCGACACGAACACGAGGAGGATCAGGAAGGTCACGTGGACCGACACGTCGATCCCCGCGATCCGACCGATCGTCCAGGACCAGGGGCTCTTTCCGTTCATGTGCGCTCCGTCTGCGTGCGTCTCCGGGGGCGATGGCTTCGACAAAGGGGCTGCGGGAACGCTGCGAGCCCGCCCCGACGGAAGACTTGCAGCAATTCTGGGGCCTCTGCGCCCGGGAGCCCAGGTCGTTCCGTAACTCGCAGTCAAATCACGAGTTCCGCCGGGACGTCCGGCCTTGCCGCGGGCAGCCCGGGTGGCCGGAGCTGCCGCTCTGGCAGGCGGGGCGCCGCCCGCGGGCCGGCGAGACTCAGACGACGGTCGACTTGGGGAAGATCAGCGCCGGCACGAGAAGCACCGTGCACGCGAAGATCGCCGCCACGGCGAGCGCCACCGCGACCATGACGTTCGACGCGCTCACCAGGGGCGTCAGCGAGTAGATCAGGAAGACGCCGCCGTCGGTGAACGCCGCGAACGCGATGGCGCGACCGGTCGAGTTCCAGGCGGAGCGGGTCCACTCGATGCGGTCGCCCGCCTCGCCGCTGCCGAGATCGGCCTGGTCCGCGCGCAGCCGGCAGAGGATGTGGAGCGCGTAGTCGCTGCCGACGCAGACCGCGAAGACCAGCGGGAAGAGCAGGAAGATCGACACGTAGATGTCGAGGAGCTGCAGCAGGCCGAACCAGACGACACAGCTCGTCGTCATCAGCGTGCCGACGACGAGCAAGGCGCGCCGTCGCCGCAGAACGAAGGCGGAGAGGGTCAGCACGACGATCAGCGTCACGACGGCGACCGTGCGAATCGACGCGAGGCTGTGCGTCGCGAAGAGGTAGCTCATGGTGCGGTAGCCGAGGAAGGACAGCTCGATCGGATCGCCCTCGCGTCGCTCGGCGGCGATCACCGACTCGAGCGCTCCCCAGGTGTGCTCGACCGTGTCCATGTCGGTGCCGGCCTCGCCGCCGAGCAGCAGGATGGCGCCGGAGCGACCGTCGCGCGAGATGAACATCCCGGCCAGCGTCGACCACGCGGGACTGGCGTGGAGCTTGTCGACCAGGGCCCGGATCTCCTCCGGCGTGCGCGGCGCCGCCTTGCGCGGGTCGCCGCCGTGCCCGGCGAGCGCGATGCCCATCGTCAGCAGGTCGTTCTTCTCGACGAGCGAGTACATGCCGAGAATGGTCGTCGCGCCGACAACCTCGAAATCCTCCAGCTCCGCCGAGTTCGCCAGACCGTCCTCGACGCGATCCATGGCCTCGAGACTGCGGGGCGAGGTGAGGTCGCCGCGCGCGATGACGATCTCCGGAAAGGTGCCGCCGCATCGCTCGCGCATGCGCTCGACGCTGCGCAGGATGGCGCTGTCCGCGGGGTAGTTCCCCTCGAGGACGTCGAGCAAAAAGACCGGCTCACGCACCAGCGTCACCGAGGCGGCGACGCCGATCGCGTAGACGAGCAGCACCACCGAACGGTTGCGGGCGAACGAGGCGGCGAGCGGCGCGATCACCGGGCCGCGACGATGGCGCGACCGCGGCGGAACGCCGACGACCACTCCGGGAAGCAGGGCGAGCGCGAGCGCCGCCAGCGCGGCCATCCCCGCCGCCGCGTGCAGGCCGAGCTGCATGATCCCCGGGCTGTCGGAGAGGCCGAGCGACAGGAGTCCCGCCACGGTGGTCAGCGTCGTCAGCATGATCGCCGTGGCCGAGCTCCGTGACACCTTGACCAGCGTCTGCTCGGCGCTCGTGCCCTCGATGCGGCGGTCGAGCGCCTCCATCGAGAGGAGGATCGCGTAGTTGACGCCGCAGCCGAGCAGCAGCGGGACGATGGAGACGGTGACGATGTTGATCGGCGCGCCGGTCCACCCCATCAGCCCGAGAGCCCACACGAAACCGAGCACGAGCACGGCGACGACCGCGACGAGCACGCGCCAGTTGCCGAAGAGAAACTGGAGCATCGCCAGCAGGAAGACGGCGGCGAACGGCGTCAGCATGACGAGCGCGTGCCGCAGCGATTCGTCGATCACGGTCGAGCCGGTGTTGAGCCCGACAGGCACGAGGTAGTCGTCCACGAAGAGGTCGTGCGTCCGGTCCGGGTCCTCGGCGTACGATCGGATCGCCTCGCGCAGCGCCTGGCCCGCGTCGCGGGAGCTCGGCGATGCGCGGTCGACGTCGAGCACGAAGGAGAGGATGGTGCCGCGGCCGTCGTCGGCGACGATCGCCTCGAGCAGGTCGCCGGTCGCCGCCTCGAGCACTCGCCAGAGCACCGCGGTCTCGGCCGGCGACGCGGGCAGGGACGGCTCGGACCCGGATCGCAGCCCGTGAACCAGCTTGACGAGCGGCAGCACGCCGAAGACGCCCGTGACCCCCGGCACGCGCTGGCGCACATGAGCGATGAGCTCGTCCTGGGCGGCGAGGCTCGCGTGGTCGGAGATCTGCGTCACGCCGGCGGCGGTCGCGCCGGCCGGATCGAGCTCGATCCAGACCAGCTCCTGATTGACGGCGCCGCCGAGCGAGTCGAAGACGTCCCGGAACGCCTCGACGTTCGGGTGGCTGGCCGGCAGCCACTCGAGGAGGCTCGTCCCGACGCGCAGCCGCGTCAGACCGACGCCGAGCACCGCGGTCACGATCAGAACGACCGCGAGGACGGCGCGGCGATGGCGCGCCGCTGCCTGGATCAGGGGCTCGAGTCCCATGGTGGTCGGCGCGACGGAGGGTGGTGGACCGGGCCCCGGCTACTGATCGGAGGCGCCGTCCGCGGTCATCGTGCCGCTCGTCGACAGCGGGTGCTCCATGTCGGCGAGGCACGTCTCTCGACAGACGCTGCAGTCCTCGGGCGACGAGCAGTGGGGCTTGTACGTCTTCAGTCTCTCGAGGAAGTCGCTCGCGACCGGATCGTCGCTCTCGAGGAACCGGACGAGCGCGAGGAGCTCGTGACAGGTTTCCCACGAGACGAGGTGCTCGATCTTGCAGGCGTCGGTCTCCGCCTGCACGGGGTCGATGCCGAGGACGTTGTGGATGAACCGGATCAGGATCTGGCGATTGTGGAGCACTTCCTTCGCCTTCGCCTGTCCCTCCTCGGTGAGCCGCAGGAACTTGTTCTCGTCCTCGACGACGAAGCCCATCTCGATGAGGTGCTTCTTCTGGACGGATACCGATCCCTTGGTGACGTCGAGCTCCTTCGCGATGTCGGACACACGCGCGTACCCGCGCTCGTCATGGAGCTTGAGCAGCGTGGTCAGATAATGCGCCATGCTGTGCGTGACGTCGTTCGCGGCGAAGCTTTTCCAGACGTTCATGCCCGATTCGTTTCCCGTGCGGCCCGGTGGGTCGCGAGCCACACCGCTGTTGGTCGCGCCGAGCTCTTTCCGACCGAGCTCCCCGAGCTGTTCCGAGGCGCTGCGATTGCCGTAATCCCAGTATAAGGAACCCGTTCCAGGAGTCAAATGACCTCCGTAACTCGCGGGATGAACGCCCTCCCCGGGCCCCCGCGCGCCGCCGGGCGAGCTCGGGCGACCGCCGTCACCTGCAGGCGCCGATCGCCTCCGGCTCGTCCTCGACGGTGTCCGTCTGATCGAGGAGTCTCGGGTCGAAGCGCGACGCCGAGGCGGGCGCCTCCGGCGCATCGGTCGGATCGCGTGCCTCGGGTGGTGACGTCGGTGTCGCGGTCGCGGTCGGC
>JBFFXF010000392.1:0-5258 GCA_041569895.1 Planctomycetota bacterium | reverse complement strand
CGTCTCGGCGCCGCGCTCGAGGATGCTGACCGCGTCGGGAGTCGAGAGCGGGTCCCGCAGCGACAGCCGGTACGAGCTCTGCCGCCGACCCTTCTCGACGCGGATGTGGAGCCGTTCGCCGGGGACCGGTCGCGTCTTGATGAAATAACTGACAGCGAGGCCGGACGTGCCGCGCTGCTCGGGCGCGATCTCGATCTCCTCCTCGTCGCTGCTCTCGCCGTCGAGCACCTCGACGACCTCGGGCGAGGACGCCAGCCGGACGCGCACGATCCGGAACCGGAGCCGCAGCGGATCGATGCGGGCGAGCACGAATCGGGCGCGCTGGGCGATCTCCAGGTTGCGGGATCGGGCGCCCTCGATCAACGCGGCGATCGCGGTCGTGCCCAACTCGATCAGCCGGCTCTGCGCGTCCTCGCGGAGCGTCCAGTCACGAGCGCCGAGCCGCTCGACGAGCTCCTCGGCGCTCGGCGGCGGGACGGTCTCGGCCTCGACCTGCGAGAGCGCCGGACTCCCGCCCATCGCCACCACGACTATGGCGGCGGCGATCTGCGCGAGGATCGGTCTCTGGATCGAATGCGGTCGGCTCATGCGGCTCGGGACTTTTCCGGAAACGGGCCGCCCCGGCGGCGCCTCCCGCGGCGCGGGAAGCACTCCGGAGGACACCGCTGACGGGTCGGCAACAGACGCGCCCAAAAGAAGATACCACGCGGAGAATTATGGGGCCAAAGGAGAAGTCACCGGGGGAAAAGTCGAGCGTGAACCAAAGTCCTTCTGTCAAGAAAGTCGATAGAGGATTGGAAGGGGGGGCGGAATCGCGCTGATCGCGCGCGTCAAGAGCTCGATTCCCGGGCAGCGCCGGCGTCCCGAGGAGCTGATGGACCAGACTGACTTCAGCACCAGTACGGAGCTTCAGGAGTCCCCCGTGAAGACCAGGGAGGTCGCGGACCGCTACGTTCGTCTGCGCGACGTCGCGAGTGACATGCTCAAGGTCCGGGAGGACCCGAGACGACTCGAGCAGACGGTCCTCGACTGCCTCCTGCGCGAACTCCGCTGCGAGCGCGGCACCGTCCTGTACGACGAGCAGGGAACCGGCGGGGCGCTGCGGACCGGGAGCTCCCGGCGCGTCACCGGCCAAGGTCCCGGCGAGCAACTGGAGATTTCCGACGAGGGCGATCCCGAGTTCTCGCTCAATCACCGAATCGTCAAGAAGGCGGTCTCCTCGGGCGAGCCGGTGGTGATCAAGGGCTGCCTCGGCGAGCCGGCGAGCGAGGGGATCGAGGTCTCGCACTCCGTGCTCTGCTTCCCCTTCTCCGCCACACCGGAGCGACTGGGCGTCTTCTATCTGGCCCGCGCGGTCGGCGAGTCTCCGTTCGAGGAGAACGAGCTCGCGGTGGTCCAGGACTTCGCGCTGATCTGCCTGCCGATCCTCCAGCGGGCGTTGCTCGAGAAGGAGATCCGTCGCGTGCGCAGCGAGGGCGCTGACGCCGCTTCGGAGGAGGCTTCGGCGGAGGAGGAGGAGTCCGCCGACGGCGAGCCGGCGCCGGGCGGCGAGGTGCCGACCTTCCACGGCATCGTCGGAAACTCCGAGAAGCTCCGCAAGATCTTCGAGCTCGTCGAGAAGATCAAGGACACCGACTTCAACGTCTGCATCGTCGGGGAGAGCGGCACGGGCAAGGAGCTCCTCGCCCGGGCGATCCACGAGGCCGGCAAGCGCCGCGATGCCCGATTCATCTCCGAGAACTGCGGGGCGATCTCCGAAACGCTGCTCGAGAGCGAGCTCTTCGGCTACGTGCGCGGGGCCTTCACCGGCGCCGACGACAACCGCAAGGGGCTCTTCGAGCTGGCGGACGGGGGGACGCTCTTCCTCGACGAGATCGGCGACCTGTCGGAGGGCATGCAGCGCAAGCTCCTCCGGGCCCTCCAGGAGGGCGTCATCCGCCCGATCGGATCGAAGAAGATCGTGCGCGTCGACGTCCGTGTCCTCTGCGCCTCGAACCGCGATCTCCGTCACCTGGTCGAGCAGGGCACCTTCCGCGCCGACCTCTACTACCGGCTCAACGTCATCAGCATCGAGGTGCCGCCGTTGCGCGAGCGCATGGAGGACATTCCCCACCTCGTGCGACACATCATGGACGAGATCGCCCGCGACGAGGGCGTGCGCCGGCGCCTGAGCGAGAGCGCCATGAAGGCGCTGCTCTCCTACAGCTGGCCCGGAAACGTGCGCGAACTCACCAACGTGCTGCGGCGGCTGGTGGTCATCGGCAAGCGGCGCGTCGTGACGCGCAAGGAGATCCTGCCGCTCCTCTCGGGCGGGCCGGCGCGCTCGTACGTCGGCGAGGGCGCCGAGGAGATCGAGAACCAGATCGTGCTGCGGATCCCGCGGCGGACGACCTTCAACGAGATCATCGCCGAGTGCGAGAAGGCCGTGCTGATGAACGCGCTGCGCGAGAACCGCTGGAACAAGTCGCGCGTCACCAAGGTGCTGCAGATCCCGCGGCAGAGCCTCTACAACAAGATCGCCCGCTACGGCCTGAAGCGCTCCGCGGTCCGCGACTGAGGGCCGCCCACACCCCTCCGGCGGCCGTCCGCCCCGGCTGACATTCTGACAGCCAGGCGCCCGCACGGCTCTCCCCGGTGCCACTTTGGCAGTCACCCGCCTCCCGACCGCCTCCCCGACACCTCGCCCAAGATGCAGCGCCGCCGTGGTTTGCGGTGCGGCCGGTCGGAGGCACAGACTTTGCTCTGGGCGAGAGCGTTGACGGGAGACGTATTTCGCGTGACAGGGGTGCGGGGTCTCTCCCGCCACCGGCCAAGAGATTGAAGGAGTTCGAGGACTGCGATGGCGAAGACGAACATCCGTCCGCTCAACGACAAGATCGTCGTCCGCCGCGTCGAGGCGGAGGAGAAGACCAAGGGCGGCATCGTGCTGCCCGACACCGCGAAGGAGAAGCCGAAGGAGGGCGTGGTGATCTCGCTCGGCACCGGACGGCTTCTCGACAACGGCGAGCGCGCCAAGTTCCAGGTCAAGAAGAACGACCGCGTCATCTTCAGCTCGTACGCGGGCACGGAGGTCAAGCTCGACGGCGAGGAGCTCCTGATTCTGAACGAGGACGACATCCTCGCGATCGTCGAGTGAGGTCAGGCGGAAACACCCGGCACGACACGGAAGCACGACACGGAAGTACGACACGGATCGACTGAGAAAACCGAATAGAACGAATTTGCTCGGCCGGCACCGACCGGCGGCTGACAGGAGGTTCAAAGAGACATGTCTGCCAAAAAGATCGCGTTCGACCACGAGGCCCGCGAGGCGATTCGCAACGGCGTGAAGAAGCTCGCCCGGGCCGTCAAGGTCACTCTCGGGCCGCGCGGCCGCAACGTCATCCTCGAGAAGAGCTTCGGATCGCCCACGGTCACCAAGGACGGCGTCACTGTCGCCAAGGAGATCGAGCTCGAGGACTCCTACGAGAACATGGGCGCCCAGATGGTCAAGGAGGTCGCCTCGAAGACGTCGGACAACGCGGGTGACGGCACGACGACCGCGACCGTGCTGGCCGAGGCGATCTTCGAGGAAGGCCTGAAGAACGTCGTCGCGGGCGCCAGCCCGATCGAGCTGCAGCGCGGCATCAACAAGGCCGTGCAGTCTGTGGTGGCCGAGCTGCACAGCATGTCGAAGACCATCAAGGACAAGAAGGAGATCGCCCAGGTCGCGTCAATCGCGAGCAACAACGACGCGGAGATCGGCGACATGATCGCCGAGGCGATGGAGAAGGTCGGCAAGGACGGCGTCATCACGGTCGAGGAGGGCAAGTCACTCGAGACCGAGGTCGAGTGGGTCGAGGGCATGCAGTTCGACAAGGGCTACACCTCCCCCCACTTCGTCACCAAGCCCGAGGAGATGCAGTGCGAGCTCGAGGACGCGTTCGTCCTGGTGCACGAGAGGAAGATCTCGGCGATCAAGGACCTCGTGCCGCTTCTCGAGAAGGTCGCCCAGGCCGGCAAGCCGTTCCTGATCGTCGCCGAGGACGTCGAGGGCGAGGCGCTCGCCACCCTGGTGATCAACAAGCTCCGTGGCACGTTCCAGTGCTGCGCCGTCAAGGCGCCCGGCTTCGGTGATCGCCGCAAGGCCATGCTCGAGGACATCGCGATTCTCACCGGCGGCCGCGCGATCTTCGAGGACCTCGGCGTCGAGCTCAAGAACATCCAGATCTCCGATCTCGGCCGCGCCAAGAAGGTCATCATCGACAAGGAGACGACGACGATCATCGAGGGCGCCGGCTCGTCGAACGAGATCAAGGGCCGCATCGCCCAGATCAAGGCCGAGCTCGAGAAGTCGACGTCCGACTACGACCGCGAGAAGCTGCAGGAGCGGCTCGCGAAGCTCTCCGGCGGCGTCGCGCAGATCAACGTCGGCGCGGCTACCGAGGCGGAGATGAAGGAGAAGAAGGCGCGCGTAGAGGACGCACTCCACGCCACCCGCGCGGCCGTCGAGGAGGGCATCGTCCCGGGCGGCGGCGTCTCCCTGCTGCGCGCCGCCACCGGCCTCGGGAAGGTCAAGACGACCGGCGACGAGAGAATCGGCGTCGATATAATCCGTCGCGCCCTGGAGTCGCCGATCCGCCAGATCGCCGAGAACGCGGGGATCGACGGCGCCATCGTCGCCGAGCGCGTTCGCAACGCCAGCGGCAACGAGGGATACAACGCCCTCAGCGGCGAGTACACCGATCTCGTCGAGGCCGGCGTCATCGACCCCACCAAGGTGACCCGCACCGCGCTCGAGAACGCCGCGAGCATCGCCGGGCTTCTGCTCACCACCGAGGCGCTCGTCAGCGAGATCCCGGAGGAAAAGAAGTCGGGCGGCGGCGGCCCCCCGGGCGGCATGGGCGGGATGTACTGATCGAAGCCGTTTGAAGTTTCGGGAGGACCCCCGGTCTTTGGATCGGGGGTCTTTTTTTTGGTGCGAGGGCGCTGGGGGTCTCGGGGGGAGCATCCGCAGATGACGCAGATTGGCGGAGAACGGTCGGCAGATTACGCAGATGACGCAGATTGGGGGAGAGCGGTCCGCAGATTACGCAGATTACGCAGAGACGCGGAATGAGGAGTCGGACATCGGTCTCGGCATCGGGCATCCGAGTCGGAATCGGCATCGGAGTCGGCATCGGCATCGGAGTCGGTGTCGGCATCGGAGTCGGTGTCGGCATCGGCATCGGCATCGGACATCGGAGTCGGAGTCGGATCCGGTTCTCTGTCGCACGGCG
>JBFFXF010000391.1:0-5266 GCA_041569895.1 Planctomycetota bacterium | reverse complement strand
GGTCGAGCACGTCCGGGAGGATGACGGGGAGGAGGCGGCGAACAGGGTGACGATGGAGCTGATGAAGAAGGCCCTGAAGGTCGTCCAGTCGCTCGACCCGCCCGGGATCGGTGGCCAGGACCTCAAGGAGTGCCTTCTCCTGCAGTTGCGTCGTGACTCGCAGGCGTACCCGATCGAGACCAGGATCATCGAGAGCCACCTCGACGACCTCGCCAACAACCGGCTGCCGAAGATCGCCAAGGCGCTCGGCATCACCATCGACGAGACCAAGACGGCGGCCGAGACCATCGCCAGCCTCAACCCGATTCCCGGGAAGCTCTTCGGCGGCGAGCCGCCGCAGTTCATCAAGCCGGACGTCATGGTCGAGGAGGTCAACGAGCGGCTCGAGGTGCGCGTCGAGTCCGACTACCTCCCGCGGCTGCGCGTCAGCGACTACTACCGGAACCTCTACAAGCAGTCGCGCAAGGATCCGGAGGTCAAGAAGTTCATCAAGAAGAAGCTCGAGAGCGCCGAGTGGCTGCTGTCGGCGATCCGGCAGCGGCAGTCGACGCTGGAGCGCATCGCGCGCGAGATCGTCAAGATCCAGGAGGGCTTCTTCCGCAACGGCATCTCGCACCTCAAGCCGCTGAAGATGGTCGACGTCGCCGAGCGCGTCGGCGTGCACGTGTCGACCATCAGTCGGGCGATCAGCGGCAAGTACGTGCAGAGCCCGCAGGGGCTCCACGAGCTGAAGTTCTTCTTTACCGGGGGCGCGCAGAAGTCGGACGGTACACTGGAGGCGCGCGGCAGCGTCATTCAGAGGATCAAGGATTTCGTCGCGCAGGAGGACAAGAAGAGCCCCCTGAGCGACATCGATATCGTCCGCAAGCTCGAAGAGAGCGGCATCCAGATCTCCCGGCGTACGGTCACCAAGTACCGTGAGGCCGAGGGCATCCCCTCGTCGCGTCAGCGACGGGCGTATTGAAGCAAGTTGCACGTTCGGCATTCCGGAACATCGAAGACGCTCCCCGGCGCGAGCCGATAGCGGGAGCAGGCCATCCGGCCGTGTTTTCGAGCTCCGGCCCCCGAAGCAAGTATGATCAGCGTCTCTGGCTTGACGAAGTACTTCGGTCCCGTGCGCGCGCTCGACGGCGTCGGGTTCGAGGTCAATGAGCGGGAGATCGTCGGCTTTCTCGGCCCCAACGGCGCCGGCAAGACGACGACGCTCCGCATCCTCACCGGCTTTCTCTCCGGCGACAGCGGCAGCGTCCGCGTCGCCGGTTTCGACGTCAGCCGCGACTCGCTCGCCGTGCGGCGGTCGATCGGCTACCTCCCCGAGGGCGTGCCGCTCTACCCCGAGATGCGCGTGCGCGAGTTCCTCAAGTTCCGCGCCGCGCTCAAGGGCATCGCGCGTCGCGACCGCGCCCGCGAGATGGGCCTCGCGCTCGACCAGGCGGGCGTCACCGACGTCGAGCGGCGCATCATCGGCACCCTGTCGAAGGGGTACCGCCAGCGAGTCGGCCTCGCCGATGCGCTGCTCGGGCGGCCGCGGGTGCTCATCCTCGACGAGCCCACCGTCGGCCTCGACCCGAAGCAGGTGATCCAGTTCCGGAGCATGCTCCGCGAGGTCGGGCAGGACCGCACGGTGATCCTCTCGACCCACATCCTGAGCGAGGTGGAGATCGTCTGCTCGGGCGCCATCATCATCCACGAGGGGCGCATCGCGGCGCAGGACAGCGCCGAGAATCTGCGCCAGCGCGTGCGCGACGTCTCCCCGGTGCGCGTCGAGCTCGCCGGTCCGGCGGATGGCGTGCGGGCGGCGCTCGAGTCGCTCGACGAGGTCGAGGCACTGCTCTCGGTGTCCTCCGAGCCCTCCGCCGAGGGTGACCGGGACGGCCGGCGCACCTACCGCGTGCGCCCGCGCCGCGGTCGCGATCCGCGCGAGGCGATCTTTCGACTGGCGGCCGAGCGCGGATGGACGCTGCGAGAGCTCCATCGCGAGGAGGTGACGCTCGAGGAGGCGTTCCTCGAGATCGTCGGGCGGCCGGCGACTCCGGCGCCCGCGGAGGCCGAGGCATGACGGCGACGCTGCGAAACCTGCGAGTGATCTTCCAGCGGGAGCTCTCGGCGTACTTCCTGTCGCCGACGGCCTACGTCGTGCTTTTCGTCTTCATCCTGACGAACGGCATCACCTTCTACGTCTACACGACGACGTTTCGGTTCGACACGCGGCAGATCGATCGCGTCGTCCAGTTCCTCTTCGGCTTCGCGCCGTTCTGGATCCTCTTCCTGCTGATCCCGCCGATCCTCACCATGCGGCTGTTCGCGGAGGAGAAGCGGACCGGCACGTTCGAGACGCTGATGACGGCGCCGGTCACCGATACCCAGGTGGTCCTCGGGAAGTTCTTCGCCTCCACCTGTTTCTTCACGCTGATCTGGTCGACGCTGCTGATCTTCGTCGGCATCCTCGAGGTGCTCGGCAACCCGGACTGGGGTCCGGTGTTCGCGTTCTACGTCGGCGTCGTCTCGCTCGGGGCGCTGCTCAACGCCGTCGGGGTGCTGAGCTCGGCGCTGACGCGAAACCAGCTGATCGCCGCGATCGTCGCCATGGCGGTCAACCTCTTCCTCTTCTTCCTGCAGCAGTGCCGCGGCATGTTCCCGAAGGACCCCGAGGCGCAGAACTTCTTCGACTTCATCAGCTTCCACCACCACTTCTATAACGACTATGCGCTCGGTCTCGTCGACTTGCGCTACATCGCCCTCTACATGAGCTTCACCGCGTTCGCCCTCTTCTTCGCCGTCAAGGCGATCGAGGGGAGGAGGTGGCGATGACGGCGCAGACCTTCAGCCGCCGCAAGCGCTGGCTCGGCCTGCTGAACCTCGCGGCGGTGGTCTTCCTGGGGCTCTACATCCTGGTCATCGGGAACATCATCGTCTTCCGCCACCCGTATCGCGTCGACCTCACGGAGGAGCGGCTGCACACGCTGTCGGAGGAGACGCGGAATCGCCTCGAGCTCGTCGAGAACGACATCCTGGTAATCATCCCGTTCCTCTTCCACGAGAACGCCCACATCGAGCGCCAGGTCTTCGCGCGCTGCAGGAGCTTCCTGAACCAGTACGTCGCCCACCAGCCGAAGATCCGCATCGAGGCCGAGCTCAACCTGCAGAGCCAGGAGGACTCGCTGCGCTGGGTCGAGATCCGCGACCGGTACAGCCTGACGCAGAGCCAGTTGAACAGCTTCATCTTCGTCAGCAGCGGCGACGAGGACCTCTGGCAGGTGGTGCCGATCGACGACCTCGCGTCCTGGGAGACGAATCCTCCCAAGATCCACCGCATCGACCCCGAGGGCGCCTTCACGGCGGCCATCACCCGGCTGATCCGCAAGGAGCGCCGAAAGATCTACGTGTCGCGCGACTGGGGCGAGGCCTCGATCAAGGAGACCGGCCAGAACGGCGCCTCGCGGCTGCGCGAGGAGCTCGGCGCCAACGGCTACGAGGTCGAGGAGCTGTCGCTGGCGACGCGAGCGGCCGTGCCGCCCGACTGCGACCTGCTGCTGATGATGAGCCCGTCGAAGCCCTTCGACGATTCCGGCCGGGCGAAGATCCACGACTACCTCCTCGACGGGGGACGGCTCCTCGTCATGCTCGGTCCGGGTTCCGAGGGCCTCGACACGCTGCTCGACGAGTGGGGGATCCGCGTGGCGCGAGGGCAGGCGTTTCAGAAGCAGCGGTTCATGGGCGGCGTGACGCGCTGGTCGGATGTCGTCGTCGCGCTGAAGTGGAACCCGCTGCACCCGATCACGCGCGGCTTCTCGGCGACGAGATTCGAGGTGCTCGGCCAGCACGTGCGGCCGCTCGAGCTCCAGTACCGCGACAACCTCACCGCGGAGATGCTCATCGAGACGGTGAGCCCGCCGTCCGAGTCGCTGGCCTCCGTCTTCATCGACCGCAACGCCAACGCGCGGATCGACGAGGGCGAGGAGACCCATGTCGTCGTGTGGGGCGCCGCCGTGCACCGCCGCCGCCCGGATCGTCCGCCGCCCGGATACGTCCACCTGCCGACGCGGGTCGTCGTCTTCGGGGACGCGTCGCCCTTCACCAACTTCTGGATCGACCGCTTCTCGCACCGCGACCTCGCCCTCAACTCGGTGCGGTGGCTCCTGGGACAGGAGCGCGAGATCGGCACGTCGGGCGACGAATGGGTCGAGCGGCGCATCAAGTGGAGTCCCGACATCGCGGCGTTCCTCTTCTGGGTGCCGATCTTCCTCTTCCCGGGGATCGTCCTCTGCTTCGGTACCTTCATCTACTTCATACGCAGGAGCTGACGCGTGCAGCCATCGTTCAGGACGACCGCCGTGCTCTTCGCCATCGCCGTCGCGCTGACAGCGTACGCGTATGTCTTCGAGCGCGACCGGGCGGGCGAGGAGAGCGCGGGGCTCCTCTTCGCGGACCTGACGGTCAACGACATCGTCGAGATCCGCATCGAGCCCGGCGCTCAGGCCGAGGTCCGCGAGCTCGGGATCCGCCCGCGACCCGTGCTGCTGCGCTACGAGCCCGACGAGTTCGGCGGCCTGTCGCGCTGGCGCATCGTCGAGCCCTTCCCGTTCGACGCGTTGACGGCGCGCGTCGACGGCATCCTCATCGGCATCCTCGAGCTCGAGCGCATCGCTCCGGTGCTGCTCGACGGCGGCGTCGAGACGGTCCTCGGCGACGACGGACCCGCGATGACCGTGCGCTTCCGCACCCGCGGGCCGATCGAGCGCGAGCACGTCATCGAGGTCGGTCGCGACCACCACGACACGCAGGCGCGGCTGGCGTACTACCGCGTCAACGGGCAGGATCTCTTTCTGTCGCGTGCCCGCTTCAAGGAGAAGAACTTCAACGTCGGGCTCCGCGATCTGCGCTCCCGCGCGGTCTTCCCGGTCCCCAAGGAGGACGCCGTGCGGCTGACGGCCGAGCGGCCCGGACGCCCGACGCTCGAGCTCGTCCGGCGGCGCGGCACGCAGCGCTGGTACATCGAGAAGCCATCGGCCGGCCGCGCGGACATGGAGATCGTTCCGGCGCTGCTCGACCGGCTGAACACGTGGCGCGTCGAGGAGTTCGTGACCGACGCGCTCGAGGACCCCGCGCGTTACGGTCTCGACCGGCCGCGGATGGTGATCGAGCTCGAGCACCGGCGGGGTCGCATTCACCGCTACGAGATCGCCGATCCTCCCGGCGGCGAGCCGAAGGGCCGCGTCTTCGCCCGCGAGCCCGGGCTGCCGTTCGTCTACGCCATCGGCGTGGC
>JBFFXF010000390.1:0-5278 GCA_041569895.1 Planctomycetota bacterium | reverse complement strand
CTCGAGATCCGCCGCGGCGCCCTTGATGCTCGCGGCCGCGTTGGAGACGTCGGTGACGAAGCGACCGAGGCTCTCGACGTTCTTGTCGTCGAGCACCCGGCGGTCGATCTTCGAGAGGATGGCGTCGAGCTTGCCGATCACCGGCCGCGCCGCCGAGATCAGGTCCTCGAGGCCGACGGCCTCGCGCGTGCGGATCACCGGCGGCTCGGCCGGGGCGGACTCCACCAGGGGGCGCGGGCTCGCGTCGGGGGCCCACTCGCCGGGATCGAGCTCCAGGAAGTGCGGCGTCAGCGGGCTGTCCTGGGCGAGCGAAACCCGCGCCCCGGCGACGTCGATCTTGAGGTCGGGATCGTTGACCTCGAACCGGACCTCGATCGCCTGACGCAGCATGCCGGCGACGACGCCGCGCTCGACCTTGTCCTCGTGCAGCCGGACGAGACGCTCGACCTCGGCGGGCTCGAGCTCGCGTTCCACGATCCTGACTCCGATCACCTTGCCGACGGAGCGCCCGCCGACCTTGACCTGCGCGCCGTCGGCGAGGCTCCCGACGTCGTCGAAGTACGACCGGCACGTGATCGAGCGAGGCCGGAAGAGCCCGAAGAGGTCGGCGTCGCCGACCCGGAAGGCGAAGATCGAGAAGACGATCACCGCCGCGACGACGAAGAGGCCGGTGATGATCTCGTGCTTTCGGTAATCCGCCATGGCGCTCCGCTCACATCAGAAGGTCTCTGTGGAAGTCGAGCCGCGACTGGGACTCGCTCGCGAGCCCCTCGAGGTCGCCCTCGACGAATTGCCTCACCAGCGGGTTGTCGCTCTGCAGCAGGTCGTCCAGCGCGCCGTCGAGCACCACCCGGCCCGCGTGCAGCATGATGACGCGATCGGCGATCCGACGCACGCTTTCCATGACGTGCGTCACGACGATGTTGGTCATCCGCATCGACACCTTGAGCTTGTTGATCAGTCGGTCGAGCCTCGTGGTCGCGATCGGGTCGAGACCGGCGGACGGCTCGTCGTAGAAGAGGATTCTCGGATCGAGGGCGAGAGCGCGGGCGACCGCGGCGCGCTTCTGCATGCCGCCGGAGATCTGGCTCGGTCTCCGATCGGCGGCGTGGAGAAGGTCGACGAGCTGCAGCTTCATCTTGACCATCGTCGAGATGGTCTCCGCGTCGAGCTTCGTGTGGTGCTGGAGCGGCAGCGCGACGTTCTCGGCGATGGTCATCGAGTTGAGCAGCGCGCCGCTCTGGAACATGACGCCGAACTTGAGACGCATGCGGTCGCGGGCCCGTTCGCTGATGCCGTGCAGCGGCTTCGAATCGATCAACACCTCGCCGCTGGTCGGCTCGAGGACGCCGATGAGGATCTTCAGCAGCGTGCTCTTGCCGCCCCCCGAGCCGCCGAGGATGCACACGGTCTGGCCGCGAGGCACCTGGAACGTCACCCCGTCGAGCACCTTCACCCGTCCGAACCGCTTGGTGATCTCCCTCGCCTCGACCGCGGGCTCCACGGCTCCCTCTCGAAAGCAGATTCAGTAGACGTAGTTGTTGATGAACGCCGTCGCCAGCGCGTCGCCGACGATCACCAGCACCAGCGTGGTGACGACCGCCACCATGATGTTGCGCCCGACGCCGACGGGTCCCCCCTCGGCGATGAGTCCGAAGTAACAGCACACCAGCGTGATCACCACGCTGAAGATGCCCGCCTTCACCAGTCCTGCCACGAAGTCGGTCATGCTCAGGTACTCGATCGTCTTCTGGACGTAGACCGAGAACGCCAGGTCGTAGACGCCGTACGCGACGACCGCGCCGCCGACCATGCCGATGAGGTTCGAGAACACCGTCAGGCACGGCAGCATCACGAGCATGCTCAGATAGCGCGGCGCGACCAGGTACGCCACCGGGTTGATCGCCATCGTCTCCAGCGCCATGATCTCCTCGTTCACCTTCATCGAGGCGACCACCGCGGTGAACGACGCGCCGACTCGCGCGGTCATGATGATCGACGTCAGCAGCGGCGCGATCTCGCGCGTCAGCGTCAGCGCCACCGCGCCCGGCACCTCCTGCAGTTGACCGAATCGCTTCAGCGGCTCTCCCGACTGCAGCACGAGGATCGCTCCGAGCAGGAAGGAGATCAGCGAGACGATCGGCAGCGAGAGCACGCCGACGTTGCTCGCCGTGACGAAGAGCTGCTGTCGCAGTCTCGACTTGCCGAGCAGCGGGGCGATGAAGGCATGGTAGTTGGCCGAGGCCAGGAGGCGCGTCATGCCGCTGGCGTGGGCCAGGCCGGTGCGCACGGCCGCGAGGGCCCGGACGATGCCGTGGCCGACCGCGCCGAAGGGCGCGAGGAGCCTCGATGCGCTCATGAGCTTCCGCCGTCGGTCCGCTCGAACTCGAAGAAGTCCTCGAGCTGGCTGAGCTCGATGACGGCCATCACCTGGGGGCTCGGGTCGCGAAGGCGGTACGTGATCGACTGGTTTCGCGCCAGCTTGTACCCCTGAATCAGCACCGCGATTCCGGACGAGTCGACGTACTCGACGCCGCTGAGGTCGACATGGACGCCCGGCGCGTCACGGATGGCGGCGCGGATGGCGTTGAGGAGCTCCGGGGCGGTCTCGAGGTCGAGCTCGCCGCGGGCCGAGATCGTTCTGTGCGAGGGGGAGTTCTGTGAGTCGATGGTGAGCATGAATGCCGCTTCCGCGATCTCCCGGGCGCAGGGGAACAGGAATCAGGTCGCAGACGGACGCTGGTCGACGCGCACTACAGGGTCTTCTCCAGCACGAGGTCGACCCGGCCGGCGTGGTCGCTCCTCGGTTCGAACGAGACGTCGTCCATGATCGATTGTACGAAATGCGTGCCGAGCCCGCCCGGACGAACGTCCGAGAGCTCGCGCGGCTGGATCTTCGAGATGTCGTCCCGGTGGCAGAAGTCGAGCACGCGGAGCTGCACACGCCTCTCGTCGAGCACCGCCTCGATGTCGATGTTCCGGCCGGCGCGACACGCCGCATGGTATTTCAGCATGTTCGTGCAGCACTCGTCGAGCGCCAGGATGACCATCTCCGACTGCTCACCGAGCGGCTCGCGCAGGATCGGCTTGAAGAAGTCCCGCACGGCCTTGAGGAATCGCGCCTCGCCGGGGATCGAGACGCGGAACGTGCGCGGCTCGCCCTGCTCGGCCATCACGAGCCTCCCGGGTCGCGCCCGAAGCAGACGAGCGTGATGTCGTCGTTCTGGTCGGTGTCGGCGACGAACTCCCCGACGTTGTCGATGACCGAGGTGGCGAGCTCGGAAGGCGTGCCGGGACCCGCCGACACGGCATCCCGGAGGCGTTCGATGCCGTAGAGCTCGCGACTGCGATTCATCGCCTCGATGATGCCGTCGGAGACAGCCACGATGCAATCGCCGGGCTCGAGGCGCACCTCGGCGGACTTGTAATCGTAGTCCGCGGTCGGGCTCACCAGGAGCGGCCAGCCGCCGATCCCCTCGCCGAGCTCCTCGACCTCGCCCGAGGGGTGCCGCAGGAGCGGCGGGATGTGACCGGCATTGCCGATGGTCACGACGTGCCGCGTCGGATCGACGATCAGCAAGATCAACGTCACGAACTTGTCGTGGATCGCCGAGTGCTGCAGGGAGCGATCGATCGCCTGCAGCGCGGCGCCGGCGTCGGGCTCGGTCAGCAGCGAGAATCGGACGTCGCTCGAGAGGCGCGCCATCAGCATCGCCGCCGCCATTCCCTTTCCCGAGACGTCGCCGACGGTGACCCCGAGCCGTCCATCGGGGAGCGCCGTGAAGCCGTAATAGTCGCCCCCGACGCTCTGGGCGGCCTCGTAGTGCGCCGCGAAGCGGTAGCCCGGGATCTCCGGCGCCGACGGCGGCAGGAACTTGTGCTGGATGTCCCGGGCGAGCTCGAGCTCGCGGTGGAGCTTCTCCTGCGCGACACGGATATCGTGGAGGCGGAGGTTGTCGAGGGCGAGCGCCGTCGACGACGCCACGTTGACGAGGATGTCGAGGTCGTCCTCGGTGAAGCGCCTCCCCTGCTCCTCGGCGTGCACCTGGATCAGTCCGAGCGGCCGGCGCGACTGGTCGAGGACGGGCACGCACATCACCGAGTGGATGCCGAGGTCGGCGATCGAGTGGCTCCCCTGAAACTGGTCGTCCTCGAACGCGTCGGCGGAGAGGATCGCCTGGCAGTTGCCGATCGCCTGCTGGACGATGGTCTGGCTGACCTGCACCTCGGCGTCGACCAGACCCGCGCGGCTGCGCGCCACCACCGGCACGAGCTCGTCGCCCTCGCCGATGGTCAGCGCCGCGGCCCGGCTCGCCTGCGGAAAGATGCGGAAGAGGCTCTCCAGCACGCGCGACAGGAGCTCCTCGACGGTGGGGGACGTCTGCAGGCAGCGCAGGATGTCGATCACGGCGCGCAGCTTGGCGCCGGGCTCGGCGACCGTCGCGCCCGGATCGACGTGCGCGTCGAGCGTCGTCATGATCAGCGGGTCTTCGGGGCCCGCGGCGATCCGCAGCGGCTCGGGAGCGGCCGCCCGGTCGCGGAAGCCGAGCACCTTGCCGCAGATGGAGATCTCGTCGCCGTGCTTGAGGCGCTGGCGCCGCCGCAGCCGCTGCCCGTTGAGGAAGGTGCCGTGACGGCTCTCGCAATCGCGGAGCCAGTAGGAGTCGCCCTCCTTCTCGATGCGGGCGTGCTCGCGCGAGACGATCAGCGTCTGGAGGACGAGATCGCAGGCATTGTTCCGTCCGATGACGTACGGGTCCTTGTCGAGCTCGAACTTGCCCTCCGGGAGACCGCGCAGGCTTTCGAGAAACGGCATTCGTCGGCCTCGCAAAGAGTTCACCGCGGCCGCCGTGACACGGTCAGGCGGCCCGCCGCGGCGCAAAATGATACGGGCGGCGCCGCCGGCGATCAACGCCGGCGATCCCGTCCCCCGGCTGAAGTGTACCCCGGGACCGGGTCGACGTCCGCGTCCGCGGGCGAAAGCGTGATGCGCGCGAGAATTGGGGTGTCGGGGCGGGGGCCGGTGAGGGACTATCGGAATATCGGTTTCCCCCGGTACCCGTTCCCGTACCCGTACCCGTGCCCGTCTCGTCCTCGGAGGTCTTCGATGCCGATACCGACGCCGATGCCGTGGACCGTGGACCGTGACCGTGGACCGTGACCGTGGACCGTGACCGTGGACCGTGACCGTGGACCGTGACCGTGCACCGTGGGTCCGAACCGGGTACATAGGTAACACAGTAGACCGGGGACATAGGAGGACGAGGACGACGGGCGG
>JBFFXF010000389.1:0-5303 GCA_041569895.1 Planctomycetota bacterium | reverse complement strand
GGGCCCTTCTCGCTCCCGGTCGACATGCTGCGCGTCGGCACCAACGTGCTCGCCGTCGAGGTGCACCAGGTGTCGCCGACGTCGAGCGACGTCGTCTTCGGAGTCGAGCTCTTCGCGTCGATCCAGACCGGCGGCGGGCCGATCCAGGAGTCGCCGGAGAGCTGGATCGAGCTGTACAACCGGAGCGACGTCGCCGTCGACTTGACCGGCTGGCGGCTGGACGGCGGTGTCGCCTACACCTTCGAGAACGGCACGACGCTCGGCCCCGGAGACTATCTGGTGGTCGCGGACGACAGCGCATTCCTGCGCGTGCTGCACCCGGGCGTCCGCATCGTCGGGGATATTGGCGGCCGCCTCTCGCGGCGCGGCGACCTGGTGATCCTGAAGGACAGCGTCGGCAACCCCGCCGACGAGGTGCGCTACTTCGACGGGCGCCCGTGGCCGGAGCTCGCCGACGGCGGTCGCTCGAGCCTCGAGCTGCGACACCCCGACGCGGACAACTCGCTCCCCGGCGCGTGGGCGGCGAGCGACGAGAGCCTCAAGCCCGAGTCCGCGTGGAAGACGTACACCTACCGCGAGGTGGCGCGAGCGAACATCGGCCCGACGCAGTGGCGCGAGTTCGTCTTCGGACTGCTCGACGACGGCGAGGTGCTGATCGATGACCTGAGCGTCCTCGAGGACCCCGGCGGCGCGCGCATCGAGCTGATCTCGAACGGCACCTTCGAATCGGGGACCGGCGGCTGGCGCATCATCGGCAACCACCGACACAGCCGCGTCGTCGACGATCCCGACCGACCGGGGAACCGCGTGCTCCACCTCGTCGCCACAGGCGCCACGGAGCACATGCACAACCACGCCGAGACGACACTCGCCGGCGGCCGCTCGGTCACCAACGGACGGGTCTACGAGGTCTCCTTCCGCGCGCGCTGGCTGGCCGGATCGAACCAGCTCCACACGCGGCTCTACTTCAACCGCGTGCCGCGCACGACGCTGATCGACATCCCGCCGACGAGCGGCACGCCGGGTGCAGAGAACTCGACCGTCGAGAGCGCCATCGGTCCCACGTTCCACGACCTGCGGCACGCGCCGGCGGTGCCCGCGTCGGGCGAGGCGGTGACCGTGTCGATCGTCGCCACCGATCCCGACGGCGTCGACGGATGCACCCTGTGGTGGTCCGTCGACGACGGCTCGTGGCGAAGCGCCTCGATGACGGCGAACGGGGATGGACGCTTCGCCGGCACCGTTCCGGGGCAGTCCGCCTCGCGCACGGTGCAGTTCTACGTCGAGGCCGCCGATGCGCTCGGCGCGACGGCGACATGGCCGGCTGGCGGCCGGGAGTCGAGGGCGCTCTATCGCGTCGACGACGGCCAGGCGCGTTCCGGCGACGCGCACAACCTGCGGATCATCATGACGCCGGAGGACACCAGCTTCCTCCACGAGCCGACGAACGTCATGAGCAACGACCGCCTCGGGGCGACCGTCGTCTATCGCGAGCGCGAGGTCTTCTACGACTGCGGCGTGCGTCTCAAGGGCAGCGAGCGCGGCCGCAACCAGCCGAACCGCGTCGGCTTCAACGTGCGTTTCCCCGCCGACCGGCTCTTCCGCGGCGTCCACCGCGGCGTCGCCGTCGATCGCTCCGGCGGCTGGGCGCTCGGCACCAACTTCGGCCAGGACGAGATCCTCATCAAGCACATGATCCAGCACGCCGGCGACATCCCCGGCGAGTACGTCGATCTCATCCGGATCATCGCGCCGCAGAGCCGGCACACCGGACCGGCGCTCCTGCAGATGGCGCGCTTCAACAGGGTGTTTCTCGACTCGCAGTTCGAGAACGGCGGCGACGGCACGGTCTTCGAGTTCGAGCTGATCTACTACCCGACGACGACCGCGCCGAACGGGCTGAAGCTCCCCGAGCCCGACGGCGTCCTCGGCGTCGACCTGCAGGACCTCGGCGACGACAAGGAGGTCTACCGCTGGAACTTCATCCCGGGGAACAACCGCGATCGCGATGACTTCAGCGGGCTGATCCCGTTCCTGCAGACGATGAGCCTCTCGGGGTCGTCGCTCGAATCACGCATTGCCGACGTCATGGACGTCGACGAGTGGATGCGGACGTTCGCCATGATGGCCCTCTGCGGCGTCGGGGACGCTTACACGTGGGGCAACAACCACAACCTCCGCCTCTATGACCGGCCCTCCGACCGCCGCGTGCTCGCGTTTCCGTGGGACTGGGACTTCGCGTTCGTCCAGAGCACGTCGGCGCCGCTCTGGGGGAGCCAGAACCTCGCGAAGGTGATCACGCGGCCGCCGTTCCAGCGCCTCTACTACGGCCACCTGCTCGACATCATCGAGACGACCTACAACACGACCTACATGAGCCGCTGGATCGACCACTACGGCAGCCTCGCCGGTCGCAGCTACGGGACCTTCCGGAACTACATCGCCGCGCGCGGCAACTTCGTCCGCAGTCGATTGCCGTCGAGCGTCGCCTTCACGATCACCACCAACGGCGGCCGGGCCTTCACCGTCGCCACCCCCGACGCGACGCTCGAGGGGAACGGCTGGATCGACGTCCGGACGATCGCCGTCGCCGGACGCCCTGACCCGCTCCCCGTGACCTGGACCGGACTGTCGACCTGGCGCGCCCGGGTGCCGCTCGATCACGGCGTCAACGAGCTGACGCTGATCGCGTTCAACCACCGCGGCGAGGTCGTCGGCTCGGACGACATCACCGTGACGACGACCTTCGACCCGCCGCCGCCGGCGATCACGTCGATCGTGCCCGCGCAGGCGTTTCCGGGCGCCGAGGTCACCATCGAGGGCAGCGAGTTCGGCCGGGGAGCCGAGGTGCTCTTCGGGGCGACGCCGGCGTCCGCGGTCGAGAGGCTCGGCGCCACGAGGATCCGGGCGACGGTGCCGCCGCTCGTCCCGGGCGCGATCGACGTCGTGGTCAGGAACGCGGATGGCGACACGTCGAACGCCGTCCGCTTCACGGTCCTCGAGCCGGTGCCGATGTTCATCCGCGGCGACGCCAACCTCGACGGCATTGTCGACCTGAGCGACGCGGTGCGCATCATCCTGCAGCTCTTCGCCGCGGCGCCGACGACCTGCCCCGACGCCGCCGACGTCGACGACGACGAGGACCTGGACATCACCGACGCCATCATCCTCCTCGAGTTCCTCTTCAAGCAGGGTCCCCCGCCGCCGGCGCCGTTCCCCGACCGGGGGGAAGATCCGGGTGAGCCGGGAGAGCTCGGGTGTGAGCTTCTCTCCGGTTGAGTGGCTCGGCCCCGTCCCCGTACCCGTTCCCGTTCCCGTACCCGGTCCCGTGCCCGAAACCGATCGCAGTCGAGCTCACCGTCGCCGTCGGGGCCGAGCTGTCGACGTTCCAAGCCCCGGCAGGCAGAGTCGACTTCGCAGGTTCGCTGTCAGACGATTCATGAGGAAGGCAGGAAACTCAGGAAGGCAGGAAACGGATGGATTGATGGGAAACTCCTCTGTGCGTCTCTGTGCTCTCACGCGGCGCGCCGCGCCTCTGCGGTTCAAATCGTAACCGACTCTCGCTTCGCGACGGCGTCTTCGAGAGCGACAGAGCTCGCAAGGCGTACCCGTTTCCTGCTTTCCGCTTCTTCCTGCTTTCCTTCTGAGTCCGTCGGAGGGTTTCGCCAGCGAAGTCGAGCGGACTTTGAATCAGTCGCCGACACTCTCCTCCTCATTTCACCGAAGCATCCTCCGGCAGCCCCAGTCGCTCATAGAGCCGCCGGCGCGCCGCCTTGTCGCCCTCGAGGACCGTGTGCGCGTACCGCGCCACCCGTTCCGCGTGCCGGCGCGGCACGACGATGACGCCGTCGCCGTCGGCGACGATGACGTCGCCCGGGATGACCAGGACGCCTCCGACCACCACCGGACGGTTGACCGATTCGATCTCGTTGCGTCCGGGACGGATGCCCCGGCCGGGCTGGCGGAAGTAGAGCGGGATGCGCTGCGCCGCGACCTCGTCGGTGTCCCGCGCCGTGGCGCTGGTGACCACGCCGACGCAGCCGGCGAGTCGCCAGCTCATGATGTTGTTCGAGCCGATCGAGCCGACGTCCGCCTCGAGGGCTTCATCGATCACCAGCGCGCTTCCCGGTCGCAGGAGCGCCGTGAAGGGCTCCGGCGAGCGCTTGCGGTACCACCCGCCGACCCAGGCGTCGAAGTCGTCGGCGGACGCGCGATCGGCGGCGGGATCCTGCGCCGGCACGTACCGGGCGGTGACCGCGATGCCGATGAAGCGGTGACTGAACGTGCTGGTGTCCTTCCAGAGAGGATGGATCGCCGGGTCCATCAGACCGGTGTTGCGCAGACCGACGGCATCCATGCCGTCACTGACGTCGGCGACGCGCAGTCCCTTGAAGAGCTCGAGGAGCGCCCGGTCCTCCTCCGCGGTATGGACCGGCGTCGCGATGAAGCCCTTGCCGGCCCGCAGCGCGGCCGCGGGGTCGTCGGCGGTCTCCTGCGCGCCGGCGAGACCGGCGTTCGGAGCCAGAAGGGGAGTGACACAGGCGACGAGCGCGCCGAGCGTGACAGCGCCGAGGACGATGGCGCCGAGGACGATGGCGCCGAGGACGGCGGCGCCGAGAGTGGGGATCCGCATGGTGAATCGGGTCATGGAAGGGGCTCCTCGAGAGCGGGGAACGGAGACAGCGATCAGAGATCAGAGACCAGAAACCAGAGAACAGAGATCGGAGATCGGAGGACCGAGACAGGGGACCGATTCCGACTCCGAGATCCGATTCCGATGACCGATTCCGATCTTCAGTCCCAGACTCGCCTCAATCTGCGTCAATCTGCGGACCGTACTCTCCGCAATCTGCGTAATCTGCGGACCCGTCCTCGCCGAACGTCGGCCGCGCTGGCGACGTGTTCGAGGACGAGGACGAGGACGAGTGCAGCCCGTCACTCTGCGTAATCTGCGTAATCTGCGGACCGTAATCTGCGCAATCTGCGCACGAAAGCTCCAGCTGACCGCCGGCGCTCCACGCCCGCCGGCGCCGCCCAGTGGCCGCCGGCGCGGTATCTGCGGCCGAGCAGCTCGTTCGCCTCGCGATCGTCGGGGAACGTCTCGCGCTCCGGATCGAAACGCAGCGAGCGTCCCAGGCGCGCGGCGATGTTCGCCATGTGACAGAGCGACGAGGAGAGGTGCGCCGTCTCCGCGTCGGTGCGCTGGCGAGCCCCCTCGCGGATGGCGTCGACGAAGTTCTTCCGGTGATTCGAGACGTCAGGACGCTCGCGCGAGATGTCGATCTCGTTGTTGCGCTCGTCGT
>JBFFXF010000388.1:0-5310 GCA_041569895.1 Planctomycetota bacterium | reverse complement strand
GCGTCGTACGGTCCGGCCGCGCGACCGAACGCCTCCCGGAGGGCGGCGCCGTAGCCCGGCTCGGACTGCTCGATCACCGTCGCGCCGGCGCGTCGCGCCGTCTCGCGGGTGTCGTCGGTGGAGCCGCCGGCGACGACGAGCACCTCGTGCCGGACGCCGAGGTCCCCGCAGACACGCGCGATGCCGGCGACGACGTCGGCGATGGTGTCCGCCTCGTTGATCGTCGGGACGACGACCGACAGATCGATCGTCGCGGGCCGCTGCCCGTGGGCCTCGCGCGCCTCGACGATCGCGCGCGCCGACTCGAGTGTCGCAGCGGATGTCGCGGTGCGAGGGGCGTCGTCGGTGGTGTGTTCGGCGGTCATCGTCGGGGGTCCCTGAGGGAGATCGGCTGCGGGCGGGCCGTTTGTTGAGGGCGCGCGCGGCATTCCGGTAAGCGATCGCACGGCGTCGGCCCCGCAGGCGTGGTTGGATCTCGCCCGCCGACTCCGATACACTCCGTGACATGATCACCCCGCTCGTCCTGGCGATCGCCGTCCTCGGGCCCCTGCCGCCTGAACCCGCCAGGGACGCCGCGGCGGACGACCTGCGCGAGCGCGCCTCGTTCCGCCGCCCCGTGGCGCTCGCCGCGCTCGGCGACGCGCGCGTGGCGGTCGCCAACCGGCGGTCCGGGTCCGTGTCGGTGATCGACGTCCCCGGGGCGCGCGTCGTCGTCGAGACGCACATCGGTAGGGGACGGATCGCCGACCTCGCGGCGCTCGACGATGGTCGTCTCCTCGCGTGCGACGAGACCGATCACCGGCTGCTGCTCCTCGAGCGGCGTGACGGGCGGCTGTCGATCGCGGACACGCTCGCGGTCGCGCCGTTTCCGGCCGACGTCGAGGTGGGCGAGGTGGACGGTCGCGCGCTCATCTCGGTGGCGTCTCTCTGGTCGCGAGCGGTCACGCTGGTCGGGCTGGCGCCCGCGGCGGAGGGCCGCGATGCGGGCAGCGAGCGCGACGGGAAACGGCTCGAGCGTCTCGGAGTCGTCGAGCTCCCGTTCTCGCCGCGCGAGCAACTGCTGATCGGCGACCGCGCGCGGCTCGTCGTCGCCGACAGTTTCGCGGGAGGCGTGGCGCTTATCGATGCCGCGACGCGGCGGCTGCTGTCGACGCGACAGTTGCCCGCCCACAACATTCGCGGCCTCGCGCTCGCCGCGTCGGGCGACCGCGTGCTGGTCTCGCACCAGATCCTCAACCCGCTCGCGCCGACCAACTTCAACGACGTCCACTGGGGGATCGTCATCAACAACGTGCTGCGCTGGCTGTCGCTCGAGACCGTGCTCGATCCTGAAGGGAGCCTCCTGCGCGACAGCTGGTTCACGCTGCTCGGCGACACCGGCAACGCCGCGGGAGATCCCGGCGAAGTGCGGATCGACGTGAGTGGCGCCGTGCTCGTCGCCCTCGCCGGCGTCGGCGAGATCGCCATCGTCGACGGGCCCGCGTCGCGGGCGCGTCGCATCCGCGTCGGTCGCCGACCGACGGCGGTGTTGCCGTGGTCAGGAGGGCGCGTGCTCGTCGCCAACACGCTCGGGGACTCGGTGAGCATCGTCGAACCGTCGGCGAACCGCGCCGTCGAGGTCTCGCTCGGGAAGTCACCGCCGCTCGCGCCGCGGGATCGCGGAGAGCTGCTCTTCTTCGATGCGTCGCTCTCGCACGACGGCTGGTTCAGCTGTCACAGCTGCCACACCGACGGCCACTCGAACGGGCTGCTCAACGACAACCTCGGCGACGGGTCGTTCGGCGCGCCGAAGCGCGTGCCGTCGCTCCTCGGAACGCGCGCCACCGGGCCGTGGGGCTGGGACGGGCGAACCGCCACCCTCGAGGACCAGGTGCGCCGCTCGCTGACGTCGACGATGCAGGGCCGGGCGACCCCGGAGCGCGTCGACGGGCTGGTCGCGTATCTCCGAGCGCTCCCGGCGCCGGTCCGCCTTCCCGGCGCGGACGCCGAGGCGGTCGCGCGCGGAGGTCGCGTCTTCGAGGAGCGCGGCTGTGCGCGGTGTCACCGGCCGCCGGCCTACACGACGCCGCGCGTCCACGATGTCGGGCTCGCGGACGAGCAGGGCCGGCGCCGGTTCAATCCGCCGTCGCTGCGGGGCGTCGGCCTCGGCGGCGCGCTGCTCCACGACGGCCGCGCCGCGGACCTCGAGGATCTGCTCGGTCGCCTCCGCCATGGCCTCGACGCAAACCCGCTCTCCGACGGGGACTGGGGAGATCTGCTCGCCTTCCTCCGCAGCCTCTGACGGCTGCCGCCGTTATCGCAACTCCGGTCCACCACGGCGTTTTTAAAATTAACTTCCGATTCGGCTTCGGATACACTATCCGGGCCGTCGCGGGCGACGACGTCCGTGGCGGGCGCGCATCGCAGCTGCACGGCAGCTGAGAGGATGGCGGAAGCGGATACAGTCCGATCGCCGGGGCCGCGAACGCGAGCGGCGCCCGGCGGGAGAGCTCGGAGGTACTCATGCTGACGATCCTCGGCCAGGAGAGCCGGTTCTGTGACGGGATCCCGCGACGCAGCTTCCTGACCATCGGAGGGCTCGCTCTCGGGGGACTCTCGATGCCCGGGATCCTCCAGGCGGAGTCCCGCGCGGGCGTTCGCCGCTCTCACAAGGCGATCATCATGATCTTCTTGCCGGGCGGCCCGCCGCACCAGGACATGTTCGACCTCAAGCCGGACGCGCCGAAGGAGATCCGCGGCGAGTTCCGGCCGATCGACACCAACGTCCCCGGAATCCAGATCTGCGAGCTCTTCCCGCGCCTGGCGGCGATGACGGATCGCCTGGCGTTCATTCGCAGCATCGTCGGCGCCACCGGATCGCACTACTCGGTGCAGTGCTTCTCGGGACGGTCGCACCGCAACCCGCCCCAGGGCGGGTGGCCGGCGCTCGGCTCGGTGCTGTCGAAGCTCCAGGGATCGGTGGTCCCCGGCATGCCGCCCTTCGTCGGGCTGTCGCCGCCGATGGGCCACAGGCCGTGGAGCGATCCCGGACAGCCCGGGTTCCTCGGCGCGGCGCACGCTCCGTTCAAGCCCTCGGGCGACGGGCGCGCCGACATGATCCTGCACGGCGTGACGCTCGAGCGGCTCGCCGATCGCAAGGCGCTGCTGACGGGCTTCGACCGATTCCGTCGCGAGACGGACTCGAGCGGCCTGATGGAGGGCATGGACGCGTTCACCAGCCAGGCGTTCGGCGTGCTCACCTCGAGTCGCCTCGCCGAGGCGCTCGATCTCGAGCGCGAGGATGTCCGCGTGCGCGATCGTTACGGTCGCGGCACCGCGAAGAACCAGGCGGACGGCGGACCGAAGCTGCTCGATCAGTTCCTCATGGCGCGGCGCCTCGTCGAGGCGGGCGTGCGATGCGTGACGCTCGCCTTCAGCCGCTGGGACTGGCACGGCGGCAACTTCAAGCGCGGCCGCCAGGACATGCCGATGCTCGACCAGGGCGTCTCGGCGCTCGTCGAGGATCTGCACCAGCGCGGGCTCGACCGCGACGTGTCGGTCATCGTGTGGGGCGAGTTCGGCCGCACGCCGAAGATCAACAAGAGCGCGGGACGCGACCACTGGCCGAACGTCTCGACGGCCCTGCTCGCCTGCGGAGGTCTGCGGACCGGCCAGGTGATCGGCTCGACGACGAAGGGCGCCGAGGAGGCGAAGGACCGCCCGGTGCACTTCCAGGAGGTCTTCGCCACGCTCTACCAGAACCTCGGCCTCGACCCGCGCACGACGACGGTGCTCGACCTCTCCGGACGGCCGCAGTACCTCGTCGACAGTCAGTACCAGCCGATGCCGGAGCTGATCGGCTGATCTCGAACGGCGTCGCGCGAGGCGATCCTGTCGTCGCCCGCGCCCGATCCGCAGCAAGACCGGAGATCGATCCACGGTGGAAGAGAGAACCTCAAGGAGTAAT
Source organism: Planctomycetota bacterium (assembly GCA_041569895.1). Lineage (GTDB taxonomy): Bacteria > Planctomycetota > UBA8108 > UBA8108 > JACQVS01 > JBFFXF01. Next base: position 1,364 of record JBFFXF010000388.1, on the reverse strand, counting down.
CGAATGGCGCGCAGCACTCTCTGTGTCCTGGCGTTGCTCGTCGCGGCGAGCGCGGGGGCGGCGGATCGCGCCGTCGAGCCGCGCGGGCTCGGCGATCCGGGCGAGCTGGAGCGCATCTCGATCGCCGCCGCCGGCGAGGAGCAGGCGGACGGCTACCGCGTCGTCCGCGGGCCCGACAACCGCTGGCAGATCGTCGTCGACGGTCATTACTCGAGCGGCCAGCTCCACGACGTCTCGAGGCGCGTGACCTACGAGGTCGCCCCCGAGGGGATCATCGAGATCGACCACATGGGCCTCGTGACGCCGCTCGCCGATGGCGAGGTGACGGTGACGGTCCGCGGCGCGAACGAGACGTCCGCGCTGATCGAGCTCGTGGTGACCGACATCGCGGACACGCCGCCGGTCAACTTCCCGAACCAGATCGTGCCGATCTTCACCAAGCTCGGGTGCAACGGTGGCGGGTGTCACGGGAAGTCCGGAGGGCAGAACGGATTCGCCCTGTCGCTCCTCGGCTTCTATCCCGACGAGGACTACGAGTACCTGGTCTACGAGTCACGCGGCCGGCGGCTCTTCCCGGCGGCGCCCGAGCACAGCCTGCTGCTCCAGAAGGCGTCCGGCGCCGTGCCGCACGGCGGCGGGCAGCGCACCGAGGCGGACTCGTTCGAGTACCGGTTGCTGCGTCGCTGGGTCGCCCAGGGGATGCCGTACGGCAAGCCCGACGACCCGCACGTCGCGCGCATCGAGGTCTTCCCGACCGAGCGCATCATGAACCGGCGCAGCGCGCAGCAGCTCAGCGTGTTCGCGCACTACACCGACGGCACCATCGAGAACGTCACGCCGGTGGCGCAGTTCGAGCCGAACAACACGGAGATGGCCGAGGTGAGCGAGGGCGGCCTGGTGACGACGCTCGACCTCACCGGCGACGTCGCCGTGATGATCCGCTACCAGGCGCAGGTGGCGGTGTTCCGCGCGACGATTCCGCTCGGCGTCGAGGTCACCGACCTGCCGCCCGAGCGCAATTTCGTCGACACGAACGTCTTCAAGAAGCTCAAGCAGCTCGGCCTGCCGCCGTCGCCCGTCTGTGACGACGAGACCTTCCTGCGTCGCGTCACCATCGACATCGCCGGGCGGTTGCCGACGCTCGAGGAGCGACGCGCGTTCGTCGAGAGCACCGACGAGAACAAGCGCGACAAGGTGATCGATCGGCTCCTCGCCACGGTCGACCACGCCGAGTACTTCGCCAACAAGTGGAGCGCCATCCTGCGCAACAAGCGGGAGAACGACAGCTACAAGCGCGGCACCTTCCTGTTTCACGACTGGATCCGCGAGAGCCTGCACCGCAACCTGCCGTACGACCAGTTCGT